>JAILOW010000039.1 GCA_024690635.1 Butyrivibrio sp.
CCCAAGATCGCTATGACGGTCAAGATGCTTAGAGGAAGCCTTATCGACGAAGCGGCCAAGGACTATACAAGAACTGCTTACAGCAGAGGTAATGATACAGACGGCGTGCTTTACAGACATGTGCTTAAAAACGCCATGATACCCGTTATCACCTTCCTTGGAATGCTGCTGGCGGACATGGTTGCAGGCAGTATAGTTATAGAGCAGGTTTTCAGCATTCCCGGTATTTCAAGGATTCTTTTATCAAGCATCAGCAACAGGGATTATCCCGTTGTAGAAGCCATAATCATGGGAATTGCCATAATAGTTATCCTTATAAACCTGATGGTTGACATTATTTACAGGATCATAGATCCCAGAATCGAGATAGACGACTAAATGAAAGATTACAAGAGTGTACTTAAAAAGGTCAGAAAAGACCCATATCTGATGGCAGGACTTATCATCACGGGGCTTATCCTTCTTATGGTGGTGGTAGGACTGTTCTGGATGCCTCATGAGCCCACCAAAATGAATGCCGCTGAAAAGCTTCAGGGTATTTCTTTTAGACATATTATGGGAACCGACAACATGGGACGTGATGTGTTCAGCAGAGTCATGTACGGAAGCAGGGTTACACTTTTTATTGCCCTTGGAACCGTAGTGATCGGTGCAGGAGTCGGAACTATAATCGGAGCGGTTACAGGCTACTACGGCGGAACACTCGATGAAGTAGTTATGAGGATCATCGATGCCCTTTTTGCTTTTCCAAGCATTTTACTTGCACTTGTCATCGTATCTCTTTTCGGAACAGGCTGGTCGCAGCTTCTGATCTCTCTGGGAATAGCTTTTGTGCCCAGTTTTGCCAGGATCGTTCGAGGCGAAGTCCTTCACTGCAAGAACATGGACTATGTGGAGAGCGCCAAGCTGCAGGGCGTTTCTGATTTCAGAATGATATTTGTGCACATACTTCCCAATATAAAGGGAGTGCTTGCTTCATCCATACTCATCGGATTTAACAATGCTGTGCTGGCTGAGGCGGGACTTAGTTATCTGGGGGTTGGCTCACAGCCGCCCTATGCAAGCCTTGGCAGAATGCTTTCGGATGCGCAGCAGTACATGTTTGCTAACCCAAGTTATGTTTTGTGTCCCGGTATTGTCATTGTTCTTATGGTGCTGGGATTTGCATTTCTGGGAGAAGGGATCAGAAGATGGAAATAATCCTTGATGTTACTGATCTTCATATAGAGTTCCATGACCATGATCTTCCTGAGGTTGCTGTGGAGGATTTTGATCTGATGCTTGAAAAAGGCGAGATCGTCGGGATCGTAGGAGAGTCGGGATCCGGCAAGAGTATGAGTGCCCTTGCGATAGCAGGTCTTTTAAACAGAAAGTCTCTTACAAAAAGCGGCAGGATCATGTTTGACGGAAATGACCTTTTAACCTGCGACAGAAAGACCCTTCGAGGCTATCAGGGAGATGAGATATCCATTATTTTCCAGGAGCCCATGACAAGCCTTAATCCTGTAAAGAGGATCGGATGGCAGGTGGAGGAGCCTCTTTTTATCCATCATCCCGAGATCGACAAAAAGACCAGAAAAGAAAAGGCTATAGCAATGCTAAAGGATGTGGGCCTTGAAAACGCCGAGGATGTTTATTATATGTATCCTCATGAGCTTTCCGGCGGAATGAGGCAGAGAGTTATGATAGCATCTGCCATGATAGGTAATCCCAAGATCCTCATTGCGGATGAGCCTACGACAGCTCTTGATGTGACAGTTCAGGCGCAGATCGTGGAGCTTTTAAAAAAGCTTAATAAAGAGACGCAGACTTCTATAATATTTATCTCCCATGACCTTAGCCTTGTAAGTCAGCTCTGCAAGAGAGTTATAGTCATGCAAAAGGGAAATATTGTGGAATCGGGAAAGACGGCGGAAGTTTTTGCTCATCCAAGAGACATATATACCAAAAAGCTCATAGCCGCCATTCCAAAGATAGATCTTAGAGAGGAAGGACGCTGATATGGAAGAATCCAAAGTACTTAAGGTGTCCGGCCTTAATGTCTTTTATAAAAACAGAAAAAGAAAGCTCTTTTCAAAAAAGAACAAGATACAGGCCCTTCACGACGTATCCTTTGATATGGAAGAGGGAGAAGTTCTGGCTATAGCGGGAGAGTCAGGATGCGGCAAATCCACTCTTGCAAGGGCTATTGTGGGTATCAACAAGGACTACACAGGTGAGATTCTGCAAAAGTACAAAAGCCCCCAGATGGTTTTCCAGGATCCTTACAATTCCCTTAATCCTGCCAAAAAAATAGGATGGCTTTTGGAAGAGCCCCTTAAAGTGGACAAGGAAAAAGTCTGGACTAAAGAGGAGCGAAGAGCAAGAGTTGAAGAGATCATGAAAGAGATCGAGCTTCCTCTTAATATGCTGGAGAGATATCCCTCTCAGCTTTCCGGCGGACAGAGGCAGAGAGTGTGCATCGGTATCGCGCTTATGAAATCGCCCAAGCTTCTTATTGCAGACGAGCCCGTATCTGCCCTTGATGTTACCATTCAGGCTCAGATCATGGAGCTTTTGGACAATCTACATAAAAGACTTGGCATATCCATTATCTTTATCTCCCATGACCTTCGCGTGGTTTACAAGATAAGCGACCACGTAATGATCATGAAGGACGGAAGAGTTGTGGAATACGGAAAGACAAAGGAGGTCTACAGAGACCCTCAGCATGAATATACTAAACAACTTCTTAAGGCTGCGGGTATAGTATGATCTAATTCTAATGAAAGTATGAAGAAAATTGTATGAAAATATAAAATTTGACTAAAATCATAACAATATATAGTATATATTCGTATAATGGTGTAAAGACTTGGGAATTAATAACCGATATTATTATTGTCGGTAACGGCAGAATAAAAAATGAGAGAGGAGGTATAGAATATGGCTTTGGACAGATTAAACGGTTATATATCTGGTTACAACGCATATAATATACCCTCAGTATCAGATCCCAAGTTTAAACCCGCAGAAGAAGCTGCAGCTGCAGCGCAAAACGGGATAGCACAGCAGAACGAAACTCCCAATCAGGAAGAAAAGAAACAGCAGTTTGATCTCACAGTAGAAGTACCCGCGAGAGAAAATGCTTCTATAGAAAATATAGCCATATCTTTCGGACAGTATGACAGCTCCTCCATTGATCTTTTTGGAGAGAACGGTCTTGCTTCCACGGATATGAGACAGGCTATTTCAGGTATGAAAAAGGATCACATCCTTCATGAATACCAGTATTTCGTTGGCGGCAAGGATCTAACCGGAAAGGACAGCAACATCATTGCCGGAACTGAGGATGGACTTGTAATCAAGCTCAGATAAATATTCACCTATTTATCATAAATTTTAGAAAACCCGCAGGCTTTTGTGTCTGCGGGTTTTCTTGCGTTTGGGGAAGATTCAAGGTAGAATTTGAAAGAAAACAACTAAAAATATCGGGGGATAGCAATGGCAAATTATTCTGACGGGCATACAATAACATGCGGCATCATAGGAAATCCGGTGAAACACACCATGTCACCTTTGATCCATAATTCTTTTGCTCAGAGCCTTTCCGAGAACCTTGTTTACGTTCCTTTTGAGGTATCCGGGCAGGGGCTTGAAAGTGCTGTAAAAGGCGCCTATGAGCTTGGAATAAGGGGAATTAATGTTACAGTGCCATATAAGAGCGATGTGATCCCCTTTTTAAATGATATCGATCCCATGGCTAAAAAGATTGGAGCGGTAAACACTCTTGTAAGGGATGAGACTTTGGGTGGCTATAAAGGCTACAATACCGATGCCACAGGTCTTTTCCATGCTATGCAGGATGAAGGCATAGAACTTGCGGACAAGACGGTGATAATCCTTGGCGCGGGGGGAGTTGCAAGGCCTGTTGCTCATCTGTGCGTTGAAAAAGGCGCAGCATGTGTCTTTATCCTTAACAGGACTGTGGAAAAAGCCTATGCCATAGCTGAGGAATTTACTGACGGAAAAGTCCAGGCCAAGAGCCTTTCCTCATATCTGGATGTGCTGGCATCACTTGCTCCGGGAGAGAAGTTTTTTGCCATACAGTGCACTTCCGTTGGACTTTATCCTGATGTGGACAGTGTTGTCATTGACGATCCTGTTTTTTACAAAAGAATGTATGCAGCCCTTGACGTAATATACAGGCCTTTGGAGACGAAGTTTCTTGCCATGGCAAAAGAAGCCGGAGCAAAGACCTTCTCTGGCCTTAAAATGCTGCTGTATCAGGCAGTTGATGCTTTTGAACTGTGGTTTGAAGATAAAGGACTTAAGATAGATAAAGACCTGGCTGATGAGGTATATCTTTCCCTGATGCATGAGGTCATGGGAGCCAAGAACATCACCCTTGTGGGATTCATGGGATCCGGCAAGACTACAGTATCCGAGCTTCTGGCCGAGGCCCTTGATATGGAGCTTGTTGATACGGACGAAGCCATCACCGATTCCGAGAAGATGACTGTAAATGAGATATTTGCGGAGTTTGGCGAAGATGGCTTTAGGAATATGGAGACGGAGCTTTTGGATTTCTTTGATGCTGAGCACCTTCGAGATACGGTCATATCTTCAGGCGGCGGCCTTCCTATTAGGGAAAAGAACCGCGAATACCTTAAAAAGCTTGGAAAGACCGTTTATTTGAGAACAAGTGCCGAGGCCGTATACGAGAGACTAAAAGATGACGATACAAGGCCTTTATTAAAGAGTGAGGATCCCATGGCGAGGATAAAAGAGCTGTTGGATTCACGAAAAGATATATATGAGGGCTGCGCCGATATCATTGTGGATACCGACGGCAGGACCCCTGTGGAAATAGCGGAGTACATAATCAAAAAGATCTATGAATAAAAGAAATTACGCCAGAGAGCTGGATGAAAAAATAGCATTATACAGAGAAAACGGCGAGCGGCCAAGGCTTCTTTTGCATGCCTGCTGCGCACCCTGTTCTTCTCACTGCCTTGAATATCTGAGGGAATACTTTGATATCACGGTATTTTTCTATAACCCCAATATTACCGAGGAGCCGGAATATTACAAAAGGGTGGAAGAGGAAAAGCGCCTTATAGCGGAATATAACAGACAGGTTGAGGAAAAGAACTTTGATGGCATGAAAAGTACCGGGGCTGCGGGAAAGATTGAGATCATTGAAGGAAGATATGATCCAAAGGAGTTTTTTGAAGCGGCAAAGGGCCTTGAAACCTGCAAAGAAGGCGGAGAAAGGTGCAGAAAATGCTTTGAACTAAGACTCCTTGAAACCGCCCGCATTGCAAAGGAAAAGTGCTTTGACCTTTTCACCACGACGCTTACCATAAGCCCTCTTAAAAATGCGGATGTTTTAAATGAAGTGGGAGAGCAGGCGGCTTTGGAAACAGGCACATGCTTTCTTCCTTCGGACTTTAAAAAGAAAGAAGGCTATAAAAGATCTATAGAGCTTTCGGCGAGGTTTGGCCTTTACAGGCAGGACTACTGCGGATGTGGGTTTTCCAAGGCTGAGCGAGATAAAAGGCTTTAAACAAAAGTTTATTTATTATATAATATGTTAGTTTGAGGAAGAGTTTCTTTTATAAAAAGAAAGGGTATGAGAATGTTTTGTACGAATTGCGGAGCTCCGATAGCACCGGGGCAGAAGTTTTGCAATAAATGCGGAACACCGTTTTCACCGGATCTTGTGAATGTCAGATATCCGGCAGGCCCGGGATATATGCAATATCCGCCAAAGAAAAAGTCAAAAACCTGGCTGATCGCACTTATCAGCATCTTTGTGGTAGCTCTTTTACTTACATTTTCAGTGATGACTGCCAGAGCTTTGGTGAAGGGCTATTTGGCCAAGCACAAGCCTGAAAGCGCACCTGAGCCTCCTGAAGAATTAACTCAGAACTTCGATATCGAGGACTTCTTTGACGACGATATTTTCGGAGAAGAAGAGGAACAGGAAGACTTCGGGGAAGATTATATAAGCTACGACTACGCAGATGTTTATACCTACGATGACAGCGTGCTGATCTACGGAAACGGCACAGTTGACGGATCTACGGTTTTATATAAGGGCAAGACTCTTGATGAGTTCTGCGATTACATTGATGACTTTGTGCTTGGAAACGGTATTACCGTAAACAGAGATATGCTGGCGGATCTAATAGAGCTTCATCTTGTGGATCCGGGGCTGGTTGAAAATGACGAAGACTTTGCCAACATCATGATGTGCACACTGGTCATAGCAGGAGAATTCGGATCCCAGGATCTTGGATTTAATACCTGTAGTGTATATTATGACGAACCTGAGACCTATTATTACTCGGTGGAACTTGATGAAGAGACGGATGAATGGTTGATCGATTTTAAGAACCGCGAGTGTTACTTTAATTATGGCGAAACCGAATACACTTCAGCCGGCGAGTACGGCATGTTCTCGGAAAAGACCTACGCACTCTGGCTTTCGGCTGTAAACGAGTTTTTTGGAATAAACTAAAGAAATACAGGAAAAGGAAGGATTTATTTTGGAAAAGATACTTGAACTTATATCAAAAGAGATCGGCGATGCCTTTGAGGCTGCCGGATATGACAGGGAACTTGGAAGGGCTACCATATCCAACAGGCCTGACCTTTGCGAATATCAGTGTAACGGTGCCATGGCAGGAGCTAAAAAGTACGGCAAGGCTCCTTTCATGATCGCAGATGATGTTGCTGCAAAGCTTGAAGGCAATGAGCTTTTTGAAAAGGTTGAATCTGTTAAGCCCGGATTTTTGAATATCACATTAAAGGGCAGCGCAGTCAGAAACTATATCGTAAAGATGCTCCATGAAAAACACCTTGGAGTAACTCTTCCCGGGCATGCGCCTACCGTCATCCTTGACTACGGCGGAGCCAATGTTGCAAAGCCTTTGCATGTTGGACATCTTCGTCCCGCCATCATCGGAGAAGCTGTAAAGAGGATCCTTAAGTACGCAGGAAACAACGTTATCGGTGATATCCACATGGGCGACTGGGGGCTTCAGATGGGACTTATCATCACAGAGCTTAAGTGCCGCCATCCCGAGCTTCCTTATTTTGATCCCGAGTTTGCAGGTCCTTTCCCCAAGGAGCCTCCCTTCACTATTCAGGAGCTCGCTGAGATCTACCCTGTAGCCAGTGGCAAGACCAAGGTTTCCGATGATGCAAGCGAAGAGGAAAAGCAGGCAGCTGCAGCCTTCAAGGCAGAGGCTCTTGAAGCTACCAAGCGCATGCAGGACGGAGACAAGGCTTACAGAGCGATCTGGCATCACATTATGAATGTTTCCATTCCTGATCTTAAAAAGAACTACAACAGCCTTAATGTGCACTTTGACCTGTGGAAGGGTGAGTCTGATGTTCATGACATCATCCCCGGCATGGTTGATTATATGAAAGCTCACGACTACGCTCACGAGAGCCAGGGAGCGCTGGTTGTTGATGTAGCTGAAAAGTCCGATACAAAAGAGATGCCTCCCTGCATCATCCTTAAGTCAGACGGTGCGGCTCTTTATGCCACAACCGATCTTGCAACCATTCAGGAGAGAATGAAGGAATACCGTCCCGACGCTATTTACTACTTTACAGACAAGAGGCAGGCTCTTCATTTTGAGCAGGTATTCAGAACAGCCAAAAAGACAAAGCTCGTTCTTCCCGAGACAGACCTTAGGTTTGTCGGAAACGGAACCATGAACGGACCTGACGGCAAGCCCTTCAAGACCAGAGAGGGCGGCGTAATGCACCTTGAGAGCCTTGTTCAGGAAATCAACGACAAGATGTATGCAAGGGTAAAAGAAAGTAATCCTGATATGCCTGACGATGAGGCAAAGAGCACAGCCGAGAAGATAGCTCTTTCAGCGCTTAAGTACGGAGATCTATCCAATCAGCCTTCCAAGGATTACATCTTTGACATTGACAAGTTCACTTCATTTGAAGGTGACACAGGCCCATATATTCTTTACACTATAGTCAGGATCAAATCCATACTTAAAAAGTATGAGACAGAGGGCGGCTTAGTAAAGGATGCCAAGCTTGACGATCCCGACAGCCCTGCAATGAAAGACCTTATGCTGGGACTTACAAGATTTGCCGATGCTGTTGAGGGCGCTGCAAGAGACCTTGCACCCAACAGGATCTGCGCATATATTTATGAACTCAGCAACAGCTTTAACAGTTTTTACCACGGAACCAAGATTTTGTCAGAAACCGACGAAAATAAGAAGAGCAGCTACATAGCACTTCTTTCCACGACCCTCAAGGTTCTTGAGACCGGCATTGATCTGCTTGGTTTCTCTGCACCCGAGAGGATGTAAAAAAGGAAAAAGCTATGAAAACAGAGATTGTAAACGATCGTCTTATTATCTTTCTGGAAGGCAGGATAGATTCAGGCAATGCGCCTGATATTGAGGCAGAGATCCTGGGAGCTCTTGATGAAAACAAGGAAAGGGACCTTACCTTTGATGCTTCGGGACTGTCCTACATTTCAAGCGCAGGACTCAGGATCCTTATGAAGGTGAAAAAAACTGTTTCCGGCGATGTTGAGATAACGGAGGTTGGTCAGGATATCTATGAGATCTTCGAAACCACGGGATTTACCGATATCTTTGACATCAAAAAGAAGATCAAAACAATGTCTGTTGAAGGGTGCGAGATCATTGGACAGGGCGCGGTAGGCGATGTTTACAGAGTCGATGCCGACACTATAGTTAAGGTGTACAATACCCCCAATGCAGTACCCATGATACGCAATGAACAAAAGATGGCAAAGGCAGCCTTTATTGCAGGCGTGCCCACAGCCATATCCTACGATATCGTCAAAGCAGGGGATAAATACGGCTCTGTTTTTGAACTTTTAAAAGCCAAGACCTTCAATGACCTTATTATTGAGAGCCCTGAAACAGCGGCTGATACGGTCAGGAAATATTCTGATTTCATTAAGTCCATTCATGAGATCGAGATGACACCCGGAATAGCTCCTTACTCCAAGGATGTTTTCCTGGGATATCTTGATTCCATCGGACGTTTTATAGACCCTGAGGTCCTTCCAAGGCTCAGACAGCTTATTTCGGAGATTCCTGATGAGGATCACTTCGTTCACGGCGATCTTCAGATGAAGAATGTGATGCTGGCGGGAGATGAGCCCATGCTCATAGATATGGACACTCTAAGCCTTGGTCACAGGATATTTGATCTGCAGGCTCTTTTCGTTACATACGTTGAGTTTGGCGAGGACAATCCCGGAGAGAGCATGTCCTTTAAGGGCTACTCCGATGAGATGAGTTTATTTATCTTTGACAGATTTATGGAGGACTATTTTGATACCACCGACAGGGCGGTGCTTGATCCTATTCTGGATAAAGTAAGGATCCTTGCGGGTGTCAGATTTATCTTTATCCTTGATCTTCTTGGTATTACCGGAGGGGAGCTTGGAGAAAAGAGGATCCGCCATACCAACGAGCATTTCAGGGAGCTTTTGCCCAAAGTTGATAAATTATATTTTTAGTCCTTTAAAGTGCTAAAAAATAATCATTGACAGACAATACAAATTATGGAATAATTGCATAAAAATAAATAGAAAACCTGTGAAGCGGAAGAAAAAGCATTTTGGCGCCGAGAGATCTTTCTCTCCAGAGAGTCCGGGACGGTGGGAGCCGGATGGTATGCGGAGTGCGTGGATGAACATCCTTATATGGGCCGCGGAGGGCATGGGGAACAGGCTTAAGTCTTAGTATCTGTGACGTGAGGCATACGTTAGTTGCCGGGGGTATGAAGGTATCCCGCAAGCGCACGAGTCATATCGTGAACCAAGGTGGCACCGCGGATAGTGAATAATATTCGTCCTTGGCAGAAACAGAAGTTTCTGTCAGGGGCGTTTTCTTTTGCAAAAAAACCTGACAGAGCCAAAAGGAGGATGCAAAAGATGATCAAAGAAGCAATCGTAAAAATCGTAAACAAAGAGGACCTTTCCTACGACGAAGCCTACGCCGTTATGAATGAGATAATGAGCGGCGAGACCACGCCTACCCAGAATGCGGCTTTTCTTGCAGCTCTTTCCACAAAGAGCGCCAGAGCCGAAACCACTGACGAGATCGCAGGCTGCGCAGCTGCCATGAGAGATCATGCCACCAAGGTTGATACAGGCATGGACATCCTTGAGATCGTCGGAACAGGAGGAGACAACGCAGGAAGCTTTAACATCTCCACCACAACAGCCATTGTCACTGCAGCAGCCGGCATCAAGGTTGCCAAGCACGGCAACAGGGCAGCGTCATCCCTCTGCGGAACAGCAGACTGCCTTGAAGCTCTCGGAGTAAATATAGACCAGAGCCCCGAGATGTGCAAAAAGCTCCTTGAGGAAGTCGGAATGTGCTTCTTCTTTGCACAGAAATATCACAGCTCAATGAAGTACGTGGGAGCCATCAGAAAAGAGCTGGGATTCAGGACAGTGTTTAATATCCTGGGACCTCTTACAAACCCGGCATCGCCCAATATGCAGCTTCTTGGGGTGTATGATGACTACCTTGTTGAGCCCCTTGCGCAGGTTCTTGCAAGCCTTGGAATAGAAAGAGGAATGGTGGTTTACGGAACAGACAAGCTTGATGAGATATCTCTTTCAGCTCCCACAAAGATCTGCGAGATAAAGGACGGATGGTACAAAACTTCCACCATAGCTCCCGAGGACTTCGGCTTTGAAAGATGCAGTAAGGACGATCTAAAGGGCGGAACTCCCGCAGAGAATGCACAGATCACCCTGAGTATCTTAAACGGAGAAAAAGGCCATAAGAGAAATGCTGTTTTGTTAAATGCAGGTGCAGCTCTTTACATCGGAGGTAAGGCCGGAAGCATGAAAGAAGGCGTTGAGCTTGCAGCAGAGATCATCGACTCCGGCAAAGCAAAGGCTACACTTGATAAGCTTGTTGAGGTCAGCAATAAAGCCCTTTAAGGAGTGATATATGAATATCCTTGAAACAATAGCAGAGTATGCAAAAGAAAGAGTAAGTATAGATAAAGAAAACGTTCCTTTTGAGGAAATAAAAAAACAAGCCCTTGCCCTTCCAAGGGGAGACCTTCCTTTTGAAAAAGCCCTTAAAAAAGACGGGATGTCTTTTATCTGCGAGTGTAAAAAGGCATCCCCTTCAAAGGGTATCATCGCAGAGGAGTTTCCCTATCTGGAGATAGCCATAGAATATGAAAAAGCCGGCGCCGATGCCATATCGGTGCTGACAGAGCCCAAGTGGTTTCTTGGAGATAAAAGATATCTTGAGGAAATTGCAGGGGCGGTAAAGATTCCGGTCCTTCGAAAAGATTTTACCGTTGATGAATACATGATCTATGAGGCAAAAGTTCTTGGGGCATCGGCAGTTCTTTTGATCGTTGCGATCCTGGACATTGAAAGTCTTAAGAGATATCTGAAGATATGCGATGAACTTGGACTATCTGCTCTTGTTGAGTGTCATGATGAAAAAGAGATAGAGACTGCGGTTAGCGCCGGAGCAAGGACCATAGGCGTAAACAACAGAAACCTCAAGGACTTTTCGGTGGATATCGGACTTGGAGAAAAGCTCCTGGACTGCATCCCCGAGGATGTGATCTTTGTTTCGGAAAGCGGAGTAAAGGGACCTGAGGATACCGCCAGAATGAGGCAGATGGGCGCTGATGCAGCTCTTGTGGGAGAAGCTCTTATGAGAGCAGAGGACAAAAAAGAAATGCTGAAAAGCCTTCGCGGAATGTGAGAAAGGACAGGCTATGCGTGTTAAATTTTGCGGACTTACAAAAGCGGAAGATATCGCTACTGCCAATGAGCTTGAGCCTGACTATGTGGGATTTGTCTTTTATAAAAAAAGTAAAAGGTATTTATCTCCGGAAAAAGCCCTTGAGCTAAGGCAGAGACTATCGGAAAAAATTAAAGTCGTGGGAGTATTCGTTGACGAAGAACTTGATACGGTTGCAAAGCTCCTTGAAGAGAACGTCATAGACATAGCTCAGCTCCACGGCGCAGAGGATGAGGAATATATAGCTTCTTTGAAAAGTCTTTCAAAAAAGCCTGTTATCAAAGCCTTTTGCATAAAAGAAAAGGCCGATCTTGATAAGGCGGAAAACTCCGGTGCAGACGGGATCTTACTTGATGCCGGAATGGGAGACGGGATACTTTTTAACTGGGAGCTTTTAAAAGGCTTTATAAGACCGTATTTTCTTGCAGGTGGCCTTGACTGCGAAAACGTAAGAGCTGCAGCGGGATTAAAGCCCTTTGCGGTTGATGTAAGTTCCGGGATTGAAACGGATAACAGGAAAGACCCCGAAAAGATGAGAAGGTTCATGAAGGCAGTCAGAGAAATAAATGGAGGAACAAAGGATGAGTGAAAAGAAAGGCAGATTTGGCGTACATGGCGGGCAGTACATCCCCGAAACATTGATGAATGCCACCATCGAGCTGGAAAAAGCTTATGACAAATATAAAAACGATCCTGAATTTAAAAAAGAGCTGTCAGAGCTCTTAAATGAATATGCAGGAAGACCTTCAAGGCTCTACTACGCTGAGAAGATGACAAAGGACCTGGGCGGGGCCAGGATCTATCTTAAAAGAGAGGATCTTAATCACACAGGTGCCCACAAGATAAACAATGTTCTCGGTCAGGCTCTTCTTGCTAAAAAGATGGGGAAGACAAGACTTATAGCAGAGACGGGAGCAGGTCAGCACGGCGTTGCAACTGCAACCGCAGCGGCGCTTCTTGGAATGGAGTGCGTGGTGTTCATGGGAGAAGAGGATACAAAGAGACAGGCCCTTAACGTTTACAAGATGAAGCTTCTTGGTGCTGAGGTTGTGCCTGTTACCACTGGAACAGCAACTTTAAAGGATGCTGTATCGGAGACCATGAGAGAGTGGACCAGAAGGATAGAAGATACTCATTACTGCCTTGGTTCTGCCATGGGACCTCACCCGTTCCCCACTATCGTAAGGGATTTCCAGGCTGTGATATCAGCTGAGATAAAAGAGCAGATCCTTGAAAAAGAAGGAAGGCTCCCTGATGCGGTACTTGCCTGTGTTGGTGGTGGCTCCAATGCCATCGGTACTTTCTACAATTTCATTGAAGACAAGGATGTAAGGCTCATAGGCTGCGAAGCTGCGGGAAGAGGTGTTGATACTTTGGAGACTGCGGCAACCATCGCAACCGGCAAAAAAGGAATCTTCCACGGCATGAAATCCTATTTCTGCCAGGATGAATTCGGACAGATTGCTCCTGTTTATTCTATTTCCGCAGGCCTTGATTATCCGGGCATCGGACCTGAACATGCCTATCTTCATGACATAGGAAGAGCTGAGTATGTGGCTGTTACGGATGATGAAGCTGTAGAAGCGTTTGAATATCTTTCAAGGACTGAGGGCATCATCCCTGCCATAGAGTCGTCCCACGCCATATCCTATGCGATGAAGCTTGCAAAAGAGATGACAAAGGACCAGATAATCGTTATCACGGTTTCCGGAAGAGGAGATAAGGACTGTGCGGCTATCGCCCGCTACAGAGGGGAGGAAATCTATGAGTAATATAAAGAGTGCATTTGAAAATAAAAAGGCCTTTATCCCTTTCATAACCTGCGGGGATCCAAGCCTTGATATGACAAAGAAATGTGTTTTGGAGATGGCCCGGGCAGGTGCAGACCTTATTGAGCTGGGCATTCCTTTTGCAGATCCCACGGCGGAGGGACCGGTCATTCAGGAAGCCAACGAAAGAGCGCTTAAAGGCGGGGTTACTACAGACAAGATTTTTGACATGGTTAGGGACCTTAGAAAAGAAGTAAAGATCCCCATGGTATTTATGACCTATGCAAATGTGGTTTATTCCTACGGCCCCGAGAGGTTTATCTCTACCTGCAGGGATATAGGCATAGACGGACTTATCCTTCCCGATATTCCCTTTGAGGAAAAGGATGAGTTTTTGCCTGTTTGTAAAAAATACGGCCTTGACCTTATATCTTTTGTGGCACCTACATCTCTTGATCGAATCGAGATGATAGCAAAAGAGGCTGAAGGCTTTTTGTATATCGTATCAAGCCTTGGAGTTACGGGAACAAGAAGCGAGATATCAACGGACCTTCAGTCCATTGTTGATGTTGTAAAGAAAAATACGGATACTCCCTGCGCTATAGGATTTGGAATATCAAGTCCCCAGCAGGCTAAAAAGATGTCTGACATTGCAGACGGTGCTATTGTGGGCTCTGCCATAATAAAACTCATAAATGCAAGTGGGGAAGATGCTCCACAGAAAGTGGGAGAGTTTGTAAAGGAAATGAAAAATGCCATGAGGACTGCATGATCTGCAGTTCTCACGGCACATAATTATCAGTTATCATTACATCTTTTCATGCTGATGCGGCTGCCCGGTTCAACAGAGGATGTGATAAATGCGTTGGCTCCAACAACAGAGCCTTCACCGATGACTGTTTCTCCTCCGAGAATTGACGCCCCGGAATAGATGGTTACGTTATCCTCTATGGTGGGGTGTCTTTTTACGCCCTTAAGAGCCTGTCCGCCTTTGGTGGAAAGACCACCTATGGTAACGCCCTGATATATCTTTACATGATCGCCTATAACCGATGTCTCACCGATAACAATACCTGTTCCGTGGTCTATCATAAGGTATTTGCCGATGGTGGCTCCGGGATGGATGTCTATTCCTGTTTTTGCGTGGGCATATTCCGTCATCATCCTGGGGATCAGCGGTACCTTTAAAAGATACAGCTCATGGGAGATCCTGTTGATGGTGGTTGCCAAAAGACCGGGATAGGAGAGGATGATCTCGCCCTTACTGTAGGCTGCGGGATCACCGTCGTAGCAGGCCTGAAGGTCTGTGTCTACGTATTCCCTGATCTTGGGGATCTGTTTAAAGAACTCGTGAGTGATGCATCTGGCACCGCATTCAAGAGTTTCATCAGCGGCGTCCTTGTATTCGGGGCTGTGATGAAATGCGATGGCAACCTGCTTTTGCATATTGTAGATAACATCTTCTATTACTACGGAGATCCTGTTGTTGTCATTGTAGCTCTTATAAACCTTATCTCTGTAGTAGCCCGGGTAAATGATGCGTATGAGCTTTATCACGATATCTTTTACAGCGTCCCTGTCAGGCTGGTTGTATACGTCCATTTGGTCGACGTCGCGGCCTTTTTCATAATCCGCAAGGATCAGATTAACTATATCGCTTATCTCGTTTTTTAATTCGGTACTTCCGTTTTTCTTGTTATAGTCCATGTTTTGGTCACCTCATACTTCATAATTATACATGAAAACAGGGCTTGTAGAAATTTTTTTTCGATAAAGCTAAAGTTTTTTATATCACCCTCCGATAAAAGATGTAGCAGGTATAATTACGTTCTTTTTTCGGCAAAGGGATTGCCATTTCAGTACACGGATGTACAACATAAAAAGGACAACCGCCTTATTTGGAGGTACGTGTACTATGATGAGATCGCTTTGGTCCGGAGTCACCGGTCTTAAAACCCATCAGTTAGAGATGGATGTCATTGGTAACAATATCGCCAATGTAAATACCACAGCATACAAAGGTCAGGCCACAGGTTTTTCGGATGTTCTTTATCAGACGGTAAAGAACGGAACCGGCGCGGGCAATAACAGAGCAACCACCAATACTTCACAGGTAGGTCTTGGTGCAAGGGTTGGCTCCATATATACCAGCATTTCCACTCAGGGATCTGCCATCGGTACAGGTAACGTACTTGATCTTATGATAAACGGAGATTCTTTCTTTGTTGCCGAGGTTGACGGTTACAACAGATTTACAAGAGACGGATCTCTTACAATAGATGAGGATGGCTTCCTTGTAACACAGAACAACGGTTACTACATCAAGGGTGTTCAGAACGGAGAGGTTACAAACGCAGCTCCCGACAGACTTCAGGTCATCAACAGAAGAGCCATTGACTGGGACGGCGACGGAACCAATGAAAACCTTGATTATGTTCTTGGAGAAGCTACTTCCGAAGCATACTTCAAAGGAAACATAGATAAAGAAGATCCCAACCTCGAAGAGGGAAAGAACCTTAGCATCAGCGTTTTCGGAAGCGACGGAAATTCCTACACTCTCAAATTCCAGCTTACCGATGCGGGAGATGACGAGGACAATACTTACAAACTTTCACTTTCGGCTATCTATGACAAGGATAATAATGAGGTTAAAAACGGAGCCGATATCGATATAGATCTTGTGTATGACAAGCACACAGGAAAGCTTACAAGTGCAGACGGAAATACAGACGGATTTGTGAAACTGAATTTCACAGGCGATGCAAAAAACATCGGACCTATAAATGTGAATTTCGGTCACACCACTAACTATGCGGGTTCAAGCTCAACTCATTCTTCATCCATCTACGGATACAAAGGAAATGAGGAAGGCCTTAACCAGGGATATGCAAGAGGAACACTTACCGGAATTTCGATAGATTCCAATGGAACAATCCACGGAACATATTCCAACGGACAGACCATTGTAAAAGGACAGCTTGCGGTTGCGGAATTCAACAATGCAATGGGACTTGAGAAGATAGGTGATAACATGTACGCGGCATCTCTTAACTCAGGAGAGCCTATCTATCAGGATGTATACAGAACCGGCGGATCCATTTCTTCAGGAGTTCTTGAGGGAAGTAACGTAAACCTTGCAAAAGAGTTTACCGATATGATTACAACACAGCGTGGTTTCCAGGCAAACAGTAAGGTTATCACAACCTCTGATGAAATGCTTCAATTACTCAAGGGATTGAAACGCTAGTAATATTTTACGGAAACCAAAATTTTTTTAATAAAAATTGAAATTTTGTATCACAGAGCTGGAGCGGTCTCCGGCTCTTTTTAATTGGAAACTAATTTTTAATTGTAAAAAAACTATTGTAATATCGTTCGCTGTGTTATATATTTAACTCACATTAAAGAAAGATTAAACTAAGAATTTTTTTAGGGGTTATTTTTTCATCTTGCTTTAACTAGCGAGTACTTTTTCAGCAGAATAAGGGCAAAGCCATTGGAAAATGGTGACGCAAAACTAAAGGGTCTTAATCACATAAGTGACAGACAGCCAGTTGCTGGTGCTGGACGAACGGCACCATAAGGGACCGAGGCTGTAAACTCAAGCGACGGTCTATTTTTTTGGAATTACGGTACAGAATGTTCATGGATGAACAACAGGGCATTGAAAAATGTCAGTAGTACAAGGACAGTAATTTACAGCAACACAATTTTGCGTTTTCTTTTTCGGGGATGGTTGATATCTTAAGGCGATATCTTACGCAGGATTGTGTGAAGATATCGCTTTTTTTGTAGATTTTTTAACATAAAAAGACATCAGGAAGTTGCACACATGGCAGACGTAAACTTAAAGAAACTCAGTAGAGCAGAGCTTTTGGAGATGATGATCTCATTTTCCGAAGAAGCAGACAGAGCCAGAAAACATGAAGAAGAGCTGAAAGAAGAACTTGAAAAAGAAAAGCAGCAGCTTCAGAAAGACATGGCTGAGGAAAGAGCACAGATGCTCAAGGCCTTTGATGACGAGAAGGCCGAGATGAGAGAAAAATTCGGTGCTCAGAAAAGCGAGATGCAGGCCAAGTTCGACAAGGACATAACAGGACTTAAGGCCAGACATGCAAGAGAGATGGCAGCCAAGGACGAAGAAGTAACAAAAAAGCTTCGCGCCATCGAAAAATCGGGAACACTTGCCGAAGCGGTACTTGCCATCACAGGAATGATGGACGATGCTCAAAAGGCAATTGATCTGTATAAAGAAGAAATGAAAGAAAGACTTTGATAAAGGTCATGGCAGAAGAAACAGTAAACAGCGTGGACAGACCTTCCATCGAGCAGCTTAGGAAAGAGCTCAAGAGGGTAAACAATAAAAAAGAATACAGGAAAGTCCTTAGAAACACACTGATAGTTGTGGTTGTGGTGGCGGCCCTGGCGGTTCTGGTCTCAAGCTTTTTCGTAACGGTACTAAAGGTTACGGGAGACTCAATGACTCCCACTCTTGAAACGGGAGACATAGTCATAGCACAGAACCAGAGCACATTTGAACCGGGCGATCTGCTTGCTTTCTACTACAACAACAAGGTCCTTGTTAAGAGGGTTCTGGGATCTCCGGGTGACTGGGTGAACATAGATTCCGAGGGTGATGTATATGTAAACGGCGTTCTTGTGGAAGAGCCTTATGCTTCCGAGAAAAGCCTTGATCCCACGGATATCGAGTTTCCTTTCCAGGTTCCCGAAAACAGGTTCTTCGTTTTGGGAGACCACAGAAATGTTTCCATTGATTCAAGATCCAGCGTCGTAGGCTGTGTAACAAGAGAGCAGCTCATCGGCAAGGTGATCTTCAGGGTATATCCCTTCAATTGCTTTGGAGGTCTTTGATTTTTCAGGCCCCTTTGTGCATTGTTTTTTTGGCTTCTTTGCGCGGACATAACTTAAACGTTTTCGTAAATCACAATTCAAAATTGTTTTTGATTTACGGTTTCACGCTTATGATGGGTAAACGGTGTTTTACTAAAATAGAGGGTGACTTTAGAGAAGTTTTCTAAAGTTTATGGATATTTTAGATTTAAACAGGGGAAAAAGGAATGCGAAAAGTAGATGAGAATCGCGCCGAAAACTTTATAAGGAGACACAGCAATTACAAGAAATGGCTTGCTTTTGCACTGTGCGTTTCCTTACTGACAGGCACATTGACGCTGTATATGATGAATAAGCCTGCAACAGCCATGACAGAGGATGGAGCCAAGTCCGTGGGACTGGTTCTGGAAACTGCAGACGATGATTTTGAGCAGGACCTCATTGAAAAGACTATGGACAATCAGGATGATGAAGATTCAGATGAGGACTACGAGGACTCTGAGGACTACGAGGATTCCGATGAGGACAGCGATGAGGACTCAGATGACGAGGATTCCGATGAGGCGGATGACGAGGATTCTGAGGAAGCTGACGAGGCTGATTCCGAGGATTCTGAGGAAGCTGACGAGGCTGATTCCGAGGATTCCGAAGCTACAGAAGATTCTTCAGAGGATGCATCTTCTGAGATGTCTTCAGCAGCAGAAGAAAAGCTTCTTACAATGAATGTTCCCGACGCCGTAGATGTTTCCGAGTATGTTACTTCTATTGTATATGAGAGAAAGCTCCTTGACGGCAGCTGGGAGGTTATAGAAAAAGAAGATATCTGTGAGGGCGACTGGATCAGGATCACATATATGTACGATATGCCTGACACAGCAAAACTCTCCGGTGATATCAGACTGAGCGTTCCCGATGATCTTGAAATGCTCAATGTACAGAAGGCATCACTTCTTGATGGTTCAGGAAGCGCAGAGATCATAGACGGAAGCGACATTAAGATCGAATATAGGGAGGATATAAGGCAGGAGATCATAGACGATGCATCGGAAGGTTCTGACCTTCATGCATCTCTACCTGCCCGGGGAATCTTTTCTTTTTTTAAACTTCTCTCCCCTCTGAAAGTTCATGCAGCAGGGGAAGGACTTGTGGTTGAGGGTGAAGCTCTTGTGGGAGCAAGCTCCGAAGCCGGCAGCACCACTCTTGATGCTTCATGGATCAACAAGGTTGACGGAAGATACGGCGTAGAAGAGGAGTGGAGCTCCAACGGCGGTTTTGTAGGATTCAAGGATGGCAGTGGTCAGCCTCTTACTGACGGAGCTCAGATTCCTGAAGATACTTATGTATATTTTGGTATCGACTGCACGATCCCTGCAGGAACACTTGCAGATAAGCACGGTGTAAAATATGACACCCTGGTTTACAACATAAAAGACAAGCTGGGACTTATCCCCGGACAGGATCAGTGGAATGATCTAAATGCTGCGGTATTTAGCAGATCCGAGGGTAAGAGAGTAGGAACTCTTACTATAAGTAACGGAATCGCTACTATAAAGTTTGATGAAGATTTCGTAAAGAAAAACGCCAACAAAGAGATCGATGCAGACTTCTTCTTTGCAGGAAAAGCAAAGAAAGTAAGCAATAACGAGGGTGAAGAAAAAACCTTCTACTTTAACGATCAGATCCAGTTTGATGTAAGGATCGTAAAGGGTAAGGAATACAACCTCAAGATTGAAAAGACCAACACAGGCGTACTTGGAGAATATTCAAATCAGGTAAATTACACGATCAAGGTTTGGTCGGATGGAAGAGACGGTTCGGGCGGACCTATCACTTTGGATGATAACTTCTCTTTCAGCAATGATGATGCAGCAAAGCTGTTCAATAATGCTCAGATAAAAGAGATAAAGGTGGTAAGAGAAAATGGTAAGCTTGTCGGCAATGTAAATGTCCAGAAGACCGGTACCGGATACACTCTTACATTACCTGAACTTAAAAAGGGCGAATCTTATGAGATAACTTACTCTTATAAGTTTGATCAGAAGTTAAAGAATTCCGACTATGATACAGTAGTAACCAACACTGCCAGAGCTACTACCGAAAAGTTCGGAAAGGTAGAAATGCCTTCTGATTTTACTATAGAAGGTAAGCTCAAGAAGGAAACACCCGACATCAAAAAGACTTTTCTGGGTGTTGATAAAGACAAAAAGACAGTTACCTGGCAAATCGTAATAAATGAAAAGAAAGTCCAGCTCAAGGGATATACTTTAAGAGATATTCTGACAACCTGGGATAAAAACAAAGCTCAGCTCCTAGAAAATTATAAGGGAACAGCAACTATAGATCCCGCTATCAAAATAGGCGGAAAAACCACCAAAAATATTACGCTTGATGGTGATAAGGGATTTGTATTCCCGGCTACTAAAGAGAAATACACTATCACCATCACCACACCTTACGATGAGTACGAGCTTGTTGATGGAAAGTATGTTTACAACAAAGTAACCATTACAGACGGTAAGCACTACAACGAAGATGAAGCCAAGACCGGGGACATAGGCGGAGACATCGACAAGACCAAGAAAGAAGATAAAACTGCAGAAGGATACACATTCGAAAACGGAACTATCCTCTTTAAGTGGAAGGTCGTAGCTTCAAAAGATATAACCTGTGACAGAAAAGACGAAAAAGGAAATGCCTACTTTGAATACATCGATGAGATGTCAGGCGGACAGGTTATAACAGACGCTCAGCTTAATGCTCTTAAGAAAGAGCTTGACGGCAAGGGCGTAAGATACAAGATCGAAACCGGAAACGAAGTTGTTTTAACAGGAGAAGTCAGCGTAAAAGGATATACAGACTTTAGCATCTTCTTCTACGACAAGGTAAACCAAGGCTTTACCTATTCCTATGAAACAACCGGAACCGTAAAGGGCGGCGGAGATCCCATTACTTTCAAAAATGATTCTTACATCAACAGTAAGACCTTTGAGGGATCTTCAGACAGCGTAGAGTACAAGCCAATGCTCAGCAAGTTCGACGGTAACATGCTGACGGCAGGCACTTACAACTACACAGATGATTATCTTGAAGGAGAGGGAATCCTCACCTGGATCATCAAACTTGAAATGCCCGGAGATGAAAGGGCAAATTACGGAACCTTGACAATTAAAGAGCATCTTCCCGATTCTGTGACAGCTCTTTCAGAGGAAGAGGGAGGACTTGCAGTTTCCACATCCTCCGATATGTCAGGAGCAGTAAGCTTCAGCGGAGGATCCGCAAGCATAGCGGGTGCAACCTTCAGCCATGACAGCTCATCACAGGAGATCACCTTTGACGGAGATGCTATAAAGGGTCAGACACTTTACTTCAGAGTAAAGGCCAAGATCAACGAAGACGAGATAGACGGCGGTCTTTGGAAGGATGGCTCCTACAAGAAAGTCTTTGAAAACGGAGCAGTACTTCTTGATAAAGACGGAAAAGAGATCCAGTGGGCTAAAGAAACAACAGAGATCAACCTTGTGGGCGATCTTGTTGAGAAAGATAACCTTAAGCTTAACGATCCCGAAACCATGCAGCAGGAAGTTCAGTACACTCTTGAAATTAACAAGGGCGCAGATGACCTTCTTGAGGGCGGCGATGTTCTTACACTGAAGGATACCCTGAGAGCATCCTTCGTAAAAGAAAACTTTGATGCAAGACTCAAAGCCGACAGCATAGCCATCTACGAAGTAAACAACGAGACAAAAGAAAAGACGCCTCTTGATCCTAAAGAGTACAAGATAGCGATCAGCGATGCTGACATAATCCTCGCAGAAGGAAATGATTACGAAGAACGCTACGTAAAGTATTGCAACATAGAGTTCAGCCTTCCCGATAAAAAGCATCTTGTTATCGAGTATACCTATGAGTTTGAAAGACTTGAAATAGCAGGCGAGATAGCAGATAAGAACAATCTTGGAAGCATTCATGTACACAACGTTGCTGTACTTGAGGGCGTAAGCAAAGGAAAAACCTCTGACGAGACAGATGATGTGATCGTTATCTACAAGGCAGGTGCAAGCGCCGAGGTTGTTGGTGCAAACTTTGCCAAGGTAGATTCAGAGGATATTTCAAAGCTTCTTAAAGGCGGTAAGTTTGCTCTTTACAAGTATGAGGCAGGCGCAGGTGATGCTGCGGCCGATGCTTACGGAGATATGAACTATAGACCTGTACCTCTTTTAAAGCTTGAGGATGATTCCTACAAGCCATTAGAGGAAGGAGAAGGGGACAACACCTTTACAACCACCGCAGGAAGCTGCTCCTTTACAAGGATTCAGACTGATGTGGCATACAGGATCGTAGAGCTTGAGCATCCTGAAGGATACAAGCTTGGAGCTCCCATCTACTTCGTATTTGAGAGTAAGGTTGGTTCTGAAAAGACACTTCCCGGGAACTTTAAGGAAAAGGGAGGAAAGACTCTTTCCCTTGGAGACAGGATTGTATATACCAACGAAAAGAACGACACCACCAGGATACTTGTTAAGAAGGAATGGATAAATGCCGACGGTTCAAAAGAACCCATCAGCGTAAAGATATCCAGAAGAAAGTCACACATAACAAGTACCTACAAGTACTACTCGGTAAATATCTATTATCTTAAAGATAATAAGCTTGTTGAATACAAGGGATATCCTTCAGTGAGAGACGGATCAACTGTAACGTACAACATCCCTCACTGCCTATATCAGGCAACTTACGAAAAGATCAACGGAAGCTCCAAAGAGTATGCAGGACTAAGCGGAAGCCAGAGTCCTTACGCCGAGGAAAGATCCGTAACAGTAAGTTCGGATATGAATATCATCATCACCCAGAACTGGGGAGAGTGCCCCGGATTTTCACTTGATCCGAAACTCAGATCTTCAGGAACAGTCAGCAGAGATGACGTTGAGGGTGAAGAGGATGTAGAGGAGCTTCCCGATACCTATACTCTTTCCGATGAAAACAAATGGATGATCGAGATTAACGGCCTTCCCAAGCACTACGAAGTGGAAACAGAAGAAGAGGGAGTAAAGGTTAAGAAGAACTACGAATGGCTCTATTCTGTAACAGAGGTTTCAACCAATGCCTTCTACGAAGTAAGCTATTCGGATAACAACGATCTGGGAATCAACTCCGGAACACTTGTTATCACCAACAAGAGAAACGAGAACATCAGCTTTACACTTCCCAAGACCGGCGGATTCGGCACACTTCCGTTTGCCTGCCTGGGACTTGGACTTACAACATCAGCAGTTCTCGGAAACGGTATTTACAAACGCAGGAAAAAAGAGGAAGATCCTGCAGACTAAGGTTTAAGATGCCAATGGCATTTTATAAACAAACATACAACAAGATTCAACTTAAGGAGAGGAAAGAAAAATGAAGGGAATTAAGAAACTATTAACAGGTATCCTTGCAGCAACCCTTATCATGGGCATGAGCGTAACAGCTTATGCAACTGATGACACAAACACAACAGTTAGCCAGGATCAGACTTACACACTTACTATCAACGATACAAGGACAAACCGTTCTTACGAGGCTTATCAGATCATCGTTGGTGACCTTTCAGTAAAAGGTGATGTAAAGACTCTTTCAAACATTAAGTGGGGCTCAGGTGTTGCCAAGACAGACAAGACAGTAACTGACGAAGAGATGGCAGAGCTTGAGGCACTTACAGCAGACAACGTTAGAGAGTATGCTGAGAATCTCGTACTTAGCGATACCAAGTACACAACACAGGGTGCAAGCGGCCCTTACACATTCACAGTACCTGCAGGTTGGTACCTCGTAAAAGAGACTACAGTAACTGAGGGCGAGGATGATTTCAAGTCAGCTTTCATGATGGAAGTTGTTGGTGATGCTACAGCATCTCCCAAGGGATCAAAGACAACAGTTGAAAAGAAGGTTCAGGATATCAACGATTCCAACACAGAGGGATATTCAGATCTTCAGGATTCAGCTGACTACGATATCGGCGATGAGATTCCTTACACACTTACAGCTACAATCGGAAGTGACCTTACATATTTTGATGAGTACTACATCCAGTTCGTGGATGAAATGTCAGCTGGTCTTACATATGTTGATATCGACAAGCTCACTGTTGACGGAGCAGAGAAGTCAACAGACAACGTAGCAGTTGAGACAACCGGAAACATAACAACATTTACAATTGCAAACATTCTTGATCCTGCAGTAGGAGCAGGCGAGGGCAGCACAATCGTTATCAATTACAGAGCAAAGCTCAACGAGAATGCTATCATCGGTAAGGCTGGTAACCCCAACACAGTATATCTTGAGTACTCCAACAACCCTCACACAGATGAGAGAGGAAAGACTCCTGAAGATAAGAACATCGTATTTACTTACAAAGTAGTAGTTAACAAGGTCGATGGCGATCTGAATCCTCTTGCAGGCGCAGGATTTACTCTTTACAAGCAGGTTACAGAAGATTACGACGGAGACAAGGAAGTTAAGACAGGTGCAGCTATAAAGGCAGCTATCACAAATCCTTCAGTAAAGGCTGATGAACTTAAGGACGATGCTCTTTACATCGAGCTTACAACTGTAGTACTTAACGCAAACGGCGACAGCTTCGGAATGAACGGTGTTGACGATGGCACATACGTACTTGTAGAGACAACTATCCCTGAGGGATATAACGCTTGGGATTCCAAGGAGTTCATCGTAAGCGCAGAGCACAGCCAGGATCCTGCAGAGCTTACTCTTACATCACTTGATGGCGGCGACCTCTTTACAGGAAGCATCGACGAAGGATCACTTACAACAGACATCATCAACACATCAGGTCTTGTTCTTCCTTCAACAGGTGGTATCGGAACAACAATCTTTTACATCATCGGTGCGGTTCTTATCGTAGCTGGTGTAGCTTACTTCATCGTTCGCAGAAAGGCTAACGCTGAGTAAGACCCGGGGTGAAAAAAGTTTTTTGGAAATAAATATTTGAATCTTGTTATTATAGAAACAGATCTGCATCCCCGGTTAGTCCCGGGGATGCGGATAAGATTCAAAAATAAAAACACAGGTACTTTGGTCTAGAGCATGAAGAAAAAAAGCGGGCTGATAAAACAGCTCCCCAATATAATATTTGGACTGATATTTCTGGCAGGACTTGCGATATTTCTTTATCCGTCGGTCAGCAATTATATCAACTCCAAAAATCAAAGCAGGACCATCACATCCTATACAGACAGTCTTGCAAAACTGACTCCCGAAGACTACACGGCTCTTTGGGATGCAGCAAAAGAATTTAACGATGATCTTTATCACTCTTCGAACTTTATGCATCTTAATGATGAGCAGAAGAGTAAATACTATAAAGCCATGGATCCCACCGGAAACGGTGTCATGGGCTATATTGAAATCGAAAATATCGGAGTAAGCCTTCCTATTTATCACGGAACGGACGAATCGGTGCTTCAGGTGGGGATCGGACATCTTGAAGGTTCATCATTTCCTACGGGAACACCAAACTCTCATGCGATACTCTCGGGTCACAGAGGTCTTCCCTCTGCCAAGCTCTTTTCAGACCTGGATCAGATGATCGTGGGAGATACATTTTTACTGCACATACTGGATCAGACCTTTGCTTATCAGGTGGATGATATAAATATCGTTCTTCCGGAGCAGACCGGTTCACTTATGATCCATAATGGAGAAGACTATGTCACGCTTGTAACATGTACGCCTTATGGTGTAAATACCCACAGGCTTCTTGTCAGGGCAAAGCGTGTTGACTATAACGCAGAAACGAGGCTTATCGTACCTGCTGATGCGATCAGGTACAGCCCCATGGTGGTAGCTCCTTTTATCGGAGCACCTCTACTTCTTTTAGCATTTATCATTTTCCTTTATCTCACCAAGAGACCCAAGAAGGAAAAAGTTAAATAATGAGGGAAAGTTTATGAACAAGGTTAGAAAGTTACTAAACCGCATATGGGCTTTGGCGACGGTAGTACTGCTCACCTTAGGATGTATGTCTTTTACATCCCAGGCAAGGCAGCCCATCGACCTTAGTCAGAAAGGCAAGATGACCATACTCTACAGCTTTGACGGAGCGCCTCTTAAGGGCATGCAGGTGCACGCATACAGAGTTGCAAGTATATCGGAGTCAGGCAGGTTCACACTTCTTGATCCTTATGCAGGCATCATCGATACCGATATCAACAAGATCAAAGAGCAGAGCCAGTGGGATCCCGTTACGGAAAAGCTTGAGTCATACGTATACACCAAGAAAGTGTCATCAACAGCTGATACTGCAACCAATGACGACGGAGAAGCACTTTTTGATGGTATTGAACTTGGTCTTTACCTGATTATCTCGGATCCTCTTGAGGACAAAGAGAATGCCTGTGTTTATACGGTTAAGACATTCCTTATATGCGTACCGGGACTTGATGAAAACGACGAGTGGGTAAATCCCGTTTATTCTGTGGTTGCCAAGGTAAAATGCGAAAAGAATCCTCTTGAGACCGATTACAAGATCCGCAAGGTTTGGAAGGATTCGGGCTATACCAAGTACAGACCCGGAAACATAACCGTTGAGATCTTCTGCGACGGCGAGCATTTTGAGACAGTAACACTTGGAAGAGACAATGACTGGTCCTACTCCTGGACATATATGCCGGGACACAAGTGGACCTTCAAGGAAACAGTAGATTCAAAGATCAAATACAAGGTTAAGGTAACTGCCAACGGAAGAGAGTACACCATGACCAACGGATACAATCCTCCGCCCGACAATCCACCTGACAACCCGCCGGATAATCCACCTGATAACCCGCCGGAAAATCCCCCCGGAACTCCCAATATCTTTTCGGAGCTTCCTGAGGTACTCGGAGCTGTAAGAAATCTTCCCGCAGTACTTGGTGCAAGAAGACTTCCTCAGACTGGTCAGCTCTGGTGGCCGCTTCCGATCCTTGTGATCGCAGGAGTATTCTTTATCATAAAGGGTGTTAGAAAAAACAGTAAGAATAAAGCGTAAATTAATAAGAGAACTGCACTTTTGGTGTATGTTCTCTTATTTTCTAAAAAAAGCGCAGTTTCAAGGCGGGTTCCGAGGTAGTATAATAAAGCCATAATAAGATATAAAAGGAGATAATTATGATCTACAAAACAAAGGGAACCTGCTCGACACAAATCGACATAGAGCTTGAGGGAGATGTTATAAAGAGCGTTGCGTTTACAAACGGCTGCAACGGCAATCTTCAGGGCATCTCAAAGCTCGTTGAGGGCATGAAGTGCGATGATGCCATTAGTAAGCTTCGCGGCATCAAATGCGGATTTAAGAGTACTTCCTGTCCCGATCAGCTGTCCTATGCTATCGAGGCAGCCATGAACCAGTAAAAGGCAGGTACATTCTTTTGAAAAAGATATCAGGATACATTTATATCGTAATAGGTGTAGCACTTATAGTTATTGCAGCTCTTATAGTAAAGAACAATATGGATGAAAATTCTTCTGCAGGAAAGGCTTCAGATGAGTTCCTGGCGGAGGTTATTTCCCAGATGCCGGATACTGTGGCGGCCTTTGATGAATCAGGCCCCATGCCCATAGTGGATGTTGACGGCAGGAGTTTTGTGGGTACCGTGCAGATCCCTTCTCTGGGACTTCTTTTACCCATCCAGGATGAGTGGAGCAAGGACAATGCCAGAGTATCTGTCTGCAGATACATGGGATCCGTTTATGACAATGACCTTATAGTCTGCGGGCATAACTATGTGGAGCACTTCGGCACCTTAAAAGATCTTGAGACCGGAGCGGAAGTCATAGTAACCGACATGAACGGCAAGAGCTTTTACTTTGAGGTTGCCAATATCGAGACCCTCGGAGCTTACGATTCAGAGGAAATGGAAGCGGGAGAATGGGATTTTACCATGTTTACCTGCACCGTTGGTGGAGCAAACCGTGTGACCGTCAGATGTGAATCCACAGGCAAGGTAAGCGAGACAGGAACCCAGCCCGACGTTATAAAAGCCGCAAAGGAGAGCAAGCACATCAGAAAGCAAAACTAAATAACTATTATTCTCCGTATTTTTTGACGATATAAATAGTACAGTAAGTATTAATAGAATTTTTAGCACTCTCGAATGGACAGTGCTAATGTAACGTATTATAATTACAGTACCCAAAGAGTAAGATCAAAAAGGAAGGAGATGATGCTAAGTGATCATAATCAAAATGAATGAAACAACAGTAGAATGCAGTATCGCGGCATCAGAACTCCACGAGATCGGCCTTACTCCGGAGGCTGTACTTAATGGTGCGGAAAATACCACATCATTTTTTGCCCAGCTCAACAAAGAGGTGGGACAGCAGCTTGATTATGACCCTGAAACAGAGGTTATGATGATGAGCAAGAATATGATGATGGACGGAAGCATCCGTATTTTTGCCGTCAAGATGAGCAATGAAGACATCCAAAAGGCTACCGACCGCATACGCGGCGCAGCAGAGACCATCCTGCAGATGCTGACTCAGGAAAGAGTCAATGAGATCAAGGAAAAGACCGGCAGGGACAAGGGCGTTGCTCTCAATGAAGTCATTACCAATGTGACGGAGACCATAAACAGGATCTATGCAAGGGACGTGGCAGAAGAAAAGCCCGAAGACAATGTGGCAAGCTATCAGCCTCTGTCAGAGTATTCCAGATACATGATGGAGTTCTCCGACATGGAAATGATCGAGAGATTCAGTAAGGTGGTCCAGAGACTTCCCATCGTGGATTCCACCCTCTACAAATATAAAGACAGATTCTATCTGCTGGCAGGACTTATGTCAGCCAGTGAAGGGATCATCTATGAGATGCGAAGAGCAGGAGTTGAGTATTCGGAGCTTCTGACCGTCAATTCTCCCGAGGCTATGTTCATTGAGGAACATGCGGATGTTATCATAAAAGATGACGCAGTTGTAAGGCTGGCCGATCTGGCAAGGTGAACTGCGATACTGCAAAGGAAAAGGATTTGTTTGACGTAACTGTTTACAATTTTTCAGGAATATACGAACTAGAGAGCTTTTATCTGTCGGATAAAAGCTCTCGTTTTATTGATTTAAAAGAGCTGCCGGGCTGCAACTGCATGTGCGATGATGAGGCGAGAAAAGAGATTATGGACAGGATCATTGACTATAGAGGCCTTCATTTTATTGATTCCGGCAATTACCACTATATGTCGGCTCTTTTCTTAAGTCTTGTAAAAGAGCCTTTTTCTCTGGTTGTTCTTGATCATCACCCTGATATGCAAAGGCCTATGTTTGACATTTTATCCTGCGGCGGATGGGTAATGGATGTTCTTGATAATAACCCCTTTGTCAGGGATGTGCACATTATAGGTGCTGATAAAAAGCTTATCTCTCAGATGGAAAAAGACGACAGAGTGAGGTTTTATGAGCTTTCTGAAGTATTTGGGCAGGAGGAAGTTCTTTTGCCGGATACCGGGTATCCCGTGTATTTGTCGGTGGATAAGGACGTCATGTCAAAAGATGAGATCATAACGAACTGGGATCAGGGGGAAGCTCTTAGAAGTCAGGTCCTTTCTTTCATAAAAAAAACAGCCTCTTTTGCAGGTTCGGATCAGGCGCTTCTTGGCGTTGATATCTGTGGAGAATGCGCCGCAGATCAGGAAGACTGCAATGTTGATGAGGCTGTTTGGGGTAATGACTTATTTAATAAAGAGGTGATGGCTATCTTTAGATAGTATCGCTTCCTTTAAGCTCTTTTATTTTCTCAAGTATCTTTTTCTCATTAAAAGCAAAGAAGAGAATGGCTCCCGCTGTGCAGCAGATAAATGCGATAAGTGCTGTCATGCGGTAGCTGTTTTTTGTCTGGGATACGGTGACAGATGTAAAGATCACCAGCGCAAGGGCCTGTCCCATCTTGAAAGCAAAGGTGCGGGCTGCAAAGAACATTCCGCTTCTGTCTTCGCCGGTTTCAAGTCTTGTAAGCTCAGCAACGTCCGCAACGCAGGCCTGAGGCAGGATTCCAAGGATTGCCATGGGAACAGCCGCTGTCACTGCTATGATAAAGCCCCAGTGAAGGCCTTTTCCGCAGAAGGTTGTGATGGCAAATACCAGTGAATAAGCAAAAAATCCGATGATGATAAGAGGCTTTTTGCCGATCTTTTTTGCAAGGATATTAACAACAGGATAGAGAAGGACGCTGATGGCTGTCATGGTGGCTGTCAGCACAAATGTCCAGGTGTCCTCGATCTCCATAAGCTTGGTCTCATAGAAGGCAAGTCCTGTCTGGAAAAGAGTCAGTGCAAAGAAGTAGATAACATCACTGTAAACAAATCTTCTGAACTGCGTGTTTGAGAAGGTCTTTGCCAGAGATTTGAAGGGCTTGGTATTGCTTGGCTTGGAATCGATGTAATCTCTTTCTTTGATATAAAAAGCAGGGATCAGCATGGCGATGCAGGCTATGGTTGCCATGATGGCAACAGAGAGCCTTATGGAGCCTTTCTGACCAACAGAGCCTTCAAGAGCACCTGCCACATTTGGAAGAAGGAAAGAGATGCTCTGACCGAGGATAAATGTAAATGAAATAAAGGTAGAGACGTTTATCCTGTGCTGCTGCGTATTCGCTATCACAGTATTCTGCGGAAAAGGTC
>JAILOW010000111.1 GCA_024690635.1 Butyrivibrio sp.
CTAAGTATGTTGCAAGCGAGGATGTTTCACAGGAGTACAGAGATCACGAGAAGGAGATCCTTCTTGCTCAGGCTATGAAGGAGAACGAGGAGCTTCCTGAAGGAAAGAGAAAGCCTCAGGAGATCATCGAAAAGATGCTTATCGGACGTCTTAACAAAGAGCTTAAAGAGATCTGCCTTAACGAGCAGGTTTACGTAAAGGCTGAGGATGGTAAGCAGACTGTATCTCAGTACATCGCACAGGTTGCTAAGGCTAACAGTGCAAACCTTAAGATCAAGAGATTCGTTCGTTTCGAGACCGGCGAAGGTATCGAGAAGAAGAACGAGAACTTTGCAGAAGAAGTTGCAAAGCAGGCTGCAGGCCTTAACTAATAGGATTATTTCTAAAGGGCTTCGGTTTTCCGAGGCCCTTTTTTCTTGCTGGAAAACAATAAAAACAGTTCAATTTTGGGAGCAAATATTTTATACTAAATAGGTATGATTTTTAAAAGGACAGGTACTATATCTTGGAAAACAGTGTAACTATTAAAGGAACAAAATCCGGTATCATTCTGGTTCTGGATGAGAATTGTCCTTACGAAGAACTCAAAACAGATATTGCTTCTAAATTTGCAGAGGCTGCATCCTTTTTGGGCAGTAAATCCATGGGACTCATTATCAGAGGAAGAGCTCTTACGGATGATGAGACAAAAGAAGTGACAGAGCTTATAGAAAACAACTCGCAGCTTCGGATAAACTGTGTGATAGATGAGGAATCAGCTTATGAAAAGCTCTTTATCAGTACCAAAGAGGCTGAAACAGTACCTGAAGCTATACCTGCCACTCAGCAAAACCTTGCTGTAAACGTTAATGATGCTGAGATCTTTCACGGCAACCTTCGCTCAGGTCAGGATATTATGTGCGAAAAGTCTGTTATTCTTCTTGGCGATGTTAAGCCCGGAGCCAATATAACATCTTACGGCAGCATTTTTATCCTTGGGGAACTGAGAGGCAATGCATTTGCAGGAGCAGGTGGTGACAGAAACTGTGTTGTAATGGCTCTTGATCTTAATCCCATACAGATAAGGATAGCTGATGCTATAGCAATTTCACCTGACGCAGAAAAAGGACCTAAGTTAAAGACCAGAAGAAAAAAGCTTTTAAGCTCTGATAAGGAACCTGAGATAGCTTATATCGAAAACGACAAGATATTTAAAACCTGCTACGGAGCATCTTTTATCAGAGAATTTTATAAGAACCAGTAAATGGAGGAGAATATGGGAGAAGTAATCGTAATCACATCCGGAAAGGGTGGAGTAGGTAAGACCACCACAACAGCTAACCTTGGAACCGGTCTTGCCAAATTAAACAAGAAAGTAGTTCTTATCGACACAGATATAGGACTTAGAAACCTTGACGTAGTAATGGGCCTTGAAAACAGGATAGTTTACAACCTTGTAGACGTTATTGAAGGCAACTGCAAGATCAAGCAGGCTCTTATCAGAGATAAGAAGTATGAGAATCTGTATCTTTTGCCTGCAGCTCAGACTAAGGACAAGACAAGCGTTACACCTGAGCAGATGAAAAAGCTCACAGAAGAGCTTAAGCAGGAATTTGATTATATCATTCTTGATTGTCCCGCTGGTATCGAGCAGGGCTTTAAAAACGCCATAGCAGGTGCTGACAGAGCTATCGTTGTTACAACACCTGAAGTATCTGCAGTTCGTGATGCGGACAGGATCATCGGACTTCTTGAAGCCAATGAGATTCCCAAATCACAGCTTGTTGTAAACAGACTTCGTCCTGATATGATAAAGCGCGGCGATATGATGTCTGCAGATGACGTTGTGGAGATCCTCGCTGTTGAGCTTGTGGGGCAGGTACCTGATGATGAGAACATCGTTGTTGCAACCAATAACGGTGAGCCTTTGGTTGGAGACAACTCAATGGCAGGACAGGCTTATATGAATATATGCCGCAGAGTGACCGGCGAAAATGTACCGTTCCTTGATCTTGACGCCAAAAAAGGTCTTTTTGCATGGTTTAGAAAGAAATAATGAAGGGAGAAAAAGCAATGAAGTTTTCTGATTTATTCAAAAAGAAATCTTCCGGTGATGTTGCTAAGGAAAGACTTAAGTTCGTCCTTGTTTCCGACAGAGCTACATGTTCTCCCGAGATCATGCAGAGGATCAGAAGCGATATCATAGAAGTATTGTCAAAGTATGCTGAAATTGATATGGAGGGTATTGATATCAATTTTACTCAGATGGATACAGAGCAAAATGACGGAAAGACCGTTCCTGCTCTTTATGCGAATATTCCCATCAAGAGTATGAACCACAGTTCAAAATAATTCGGGGAAAGTGATATGGAAAGCAGTATTGCAGGACTTAGTTCAAACAGGGCTAAGGAGCTTTACCTTAAGGGGAAAGGTAATGTTCAGATAGACAATATAGGGAAAACCAACAGGGATATAATCAGAGAAAACGTCTTTACGTATTTCAACCTGATTTTTCTTGTAATGGCTATATTGCTTATCGTTTCGGGTGCTTTTAATTCTCTTACTTTTTTACCTGTTGTTATCTGTAATGCACTTATAGGTATTTTCCAGGGAATAAAAGCAAAAAACATCCTTAACAGGCTAAAGGTGCTTCATCAGACAACGGCTACAGCCATAAGAGACGGCGAGGAAACGATAGTTGCCATAGATAAGCTTGTTCTGGGCGATATTGTTGTCTTTTCCGCAGGCAATCAGATCTGCGCCGATGCAAAAGTCCTGGAAGGCGAAGTTGCCGTTAACGAAGCTCTTTTGACAGGTGAAGCTGATGAGATAGTAAAAGGTGCCGGTTCTGAGCTTATGAGCGGAAGCTTTGTTGTTTCCGGAAGGTGTCTGGCTGAGCTTACAAGGGTTGGCGCGGATTCCTATATTTCAAGACTTATGGCCAAGGCAAAGAAAATGCCTACTTCGGAGCAGTCTGAGATGGTTAAAGCCATCAATAAGATCGTTATTGCAGCAGGTCTTTTGATAATCCCTATCGGTATTGCTTTGTTTGTTCAGAGCTTTTATATCCAGGGCAATTCCTTTGCCGAAAGCGTTCCCGGTGTTGTGGCAGCTCTTATCGGCATGATCCCTGAGGGATTGTATCTTCTTCTTAGTATTACTCTGGGGCTTAGCACCATAAGGCTTGCCAAGCAAAAGGTCATGCTTCACGATATGAGGAGCATAGAGGCCCTTGCAAGAGTTGACACTATTTGCGTTGATAAAACAGGAACCATCACAGATAACAGCATGCTTGTTGCAGATGCTGTTCTTGCAGGAGACGTGGAGGATCCCGATGGGAGACTTCTTGAGGAATACAAATATCTGATGTCTGAGTATATCGGATGTATTCCCGATGATAATATCACCATGCATGCTCTTGAGGATTTCTTTATGATAAGAAATGCCAAGACCTGTGTTTCTTTCCATACCTTTTCTTCCAGGTTCAAATACTCAAGCGTACAGTTCAAGGACGCCACATATGTACTTGGCGCCCCTGAATTTGTTTTAAAAGGTAATTTTAAGGCATACGAAAAGCAGATAACGGATTATGCAAAAAAGGGACTTAGGGTACTATGCTTTGCAAGATATCTTGGAGGCGCTGATAATACCACTATTATAGATGAAAACAGTCCGGATTTGTCGCTTCCCGTGCCTAACGGCAGTCTTGAAGGAGCCTTTAATAAGCCTCTTTTATTTATCCTTTTGCAGAATCCCGTTAGAGATGCTGCTTTTGATACTTTTGCGTATTTCAAAAAGCAGGGAGTGGATGTAAAGGTCATTTCAGGAGATAATCCTTTGACGGTTTCTGAAGTTGCCAGGATCGCCGGTATCAGAGGCTATGATAAGTATGTGGATGCCAGCGTTCTTTCCGAATCCGAAATAGACAGAGCAGCTCTTGAATACAATGTCTTTGGAAGAGTATCGCCTGAGCAGAAGCAAAGGATCGTAAGGTCCCTTAAAAAGAACGGACATACGGTTGCCATGACGGGAGATGGTGTAAATGACATTCTCGCCATGAAGGATGCCGACTGTTCCATTGCCATGGCACAGGGGTCTGATGCAGCAGTACAGGCAGCTCAGGTTGTTCTTATGGACAACGATTTTTCCAGAATGCCTCAGATAGTAGCTGAGGGCAGGAGAAATATAAATAACATCGAAAGAACAGCAACCCTTTTCCTTGTTAAAAATATCTTTTCGCTTTTGCTTGCTGTATTTTCTATAATCAACGTACTCAGCTATCCTTTGCAGCCTTCGCAGATAACCATGGTAAGCATGTTTAATATAGGAATTCCCGGATTCTTTCTGGCTATGGAGCCCAATAATAAGAGAATCAAAGGTCATTTCCTTATGAAGGTGCTTTTAAAGGCCATGCCTGCTGCATTGACGGACTTTTTTGCAATTGCTGCGCTGGTGGTATTTGGAAATACATTTGGTGTGAATGCATCGGACGTTTCCGTAGCGTCAACATTTTTACTTATGATAGTCGGTTTCATTATTCTTTTGGGTATATGCAAGCCGGTTAATAAATACAGGTTAAGAGTAATATTAGGCTGTATATTAGGCATGATAGTGACAGCCTTTGTGTTCAATGATCTCTTTTCCATATCTTATGTATCAGTTGAATGTGTTATGCTGTTTGCGCTTTTTGCCATTGCAACAGAGCCTTTCATGAGATACCTGACTATTATTTTTTCTTTTGCGGAAGAGAAAGTTCAGACTTACTTAATTAAAGGTAAGTCGAAAAATTAGTCATTAATATACATTTTATGCTATAATATTAAATAGTATTCAATTTATTGTTAGGAGAAACAAAAATGGCAAACGAAGACAAATACAATTCATTAAAACTTGAGAATCAGTTATGCTTTCCGCTGTACGCCTGTTCCAAGGAAATTATCCGCAGATACAAGCCGTATCTTGATGATATAGATCTGACATATACACAGTACATAGCAATGATGGTCCTTTGGGATCTTAAGAGCGTCAATGTAAAGACTCTGGGAGAAAATCTTTATCTTGATTCCGGAACACTTACACCTGTTCTTAAAAAGCTTGAGGCAAAAGGCTATATTACCAGAGAAAGATCCAGTAAGGATGAGAGAAATCTCGTTGTTACCATCACAAAAGAAGGAGAGGCTTTAAAGGAAAAAGCTGTGAATATTCCTGCTGAAGTAGGCTCTTGTGTAAAGCTTTCCGCAGAAGAAGCAAAACTTCTTTACGGACTTTTATATAAGATTATCGGAAATGTAAGATAATATTTATTGATTTTTTTTCTTATTGTAATATAATGAAATTCGGTTAATTTGTGCGTTTTGTTGGGTTTAAATTTTTTGTGGCTTTATAAGTCAAAAATTTAACAAATAAACGCACATTCTTTATGGAGGTTTTTATGAGTGAGCATACCCATAATCATCACCATCATCATCACGACCCGGAACATATGAAGGCAATAACAAACAGGCTTTCCAAGGCTATCGGTCATCTTGAGTCTGTAAAGAAGATGATCGAGGATGACAGGGATTGTACGGAAGTCTTGATACAGCTGGCTGCTGTAAGAAGCGCAATTAACAACTGCGGCAAGGAGATTCTTAAGGAACACATAAGCCACTGTATTGTTCATGCGGTTGAGGACGGAGATGATGAGGCTATAGCACAGCTCAACGAAGCCGTCGATAAGTTCATGAAGAGTAATTAACCCGGTTCAATGAAAAATGTATGTGAAAGGGGCATAAAACCTTGGCTATTCCAATTCTGGACGTTGTAAATTTTCTTATCGTTTTTCCTTTTGTAATGGCGATCATAATAGGCTGTCTTAAAAAAGCCGGCCCTGTGAGAAGTGCAGTTATCATGCTTGGTGGATTCACCATTATGGCTGCTGCTCTTTATGTTGCCATTAACGTTCTTATGTCGGGAGATACATCACAGTTCATGTATCTTTCTGAGACTCATATTCCCGACAAGATCGTAATGGGAGGCGAAGTGCTTCTTATGGCACTTGTCTGCTTCCTTAGTATTAAATACAAAAAATACTACGCTATAATCTTTTCACTCGTTGGAACCATTCCTGTTCTCTGGATGGATCTTACAGGCAGAGTGGTAGAAGGTAATACCCATATCAGGATCGACACCTTCGCCGCTGTTATGTATCTTATTGTCGGTATCGTAGGTATCCTTATCTGTATTTATGCTTCCGGTTACATGAAGGACTATCATCACCATCATACGGATGTTCAGGACAGATCCAATTACTTCCTGGCTCTTATGTTCGTATTCCTTGGTGCCATGTTTGGTCTTATTTCTTCAGACAATCTCGGATGGATCTATTTCTTCTGGGAGATCACCAGTGTATGTTCATTCCTTATGATCGGTTACACAAGAACTCAGGAGGCTGTGGACAATTCTTTCAGAGCCCTTTGGATGAACCTTCTTGGTGGATGCGGATTTGCATTTGGTCTTATGTTCTGCAATATGCATCCCGATCTTGGAATTTCAAATTTAAGTCAGGTAACGGAGCTTAGCGGAGCTACATTTGTTATTGTTCCCGTTACACTGTTTGCTTTTGCCGCACTTACAAAGAGTGCGCAGTTCCCTTTTTCAAGATGGCTTCTTGGTGCCATGGTCGCACCTACACCTTCAAGTGCGCTGCTTCACTCAGCAACCATGGTTAAGATCGGTGTTTACATGCTTATCAGACTTTCACCTGTTATGTACAACACACTTACAGGTGTTATGATCACAGTCATCGGCGGATTTACATTCTTTGCAGCATCTCTTCTTGCCATCACAGTCAGCGATGGTAAAAAGGTGCTTGCTTATTCAACAATTTCAAACCTTGGACTAATCACTGCTTGTGCCGGCACAGGTACAACAGAGGGTGTATGGGCAGCTATAATGCTCGTTCTTTTCCACGCTGTTTCCAAGTCACTTCTTTTCCAGACTGTCGGTGATATTGAGAACTGCATGGGTAGCAGAGATATCGAGGATATGCACGGCCTTATCATCAAGCTTCCCAGACTTGCATTCATTATGATGATCGGTATCTGCGGTATGTTCATGGCTCCTTTCGGAATGCTTGTTTCCAAGTGGGCTGCTCTTAAATCCTTCGTTGATTCAGGCTCCGTATGGCTGGTACTTTTCCTTGTATTCGGTTCAGGAAGCACGCTTTTCTACTGGGCTAAGTGGCTTGGCAAGATCTGCACAGTTATCCATCAGTCATTTGCTCTTGATGACATCACTCCCAGAAGTGAGATGGTTTCCATTTTCCCTCTTACTTCACTTATCATTATCATGTGCTTTGCATTCCCCTGGATGTCAGGCAATATGATCCAGCCTATTCTTGATGAGGCATTCCACACCAACATCCCTGATGTTATCGGCGGTAGCGATGTTATCATCATGATGATCATGGTTGCAATGGTATTTATGATCCCTCTCGGATCAAGATTCCTTTCCATTGGAAAGAACGCCAAGATGACCATGTCTTATGTTGCGGGTGTCAATGCCGGCGACGACAGACATTACATAGACTCCTTTGGTAAGGAGAGAGCACTTTACATGTCTAACTGGTACATGGAAGAGTATTTCGGAGAAAAGAAATTCCTCTGGCCTTGTATCTGGATCGCAGCTGTTCTGGTGGCTGTAATGCTTATCGTAGTAGTGGGAGGTGCCATCTGATGACAGTAAATATTATTGTAAAAGCAGTTCTTTATATTTTGCTTGCTCCGCTTATCGGAGGACTTCTTTCAGGAACGGACAGACTCTTTACCGCTCGTATGCAGGGAAGACAGGGCCCTCCTATAGTTCAGCCTTTCTACGATGTGTTCAAGCTTCTTAACAAGCAGACCACCGTTGTTAACAGTATTCAGGTTCTTTTTGTTACCGGATACCTTATCATGACAGTATTTACCGGCGCATTGTTCTTTGCTGGCGGAGATATGCTTTTGGTATTTTTCGCTCTTTCAATGTCAGAGGTAATGATGGTAATGGCCGCTTTTTCTACAAACGGTCCTTACAGTATAATGGGTGCTCAGCGTGAGCTTTTGCAGATGATGTGCTATGAACCCATGACTCTTCTTGTTGCCATCGGATTTTACTATGCACACGGAAGCTTCATGGTAAATGATCTTATCAATGCTCAGAGCCCTGCCATCATCCAGCTTCCCGGTTTCTTTATAGGCTTTGTTTTCATTCTTATCATCAAGCTTAGAAAGTCACCTTTTGACCTTAGTACTTCACACCATATGCATCAGGAGATGGTTAAGGGACTTACAACGGATCTTTCCGGTGGAAACCTTGCCCTTGTAGAGATCGCAGAGTGGTACGATACAGTTTTGATGATGGGTATTGTTGGAATGTTCTTTATCACGGCTGATCCCATCAGCAGAGTATGGGCTGTATTGGCCTGCATCGTTGTATTCTTCCTGGAGACACTTATTGATAACCTGTTCCCAAGAGTAAAATACATTACCATGCTCAAGGTTACCTGGACAGTGATCCTTGTGTTTGCGGGTACAAATCTTTTGATACTTAATGTTTTGAAATAAGTCTGTTTAGGAAATAATACAGAAGGGAAAAGATATCAATGAAAATTTCTAAATCACCGTGGGTGTTACATTATGATGCATCAAGCTGTAATGGCTGCGATATAGAGGTTTTGGCTACAATGACACCTCTTTATGATGTTGAGCGATTCGGTATCATAAATACAGGTAATCCCAAGCATGCGGATGTGCTTCTTCTTACCGGAGGAATCAACGCACAGACAGCACCTGTAGTAAGACAGCTTTATAATATGATGCCTGATCCTAAGGTTGTTGTTGCATGCGGTATTTGTGCATGTGACGGAGGAATATTTAAGGATTGCTACAACATTCTCGGAGGAGCTGACAAGGTTGTTCCCGTGGATGTATATGTACCCGGCTGCGCAGTAAGACCTGAGGCTCTTATTGAAGGCGTTGTCAAGGCAGTTGGAATCCTTGAAGAAAAGAAGAAGAAATTAAAAGAGTCCATGAAACAGGGCTATTGTACAGTAGATTACAGCAAGATGGCTATTCATATGACTGCTGATGATTATGATCCCAGCACACAGTATGATGAAGTTCTTACTGAGGAAGCTTTAAGGCAACAGGCGGAAGAAAAGATCAAAGCTACCGTTAAGCCCGCTCCCAAGCCTGTAGCACCTGCAGCACCTGCTGCTAATGCAGCTGCCGCAAAACCTGCAGCTCCTGTTGCAGCACCTGTAGCAAATACAGCAGCTACACAGGCTGATTCTGAGAAAGGAGATAAGCAGTAATGAATACTGAGTTCGTGACCGTTAATCCGGAGAGCATTATCGATGAGTCTCAGAAGCTTAAGTTCGGCGGATATCATCTTATACAGCAGTGTGCTACCAGAGTACCTGATGCATATGAGCTTATTTATACCTTCGGAAAAGACCTTGAGATGAAGAACCTCAAGATGACTCTTCCCGAGGAGCAGGAGATTTCAAGTATCACAAGTATTTTCCCCTGCGCTTTTATTTATGAAAACGAGATGCATGATCTTTTCGGCGTAAAGATCAAAATGATCAATGTGGACTTTGAAGGCAAGCTTTATCGCACAGCCATCGAGACACCATTTAAATAATTGGAGGAATAAATGTCTACCAGAAGTGTAATCCCATTTGGACCACAGCATCCGGTTCTCCCGGAGCCCATACATCTTGACCTTGTAATGGAGGATGAGAAGGTAGTAGAAGCTATTCCTTCCATCGGTTTTATCCACAGAGGTCTTGAGAAACTTGTTGATAAAAAAGATTTTAACGAGATGGTTTATGTCGCAGAGCGTATCTGCGGTATCTGTTCACTCGGACACGGCCTTGGTTATTCTGAGGCTGTAGAGCACATTATGGATATCGATGTGCCTTCAAGAGCAAAATACTTAAGAACCATCTGGTCAGAGCTTTCAAGAGTACATTCACATCTTCTCTGGCTCGGACTTCTTGCAGATGCTTTCGGATTTGAGAGCCTTTACATGGAGTGCTGGAGACTTAGAGAGGACGCTCTTGATATGTTTGAGCAGTCCACCGGCGGACGTGTTATCTTTTCCGTAATGAAGGTCGGCGGAATCAGAAGAGACGTAAGCGATGAGATGCTTAAGGACTTCTACCAGAGGATCAACAGAATGGAAGAAGACTTAAAAGCTATAGCAAAGCCTTTCCTTAACGATATGGCTGTACAGACAAGACTTCGCGGCGTTGGTATCCTTACAGCTGAGCAGGCTGATGCACTTGGATGTGCGGGACCTTTCCTTAGAGCCAGCGGAATTGCAAGAGATATCAGAACAACCGGTTATTGCGCATACGGCGATGTTGATTTTGAGCCTATCATCAGCAATGAAGGTGATTCTTATGCCCGTACAGAGTGCCGTATCAAGGAGATCTTCCAGGCCTTTGATATTATCCGTCAGTGCATCGACAAGATGCCTGCAGGCGATATAGATGTTCCTGTAAAGGGTATGCCTAACGGTGAGTACGTAATGCGTATCGAGCAGCCCCGTGGTGAGGCTATTTACTACGTAAAGGCTAACGGAACTAAATTCATAGACAGAATGAGAGTCCGCACACCTACCTTTGCTAACCTTTCAGGACTTGTTGAAACCCTTAAGGGATGTGATCTTGCAGACGTACCTATCCTTGTTCTTACAATCGATCCCTGCATCAGTTGTACAGAGCGTTAAACAAATACAGATTGGAGAAGACAGATGGCTATAATCAGTTTTAATAAAACAATTCTTCATAATCTTGTTTCCAAGCCCAAGACAAGGAAGGTTTGTAAAGAGTTTCCCGAAGGCACAAGAGGACATGTGGAAAATGATATGGACCTTTGCATTCTTTGCGGTCTTTGTTCAATTAAATGTCCCACACATGCCATCAAGGTTGATAAGGTTGAAAAAACCTGGTCTATCAGCCCTATGAGCTGCATTCAGTGCAGATGCTGTGTTGATAACTGCCCCAAGAAATCTCTTTCTATGGGAGTAAGATTCCAGGAACCCGGTTCTGAAAAGGTTATAAAGACTTTTAAACAGTCTGAAAAAGCTATTGCAGCTCAGGAAGCACTTATGAAAGCTGCTAAGGAAAGAGCAGCCGCAGCTGCTGCAGCAAAAGCAGCTCAGGCTGCAGGAGGAGCACCTGCTGCCGCACCTGCCGCTACACCGGCACCTGCTGCAGAGGCACCTAAAACAGAAGAAAATAAATAATGGCAAAGATCATTACAGTAAAAGGGGCGGTACAGGGAGTTGGTTATCGCCCCTTTATTGCAGGTATTGCAACTGAATACAATCTTAAAGGGTATGTTAAAAATACCGGCGACTGTGTAGAGATCCTTGTACTCGGTGCTGATGAAGATATAGATGCTTTTTGCGATCGTATCAAAAGTGACGGGCCCAAGGGTTCTTTTGTTGTGTCTGTCTTGATAAAGGATCATGAAGAGGTTCCTTTTGATTCTTTTGAGATAATTGAAAGTGAGGATATAGATCTTTCAAGGGAGCTTCCCATATTTCTTCCGGATATAGGTATCTGTTCCGATTGCATGGAAGAGATGCTTTATAAAGGAAACAGAAGATACGGATATCCGCTTATCAGCTGCGCAGTATGCGGCCCAAGGCTCAGCATTTTGGACGTTTTTCCTTATGACAGGGACAACACTGCCATGAAGCCCTTTAAGATGTGTAGCAAATGCGCTTCTGAGTATAAAACCGGAAGAAGACGCCATGCTCAGACAATATCATGTTTTGACTGCGGACCTCAGCTTATTTTAAAATATCCTGATGGAAAGCAGCTTGATCCTGAGACTTCCATAGATTCTGCAAAAGAGCTGATCAAAAAGGATGGAATCATAGGATTAAAGGGCGTTTCGGGTTATCAGCTTGTTTGTAAGAGTAGCAGCAAAGCTGCCGGAAGGCTAAGGCTATTAAAGGGCAGGGAAAATAAGCCCTTTACCATGATGTTTTCTACTATTTATGAAATCAAAAAATACTGTTATGTCTCATCATTGGAAGAAGAACTTCTTACTTCTTTTGCAAGGCCTATAGTTCTTTTGAAAAAGAAGGCCGATGTACCAAAAGAAGTTATCGGAGACAGCGCATATATCGGTGCTTTTCTTCCATCTATGGGGGCTCACAGACTTCTTTGCGACGACCTGGGACCTCTTATCGTTACAAGTGCCAATATATCGGGATCTCCCATAATCACGGATGATGAAGAGTTTGACAGTATTTTTCTAAATAAAGAGGATCATGTTGACGGAGTTTTATGTCATGAAAGAAGGATCAACATGCCTCAGGACGATTCTGTGCTGTTTGTTACAGATACCAAAAAGAAAGAAACCTACCAGTTTATAAGAAGATCAAGAGGCTATGCGCCTTTACCTGTATTTTTGGACGAAAAGACAGCTGTAAATACAAAAAGCGTTCTGGCCTTTGGAGGCGATCTTAAGAGCACTTTTTCCATTGGGAAAAAGGACAGAATCATTACTTCGCAGTTTATAGGTGATCTTGAGGACGCCGGAACTTTTGAAAATTATAATAGACTTTTAAGGGACTATTTAAGGCTTTTTGAGACGGTTCCCGATATAATTGTCTCTGACAGGCATCCGGGATATCACAGCACAAAGCTTGCGGCAGAGTATTCCGGGGAACATAATACCGAGTATATTACTGTACAGCATCATCACGCCCATATTCTTTCCGTCATGGCTGAAAACAGCCTTGATTCCTGTATCGGAGTGTCTTTTGACGGAACCGGATTTGGAGATGATGGAAAAATATGGGGCGGAGAGTTTTTGTACTGCACCGGTCCTAATATGCTAAGAAAAGGGCATTTATCATATGTTAAGCTCTGCGGAGGCGACAATGCTCCCAAAAAGGCCCATATTGTAAGAGACTGTTATCTTGAAGCGGCAGCTTGCAGCAAAGTAAAAGCTTCTGCAGAAAGTATCGTTAAAGCAGCTCTTTTAAACAATATAAATACATTTGAGACATCAAGCGCAGGAAGGCTCTTTGATGCGGTTTCATCCCTTCTTGGGATAAAGGATGAAAACTCCTATGAGGGTGAGTGCGCGATCCTCCTTGAGCAGGAGGCAATGGCTTATTTGGATAGTGATGACCATGGTGAGACAGATAATAAGCTATCTTTTGAAATAAATGCTTTAGATGGCGCATATATCCTTGATCAGGTTAAGCTATTTTGGGACATATATTTGTTAAAAGAGGCGGGCGTAAGTATTCCCTGTATAGCATATCTTTTTCATATGGCTCTTTCTTCGGCAATAGCAGATGTCTGTGATAAAATAAGGCTTGAAACCGGAGAAAACAAAGTATGTTTATCCGGAGGAGTCTTTAATAACAGGATATTACTTAAAAAGTCTTCTGAACTTCTTTTGGACAAAGGTTTTGAAGTATACTGGAACATGAAACTTCCTTTGGGTGATGGAGGAATATCCGCCGGACAGGCGTATTTTGTCACTTTACAGGAACTTGAAAATAATTGAAAGGTTTTTTGATATGTGCGTAGCAATACCCGGAAAAGTAGTTGAACTTAACGGAACCAAGGCAACCGTAGATTTTAGCGGCAATAAGGTAAACGCCGAGGCCGGACTTGTGGATGTAAAGGTCGGAGACAAGGTACTTGTTCATGCAGGCTGCATCATTCAGACCATGGATGACAAGATGGCCGATGAAATGGAAGAACTTTTTAGAGAGATTGAGGATCTTGGCTGATCATGGGTAAACTTGTTTTACAGGATATTATCGATTATCTGAAAAATTACGACGGCGATGAAGTCAGGATCATGGAGGTTTGCGGAACTCATACCGCAGCGATTTCCGAAAACGGTATTCCTTCAATGTTATCGCCCAAAATAAAGCTTATTTCAGGGCCCGGTTGCCCTGTTTGCGTAACAGTTACCGCTGTTATAGATAAACTTGTGGAACTGTCCATGATCCCCGGAAATACCGTTCTTTCTTTTGGAGATCTTTTGAGAGTTAGGGGCACTTCCAAGTCACTGTCTGATGCCAAAGCAGAAGGCGGGCGCGTAAGAATGGTGTATTCCCCCATGGAAGCCATTGATCTTTGTCTTTCGGATCCTGAGGGCAATTATATCTTTGCTGCAATTGGTTTTGAGACTACAACGCCTGTTTATGCAAGGCTTCTTGATGAGGCTATAAAAAAGAACATCAGGAACTTAAAGCTTTTGACTTCACTTAAGACCATGCCTGAAGTTATCAGGTGGGTGGTAAAAAGCGGAGCTGATATTGACGGATTTATTGCTCCGGGCCATGTGGCTGCCGTTACAGGAAGTGATGTATATAAAGAGCTTTCAAAAGAACTTGGTATTCCCTTTGTGGTTTCGGGCTTTGAAGGAAAAGAGCTTCTTATGACGATTTATGCACTTGTTTCCATGCATGAAAAGGGAGGCTTTAAAAACCTTTATCCAAGCGTTGTTTCCGAAAAAGGCAATACAAAGGCAAAAGAGATCGTTTCTGAATATTTTGAACCTTCCGATTCCTCCTGGAGAGGTATGGGTCTTATCAAAGGCTCAGGTATGGTTTTAAAGGATAAATACAAGGGTTTCGACGCAGGAAGCATAGGACTTGACGAAGATCATATGCCGCCCGGATGCAGCTGTAATAAGGTCCTTACAGGCAGTATAAAGCCGTATGAGTGTCCTTTGTTTGGAAAGAGCTGCACCCCTGACAATGCTCACGGAGCCTGCATGGTTTCCACAGAAGGAAGCTGCTATAACTATTTTGTATCCGGAAGAAGGTAAAAATATGAAGATAACAATGGCACACGGAAGCGGCGGAGAGTCAACTTCCGGCCTTATAAGAGATGTTTTTTCAAAACATTTTAATAACGAGATATTATCAAAACTTGAAGATTCCGCAGTTGTTGATGGCAGTGAAAAAATCGCTGTTACAACCGACAGCTTTGTTGTAACACCCTTAAAGTTCCCCGGAGGAGACATAGGAAGGCTCTGTGTTTGCGGCACTGTAAACGATCTTCTTATGAGCGGCTCTGTTCCCAAGTACCTTACCTGCGGATGCATACTTGAAGAGGGCCTTGATATCGAGCTTTTGGATGAGCTCATGGCTTCGATGGCAGCTACTGCAAAGGAAGCAGGTATAAAGATAATCACAGGAGACACCAAGGTTGTTGAAAACAGAGGAGGCGAGGGCGGCCTTATAATAAACACATCAGGCGTTGGATTTATCAGAAAAGATGCTGAAATTCCCGGACCTTATAATCTTAAGGACGGTGACAGCATAATCCTTTCGGGTAATCTTGGAGATCACCATGCAGCTATTCTTGGCACAAGAATGGGCATAGATACAGGCATATTGTCAGATGCAGCTCCCTTGACTGAGATGGTGACAAGACTTATGGATGAAAAGATTGAAATCCATGCCATGAGAGATGTAACAAGAGGCGGTCTTGGTACAGTGCTCAACGAGTTTGCGGATGCTTCAAAATGCAGTATTGAACTTAAGGAAGAGCTTCTTCCTGTATCAGCTGCAGTCAAGGATTTTTGTGGAATGCTGGGTCTTGACCCCATGTATATGGGAAATGAAGGAAAGATGGTTTTATCTGTTTCCAAAAAAGACGAAGAAAAGGCTCTTTCCATTATCAGGAGCAGCAAATACGGCGAAAATGCTGCAGTTATAGGAGAAGTTAAGAAAAACATAAATCCGGACGATAAGAGTAATGTGGTTCTTCTTACAAAGATAGGCGGAAGAAGGATCGTCGGCCTTATGTACGGTGAAGGACTTCCAAGAATCTGTTAATTGATGTAAAATATAGAGAGATTATCAGTTAATTTTCGAAAGGTATTTTAATGGAATTTAAGAGAATAAATAAACATACCGTTACATGTAAAATCACGGAAGATGACATGTTTGAGCAGGGTATCAAACTGGAAGATCTTTTTGAAAAGAAAAAAGAAGCAATGGACTTTTTGCATGAGGTCATGAAAAAGGCCGAAGAAGAAGTGGATTACAAGCCCAATGGTTCTTTTACACCCTTGCAGATCACAGTTTTGCCTGATCATTCTATTTCTCTTCTTTTGTCAGAAGATTCTTCATCCTCTTTTGCACAGATGCTGAAGAACGTCAGTGAAAAAGCAGGATTACATATACCTCAGGATGTTCTTGAAGATATTGGGGATTCTATTGAAGAGGACAGGATCAAACATCTCAATGAGTATCTTAAGAGCTTAAAAGACCTTACTACTTCTGTAAAAAACATTATGGATGAAAACGGTATCAAAAACGAGAGTTCTCTTGTCTCTGTAAATGATAATGCCACTTCCGACAAAGCAAAAGAAAAGATTGGCAAGATCGCCACTCCTGCACATAAAAAGGAAGATGAAAACAAGAGTAAAGAGGCAGATCAAAAGCGTCTCAAGTTACATGAGTATATATTCAGTTTTGGTGATATAAATACTGTCATCGAATTTTGCTCCAAAGCGCCCAAGAATATCAAGATCGAAAGTGCTTTATTCAAGAACTCAGGTGATGGCAGATATTACATGGACCTTATGAGATGTGACGAAGATCCCAAGGTTTTTGCTTCGCTCTTTACAATGGCATATGAATTTGGTCATTTCCAGGCGTCTAATCTCAACGCGATCGCATTTATCAAGGAAAATTATGATTGCCTCATAAAAGAAAATGCCATCGGACAGCTTTCTGATATTTACGGCTGATCATGAGAATACAGGGACGGTCAGATTATTCTGAACCGTCCTTTTTTTAGGGAAAATATATGCGTCTAAATAAATATATAGCTGCCTGCGGCGTTTGTTCCAGGCGTGAAGCGGACAAATTGATACAAGAGGGGAAAGTTACCGTAAATGGTCAGATCCCCGAAATGGGTCTTGATATTTCCGATGCAGACACAGTTTGCGTTGACGGCAAAAAGATCGGTCTTAACAAAGAACATGTTGTTCTTGCTTATTACAAGCCTGCTGGTGTTGTGTGTACAGAAAAGGATGAACATGCCGAAAGGACTGTAATTGATGATCTTGGCTATGAAAAAAGAGTGACCTATGCAGGAAGGCTTGATAAAGACTCCGAAGGCCTTCTTATCATGACAGATGACGGAGAACTTATCCAGGCTATGATGAAGGGCTCCAATATGCATGAAAAGCAGTATGAAGTCACTGTTGATAAAAAGATCGATGATACATTTATTAACAGGATGTCATCAGGGGTATATTTAAAGGAGCTTGATGTAACTACCAGAAAATGCAAGGTCAAAAAGACTTCAGACAGCTCTTTTGAAATTATCCTTACCCAGGGGCTTAACAGGCAGATCAGAAGGATGTGCGCAGAGCTTGGCTATGAAGTATGGAGTCTTAAAAGAGTAAGAGTCATGACAGTTAGCCTTTTTGAGCTTGATCTGAAGCCTTCTGAATATGTTGAGATCACCGGAGATGAAAAAGATAAGCTTTACAGAGCCTGCGGGCTTTAATTCTAAGTATGTGGGAATAAAGGTATGGGAGAAGATTTGAAAAAAGATTATGACGAGCTTGTAAGCACCATCAGATATCATATGGACAGATATTACAATCAGGATCAGCCTGAAATATCTGATTATGAGTATGATCAGCTTATGCAGAGCCTTAAAAAGATGGAAAAAGAGCATCCGGAGTTTGTGACGGACGATTCACCGACAAAGGTTGTTGGAGGCGTAGCCAAAAGAGAGGCGGGAGTTAAGATAACTCACAATGTTCCCATGCTTTCTATTGAGGACGTATTTAATACAGAGGATGTTAAGGCGTGGGTTCAGAAAGTATTTGCGGTGCATGCCGATGCATCTTTTTCTGCTGAGCACAAGATTGACGGACTCAGTCTTTCACTTAGATACAACAAAGATGAAAAGGATCAAAAGCTTCATCTTACCATGGCCGAAACAAGAGGTGATGGCTTTATAGGCGAGGATGTTACTGAAAATGCCCTTGTAATTCCGGATGTAAAAAAGATCATTGATCTTCCCTATGATTATTTGGAGCTTCGAGGGGAAGTCTACATGTCCCATGAGGATTTTGACAGATTTAATGAAGAGCAGGAAAAGCTTGGCAAAAAGACTGCTGCCAATCCAAGAAATCTTGCTGCGGGAACCTTAAGGCAGCTTGACCCTGAGGTTACCAAAAAGCGCGGTCTTAAGATGTTTGTCTTTAATATTCAGGATGGCCCTGAAGAGATATTAAGATCTCATTGCAAAGGCCTTGATATCCTTGAAAAAGCAGGTGTACCTGTTGTTTATCACCGTAAATGCAAGGACGCTTCAGAAGTTATAAAGGCTATAGAAGATATCGGAAACATGAGGCAGGACCTTACCTTTGACCTTGACGGCGCAGTAATAAAGCTTGATGAAACCGCATACAGACAGGATTTCCCTGCAGGAAGCAAGTATTCAAGCGGACACATCGCCTACAAGTATCCTCCTGAGGAAAGAGTTGTTGTAATGGATGAGATCCTTGTAGATGTGGGCAGAACAGGTAAGCTTACCTTTACGGGAAGCTTTCATGACAAGGAAACAGGGGGACCTGCAAGACTTTGCGGAACCAGTGTTTCAAGAGCAACCCTTCATAATCAGGATTATATAAATCAGATGCAGATTGGAATCGGTGGAGAATATAAACTCTTTAAAAGCGGAGAGATCATCCCCAAGCTTAACGGCTGTGTTAACGCGCCAAGCAAAGTTTACAAGGCTCCGGAAAGCTGTCCTGTCTGCGGATCACCACTTGTAAGGGAAGAGGATACAGCTGATATCAGATGTATTAATCCCAGCTGCCCTGCGCAGGTTACAAGGACCATAGCTTATTTTACTTCTAGAGATGCCATGAATATCATGGGTCTTGGTGATGCTTTAGTGGACAGCCTTGTAAAAGAGGGCTATTTAAAGAACTATGCCGATATCTATCATCTTAAGGATCATAAGGATGAGCTTATAGAAAAAGGCCTTATCGGAAAAGAAAAGAATACGACCAAGCTTTTAAATGAAATTGAAAAATCAAAGGAAAACGATCCCGTAAGGCTTCTTACAGGTCTTGCCATCAGGAATGTTGGAAAATCCACTGCCAGAGAGATCATGAAGCATATTGATGATATGATGGATCTTTCAAAAGTATCTATTGATGGATTTTTGCAGATACCTGATATCGGAGAAACCACAGCATCGGATCTTTATGAGTTTTTCCATAACACGGAAAACATAAGGCTTTTGGAAGATATGAGAGAAATGGGGCTTAACATGAAGCCTGTTAAAAATGAAAACGGATCCGATAAGCTTGCGGGAATGACTATAGTTGTTACAGGTACACTTCCTACTCTTGGAAGGAAGGAAGCGGAAGAGCTCATAGTAAATAACGGCGGAAAAGCCTCAGGCAGTGTATCAAAAAAGACCAGCTATGTTCTTGCCGGAGAAGCCGCAGGAAGCAAGCTTACCAAAGCAAATGAACTTGGAATTCCTGTAATTGATGAACAAACTTTCCTTAATATGATACAATAATCAGAAAATATATTGAAAAGGGGATACGACCAATGCCCATTAAGGTCCAGAACGAGCTTCCCGCAAGAGAGCTCCTTGAAAAAGAAAATATATTTGTAGTTGATGAAAACAGAGCTATGCATCAGGATATCAGATCTTTGCAGATATGTATCCTGAATCTGATGCCTCTTAAGGAAGATACTGAGCTTCAGCTCCTTAGATGTCTTTCAAATACACCACTTCAGATAGATGTTTCCTTTATGAGGATGAGCAGCCATATATCAACCAATACATCACCCAACCATCTTAACAGATTTTACAATACCTTTGATGATCTGAAAGACAAAACCTTCGACGGAATGATCATTACAGGCGCACCTGTTGAACAGATGGATTTTGAAGAGGTTGATTACTGGGACGAGCTTTGCGAGATCTTTAAGTGGACTGATACGCATGTTACCTCAACCTTCCACATCTGCTGGGGAGCTCAGGCAGGCATTTATTTCCACTACGGAATAAACAAAGAGCCTCTTCCAAAAAAGAGATTCGGAATCTACCAGCACAGGGTTATGAACAGGAAAGTGCCCCTGGTGAGAGGCTTTGATGATCTTTTTGTTATGCCTCATTCAAGACACACCGAAACGGATTCCAAAAAGATCCATGAATGCGAGGATCTGGTTGTTCTTGCGGAGTCCCCGGAGGCAGGAGTGTTCCTTTGCATGAACAGATCCGGAAGCAGGATATTTGTAATGGGACATGCTGAGTACGACAGACTTACTCTAGATTCTGAGTACAAAAGAGATCTTTCCAAGGGTCTTGTTATTGAGATGCCCATAAATTATTATCCAGATGACAACCCTGATAATAAGCCTGAGCTTGTTTGGAGGGCTCATTCCAATAACCTTTATTCAAACTGGCTTAACTACTACGTATATCAGGCTACTCCTTATAAATGGGGCCAGATCCTTGATGATGAGAAGCTTATGCTTGCTTCCAAGGATCTTACCAAAAAGCTTTGATGGGTTTATCTTTAGCGTACTTGTATAAAAAGTGACAAGGTTGTAATTTTTTTTAAAACAAGATAAAATATTAATGTTACATCGTTTATTTTCTTCCGCGTAAGGAGAGTGTTTAATGGGTCTTAATTTAGAAAATGATGATCTTGAAACAAAGAACGATTTAAAGAAAAAACCTACCAAAAAGACTAAAGAGATGCTTGATGAGAATGCGAAGCAGATTGAAAGCCTTAAGGCTGAGCAGGAAGATTTGAACACTGCCCTTTCAGGTCTTGAAAAGGATGAGGATGCTCTGGGTGATCGTTCAGCGCTGAAGATGAAGGTATTCCATAAGAAATTCGGTCAGGGCACTGTTGTAAAACAGGACGGAAAATACATCGATGTGAAGTTTAGTGATGTTGTAAAGAAGTTTGTTCTTCCCGGATGCATTGCAGATAAGTATCTTGAAGTCGATGACGAAGAGATATTTGATTATTATGTAAAGAAAAATGAAATCCATCAAAAGAGGGTTGTTACAGAGCTTAAGATCAAATCCGCAACCTTTGCGATCCAGCGTCACGAAGATGCCATTGAAAGATTAAATGCCAAGCTTAAATAATATATGCTTAGATGATAAAAGCCTTACATCCCTTGAGATGTAAGGCTTATTTTTATGTTATCAGATTGCTTCCTTCATAGGTTCATTTTTCTGCTGAACCTTCTTTTGAGCAGTGGAGAGCATGAGCTTAATTCTGTTAAGCTGGTTTACCTCAGATGCGCCGGGATCGTAGTCAATGGCTACAATATTGCATCCGGGATACATATGTCTCATCTGCTTTATTACACCTTTTCCCACAACGTGGTTTGGAAGACAGCCAAAGGGCTGAGTACATACGATATTGGTGGCACCGTCTTTTATAAGCTCAACCATTTCTCCTGTAAGGAACCATCCTTCACCGGTCTGGTTGCCGATTGAAACAATGGGCTTTGCGTATTCCACAAGCTTGTAGATGCTTGTAGGCGGATCAAAGTGAACGCTCTTTTCAAAGGCCTTAGTAGCGCTGCTTCTAAGTCTCTCTATTAGCCATATGCCCATACGGCAGAATGCTGCGGTCTTTTTGGAGGTTCCAAGTTCCTTGGCTTTGTAGATCTGATTGTAGAAGCAGTAGAGCATAAAGTCCATAAGATCCGGAACTACAGCCTCAGCGCCTTCTGATTCAAGAAGCTTTACAAGGTAGTTGTTGGCTGCGGGTGCAAATTTAACTAGGATCTCACCAACTACGCCGACCCTTGGCTTAACAACATCTGTAAGTTCTATCTTATCAAAGTCTTCGATTATCTCTCTGCAAAGCTTGTTGAACCTAATAAGATTAAGGTGTTTTGCGGATACACATTTAATGGCTTCTTTCAGCCATTTTTCATGGCAGGCATCTACCGAACCTTTTACCTTTTCATAAGGTCTCATTCTGTAGACACATCTCATGAAGATATCACCGAGTATAGCGCCTAAAGCAGCTCTTTCAAGCATTTCAGGGGTTATCTTAAAGCCGGGATTAGCCTCCAATTTGGAAAGATTAAGTGAAACAACTGGAATCTGTTCCATTCCGGCTTTTTTAAGAGCTCTTCTGATGAAACCTACGTAATTGGTAGCTCTGCATCCGCCTCCTGTCTGGGACATGATGACAGCGGTTCTGTTAAGGTCATATTTTCCGGAATGAAGCTCATCCATGATCTGACCTACAACCCAGAGTGAAGGGTAGCAGGCATCGTTGTTTACGTATTTAAGTCCCATGTCGATGGCATGCCTGTTATCGTTTTGCATTACCACAAAATTGTAACCGCAGGATGCAAAAGCGGGCTCTAAAATATCAAAGTGAATAGGCGACATCTGAGGGCAGAGAATGGTGTAATTCTTTCTCATATCCTCGGTAAAGAGAACTCTGTTATTGGCTGTTGAATTAATGTTTCTCTTTTGCGCCTTCTGTTTACGTACTCTGATGGCTGCAAGAAGAGAACGTACTCTGATCCTTGCACTTCCAAGGGAGTTTACTTCGTCAATCTTAAGGCAGGTGTAAATCTTGTCTGAACCTGCGAGGATATCATTGACCTGATCGGTAGTTACAGCATCGAGACCGCATCCGAAGGAGTTAAGCTGTATAAGATCAAGGTCTTCTCTGGTTCTGACAAAGCTTGCTGCAGCATAAAGCCTTGAATGATACATCCACTGATCGGAGACGATAAGAGGTCTGTCGGGGTGTCCAAGGTGTGATACGCTGTCTTCTGTAAGAACAGCAACGCCGTAGGAGCAGATCATATCGGGGATTCCATGATTGATCTCGGGATCCACGTGATAGGGACGGCCTGCAAGGACAATACCGTGCTTGCCGTTTTCTTCCATCCATTTAAGAGTTTCTTCGCCCTTTTTCTTAATGTCCTCACGGACATCAGCCATTTCCTTCCAGCCTTCTTTTGCAGCTGTTATAACCTCAGCAGCTGGGATCTCTGAAAACTCTTTTACAAGTGAATCAGTTACTGTCCTAAGGCTCGTAAATGCCATAAAGGGATTGCGAAGCTTCATCTTACCGTCGGTGATGGCTTCCACATTGTTTTTGATATTCTCTGAATATGATGTGACAATAGGGCAGTTGTAGTGGTTGGTTGCGCCTTCCACCTCTTCACGCTCGTAGAAAAGACCGGGATAGAAGATGAAATCAACATTCTGCCTGATAAGCCATTCCACATGTCCGTGGGAGAGCTTTGCAGGGTAACACTCTGATTCACTGGGGATTGATTCGATTCCAAGCTCGTAAATCTGATGTGTGGAGCGGGGAGACAGAACAACCCTGTAACCAAGCTTTGTAAAGAAAGTGAACCAGAAGGGGTAATTTTCGTAAAAATTCAAAACCCTGGGTATGCCTACAGTACCTCTAAAAGCTCTATCCGCTGTAAGAGGCTCATAGCCAAAGATCTTTTTGTATTTGTAGTCAAAGAGGTTAGGGATATTATCGGCATTTTTAACTTTGCCGATACCTCTTTCACATCTGTTACCTGAAATATGCTGACGTCCGCCGGTAAACTTGTTCACAGTAAGACGACAGTGGTTGGTACAGCCCTGACATGTGGTCATGGATGTGGTGTACTCAAGACTGTTTATCTGATTGATGGAGTGCATTGTTGTGTGATAGTCTTTTGTTTCGTTGTATCTGTCTCTTGCAATAAGAGCAGCACCAAATGCACCCATGATTCCGGCGATATCAGGTCTTATTGCTTCTGCACCCGAAATGATTTCAAAAGCTCTTAAAACAGCATCGTTATAGAA
>JAILOW010000127.1 GCA_024690635.1 Butyrivibrio sp.
TTTTGCTCTTTACATCATTCTGGTGTGCGGAGTATCTTACAGATTTACGTCCGTAGTCAAAAAGATCCTGGTTGCACCCTTTATTATCCTTGAGGTATTCGTTCTTATTTCTCCCTTTACAGGGGTTGTTTATTCCATAGACAGAAATCTCGTTCTCAGCAGAGGCTTTGGAGTATATCTTGCTTATACCTTCAGTGCCTTTTATCTGCTCTTTTCCATAGTGGCTCTGTTCCTTTACTGGAACACTCTTAACAATCTAAAGAAAATTGCCATTATCTATTTCTTTTCCCTTGTGATCTCGGGAACCATCCTGCAGATGATAAACGTCAATATAAAATCCGAGCTGATATGCGAAGCTATAGCGCTTATCGGTCTTATGATCATGTTGGAAAATGATGATGACAGAGTGGATATGACAACGGGTGCATATAACAGAAATGCCTTTGCCAAGGATGTTGGAAGCTATCTTAAATATAAAAGAGAGTTCTATACAGTATGTATTCAGATCAGAAACGCCGAAGTTTTCAGAAAGATCACAGGTTATGAGGAGTTTGAGGAACTCCTTCACAGGGTAGTGGATTACCTTCTTGAGATCGATCCCAAGTATGATGTATACAGAGTTAATTCCGACTGTATCTTCCTTGTATGTCCCGAGATCACGCCAAAGGCTGCGTCTGATCTTGCGGATCTTATTCACAACCGTTTTAAGAGAGAGTGGACTCATCAGGAAAGCAGCGTATTTATAAATGTAACGGTATTTCTGGCTAGTTCCCCCAGCCAGTTTGGAAGCGTAGACTATCTTCTTCTTTTGAGTGACAGCAACATCGAAAATGAGGCCGGAAGGGACGTGGACAGGCCTCTTAAAGGCGATGACCTTGACTTTATCTTAAGGCGCGCCGAGGTTGAAAAGGCTGTTAAAAGAGGCCTTGAAAATAAGAATTTCAGGGTGTACTACGAGCCAATTTACAACAAAGACGATCTTTCCATCTGTGCTGCCCAGGCGGTCCTTCGTCTTAGGGATAAAGAGATGGGAGAGATAGGGCAGGATGAATTTTTGCCCATAGCCGAGCAGACAGGACTTATTGAAGAGCTTGGCTGGTACAACATAGAAGAGGTGTTCTATTTCCTTGGAGGCGGTATCGCAGAGGATATGGGACTTAAATATATTGAGATAGGCCTTTCTTCAGCTCAGATCATCAAGTCTGATTTCATAGAAAGGATCAGGACTTTATTTGCAAAATATTCCCTGAAATCATCCCAGATCGTATTTGATATTTCGGAATCTGCTGCGGCTTCCGATTCCAACGTTTTGGGAAATGTCATGGCGGAGCTGGACAGGGACGGTGTCAAGTTCTATATGGATGACTATGGAACGGGATTTTTTAACATACACTCCACCGCATCACTTATTTTTGAAGGCGTAAAATTGGATGCGGCCCTGCTTTCTTCGGTTAAAGGCCGGGACCAGAACAGGATCATCATCGAAAACAGACTTAGGATGATGAACCAGATGGGCAAAAAGATCGTTATCGAAAACGTGGACAGTCAGGAACGAATGGAAGCGGTTACGGATATTAAGGCCGATTTCCTTATCGGTAAGTATTTCTCCGATGCTGTAAGTAAAAACGAGCTTATAGCTATCCTTAGAGCTACAGAGCTTGCAAGGATGGAGGAGCGAAGAGCTAAGGCTGCAAATGAAGCAAAGAGCAATTTCCTTGCCAACATGTCCCATGAGATCAGAACTCCCATCAATGCCGTTCTTGGCATGAATGAGGTTATCTTAAGAGAATGTACTGATGAGCGCATTCTTGAATATGCCCAGAATATTGAGGGTGCAGGAAGGACTCTTTTGTCCCTTATAAATGATATTCTGGATTTCTCCAAGATCGAATCGGGATCCATGGTCATAAACGAGGCAGAGTACGAGTTTAGCTCTGTTCTTAACGACATTTACAACATGGTTCATATTAAGGCTGAGCAGAAGGCTCTGGAACTTAACTTTGACATTGACAGCGCACTTCCCGAAAAGCTTGTGGGAGATGAGATGCGACTTCGTCAGATAATAGTAAACGTCCTTAACAATGCTGTTAAGTATACGGAAAAGGGCAGCGTTACCTTAAGAATAAGCGGAAACAGAGTGCCTTCAGACAGGATAGTTCTGAAGATGGATGTTATTGATACCGGAATGGGTATCAAGGATGAGGACAAGAAGGAGCTCTTTGGAAAGTTCAAGAGGCTTGATATAGACAAGAACAAAACCGTTGAAGGAAGCGGACTTGGACTTGCGATCACCAGCAGCCTTCTTGATCTGATGGGCGGCTCCATAAATGTAGAGAGTGTCTATGGCAAAGGTTCAACCTTTACTATATTCCTGCCACAGAAGATCGCAGATGAATCCGAGATAGGCGACTTTAAGTCAAGACTTGCGGAGTCTCTCAAGGAGAGAAAGAAGTATAAAGAGAAGTTTACAGCTCCCGATGCAAACATTCTTGTTGTTGATGATACACCGATGAACCATGTGGTCATAAGAGAGCTGCTTAAGCCTACGCTTCTAAAGGTTGAGACTGCAAGAAGCGGAATGGAATGCCTTGATAAACAGCACGGTAAAAAGTACGATCTGATATTCCTTGATTACAGAATGCCTGAGATGGACGGTATAGAAACCCTTGCGAAAATGAAAGAGGACAAGGAAAGTCCCAATCTTGATACGCCTGTTATCGTGCTTACGGCTAATGCTATTTCCGGTGCAAAAGAAAACTTTATGAAGGAAGGCTTTGATGATTATCTGAGTAAGCCAGTGGAAAGTGACAAACTTGAAGAGGTACTTATTAAGTTTCTTCCTTCCGAAAAAGTCATTCTTACAAAGGCTGAGGACCCAGGCTCTTCGGAGAACGAAAAAGAGCCTGCTCCTGCCGAAGATGAGAATCCACAGTGGCTTTCAAAACTTGAGCAGATAGATGTAGAGCAGGGTCTTAAAAACTGCGGAAGCATCGACAGTTATCTGAGCATACTGAAGGTGTATTATGAATCTGTGGAGATGACTCAGAATAATATCGAAACCACCTATGCGGATAAAAACTGGAAGGATTATACCAGTTATGTTCATTCACTAAAGAGTACCAGCAGGACTATAGGGGCAAAGGATCTTTCGCGTCTTGCTGAGATGATGGAAAATGCGGGGAATGCTCTTGATATCGAGACTATCGATCTTCATCAGAATGAGCTTTTGAATATGTATTCCATCGTCAAGTATTCGCTTTCAAACATCCCCGAGATCGCAGGATCTGAGGAAGATACGGAGGAAGAGGAAAAAGAGGAGATCACACCTGCAAAACTTAAGGATGCTTACATGACCATTGTGGAAGTGTCCAAGAGTCTTGATTATGATACACTTTCCTATATACTTGATCTTTTGAAAAAGTACAGGATCCCCAAAGAGGATGACGAAAAGATCAAAAAGATCCGAGAGCTGGCATACAAGCTAAAATGGGATGAAATCTCACAAATCGCGACGCAGGCGCTGAAGGGGCAGGAATAAGCTATGTTTGACAAAACTATTTTACTGGTAAGAAATGAGGAGACTTTCCTTGTTAATGCCATCAAAAACACCATACTGGAGGCTCATTTCAATCTTGAGGAATCCTCATATGCTGTTTCCGAGCTGTGTATGAAAAAGAGGGACGTGGATCTCATTGTCCTTTATACGGATGCTTCCTTTGAAGATCATAAGGATGCCATGGTTTATCTCAAGGATCTGTGTGTTGAGGAAAACAAAGTTCTTTTGGTCATCGGAGATAAGGATGCATTTGATATAGTACATCAGTATGTGCCAAGAGAGGATGTGGCCTTTGAAATACCAAGACCACTCGAAATGCAGGATCTTTTGAGCAAGATCGTTCTGGCTACGGATGAGGAATTTGAACATCAGAGAAGAAAATGCGTGCTGGTTGTGGATGATGATCTTACCTATCTGCAGATGATAAGAGAATGGTTAAAAGACACCTACAGAGTCGGAATGGCCAATTCCGGAACCCAGGCCATCGCATGGCTTGCAACCAACAAAGCGGATCTTGTGCTCCTTGATTACGATATGCCGGTACTTAACGGACCAAAGGTCCTTGAGATGATCAGAAGCGAGTCTTTTTCAAGCTCCGTACCTGTTATGTTCCTTACGGGAAAGAACGACAGAAAGAGTGTTACGGATGTAATATCCTTAAAACCTGCGGATTATCTTTTAAAGAGTATCAGTAAGGACAAGCTCCTTTCAACGCTTGATGACTTTTTTAACAGGAAGTAACGTAAATGAATGAATACGGAACCATCGGCGGCCATTCATTTAGAATAGCGGCGGTACTAATCTGCTTCACCTGTTTGTTTTACACGGTGATCATGAGAAGAAAAGGTAAGGTTAAAAAGAGGACTTACCTTTTTATTGTGCTGCTTATTTCGCTTATCATAAGCTCATGTACAGGTCTTGTTTCAACAAGGATAGTGGCATCAACGCTTCCGCATATGGTTAAATATGTTACGGTGTATATGTGCAAGTACATATACTTCGCGAATCATTTTATGCTGCTTCCGCTTTTTACTCTCTATATCATAGAGATCTGTGATATCGGACATCTTATAGTCAGGTTATGGAAATATGCCCTGCAGTTTTCGGCTCTTTTCCTGGAGCTGATGATCCTGACCAATCCCTTTACACACTTTGTTTTTTATCTTGATGATTCTTATTCCACTGTAAGAGCACCGGGAGTATATATAGCCTATGTTGTCAGCGGCATCTTTCTTGTTATGTGCCTTTGGATGCTTACAAGGTTCTGGAAGATCATGAACAGGATGAAAAAAATCGCCATGTTCTACTTCATAGGACTTGCAACTCTTGGCACCCTGATCCAGATGCTTTTCCCCAATATCACCTGTGAGCTTATGGCTGAATCCATCGGCATGATGGGACTCCTTATCATGATCGAAAGAGAAGATGACAGGGAGGACTATTATACTAGGGCCTATAACAGAAACGCTCTGGTTCAGGATCTTAGAAAGTACTTTGATGTAAAAAAACATTTCTACGCCATCTGCCTCAGGATCGTAAACGCCACTGTCTACAGAAAGATCATAGGCTACGAAGATTATGACAAGATCATGGCTCAGATTGCGGATTTCCTTATTTCTCTTGACGGCAGGTTTGAGACCTACAGGATAAATGAGGGATGTTTTTATCTTTTGTGCGAAAATGCCACCGATGTGGAGATAAAGGAACTGGCATGGAAGATAAATGACAGATTTCTTGGAAGCTGGGATTCGGGCAACGGCTCCAACAACATCAGCGGAATGATCATGATGGTAAAGTGTCCCGGAAGGTTCACAACAGCTGATGAAGTTCTTTCCCTTTCCCAGGTCAATATTGATAATTCCTACAAATTCATTAATACCGAGGCTGACCTTGATTTCCTATTCAGAGGAATAGACGTAGAAAGAGCTATCGCAAGAGGCATAAGTGAAAATAACTTTAAAGTCATGTACAGACCTGTTTATGACAGAGATACAGGAGATCTGTGTTCTGCAGAAGCGCTTCTTACCCTGACGGACAGAGATCTTGGATATATATCTTTTGACGAGTTCATGCCCATTGCCGAGAGATCGGGATTTATAACGGATCTTCAGTTAAACATGATAGAGTCTGTGTTCAGGTTTGTAAGAGAGAGCACAGACAGAGGCGATTTTGCTCCAATGGCCATGGTCATTCATATTCTGTCCATGCAGAGCTTTAAAAAGAGTATCGTTACCCGTATAAGAAAGCTCATTGTGGATTACAAAATGGATCCTTCAACAATCGTTTTTGCGGTAGCTGAGCCTCTTGCAATAGCAGGGCAGGAGAATTTTAACCAGATAGTGGATGAGCTAAACCATATCGGAGTAAAGTTTTCTTTATCCAATTACAATGTTGGCTTTATGGCTATAAGGCAGGATATTCTCTATAAATATGACGGTATATCCATGAATATCAAGCAGACCCTTGAAGAACACAAGGAGAAGGCTGTAATAGTAATGAGAAACCGTTCAAATATGTTGGCTCAGCTTAACAGGGTTATGGTATTTGACGGAGTGACTGATAAGGTATGCTATGAGTCCATAAAGGATCTGCCGGGGCCTTATATAGCAGGAGATTATCTGTGCGTACCGGGAACCAAAGCGGATCTTCTTGAAAAGATAAAAGAAAAGGATAATTATAAGTCAAGACTTGGACTTGAATAACATAAAAACATCCGTAGCAGTAAGTTGCCGCGGATGTTTTTATGTGTGTTATGAAAGCATTAAGCTCCAAGAATCTTGTCGTAGTAGGTTGCGCAGCTTCCTTCGCGCTTCTTGCTAAGGTATGCGCAGTTGTCAGCCCGCTTGTAGAGTTCGTCAAAGGTAAAGGTATCTTCAGGCTTGTAGAAAGCAACGCCGATACTTACATATATTTTCTGTCCGTTCATTTCGGGAATGCTGATCTTTTCAACATAGTTTAGAAGTCTGTCGATAACAGGCTTGCCGTGGTCGCTTTCACATACTCCGTGAGCAAAGGCTGCAAATTCATCGCCTCCAAGTCTTAGGATGATGTCATGCTCTCTGAAGGTCTTTTTCATGCATTTTCCGATGGCTATGAGAACCTTATCGCCGACTGCATGCCCGAAGGAGTCATTAACCTTCTTGAATTTATCCACATCGAAGAGTACGAACATTCCGCCTTCACCGGAATTTAAGAGCTTTCTGACTTTGTCTTCACCGCTTCCTCTGTTATAGAGCTTGGTCATCTGATCGATCTCGGCCAGGTAGCGGAGCTTATCTCTTGAGCGCTTTTCTTTATCTATCTGCTCAACGGCCCAGATAACACTCTTTAGATTGCCGTCGGGCTTTCTCTCAGCGGCTACGAACCTGCCTCGATACCACTTGTGCTCATAGTTCAAAAATTCTGTACTTATGGTATTTGAAGAGCCCATTCGCTCATCAAGAGTAGACAGATCAACAAATTCAAGAACTTCATCCTTGGATCGTTCATCGGTAACGGCGGCCATTACGGATTTGATCATATGGTCGGCGCCGACCCTTTTTCCGTCCAGTTCTTTTACGACTTTTTCGTCTTTACAGGTGATCTCTTCAAAATCGTAGGTTTCAAGATCTATCTTGTGCATGGAGGTATAGATGTTGGCGATAGAGTGTATGTTCTCGTCATAATCCGTAACCATGATCTTTTGTCTTGATACGTTTAAGAGAACAAGGAATGTTATGATAAGCCCCATAGCAGCGGAAATAAAGATATTTCTTGTAAGCTTATTTAAAGCTTTGAATACCGGCTCTGCGCTTGTTATGGTGACAACGTTCCAGCCTGCGGAGATTTCTTTTGGACAGACGATATATTCCGTTCCTTTGAATTTTGTGACAAATACATTTCCGTTATTTGCCTGCCACTCATCATAGAAATTCTTTCTGTCTTTGTCATCGGAATCTTTATAGTTGAGGCCTACCTCTTCAACCTGAGAGTGGGCGATGATTATACCGTTATTATCAATGATCATTACATCATGATCTTTATCGGTATTACCCACATCTTCAACCATCTGCTGCATCCTGCTGAGCCAGATGTCTATGGCCAGAACACTTTCACCGTCAGAAAGAAGCTTGGATGCGGTGATGACAAGCTTTCCTGTTCTTGCATCAACATATGGGTCAACCAAAGTCTTGGTTCCGCCTGCTTCTTTTGCTTTTATGTACCAGTCTCTTTTCTGAGGATCGTAGCTTGCATCAGGCACCCACTTGTCACCGTCAACAAAGGTTCCCATAACATATCCGTATATGCCTTTGGTATCTCCGGAAATAATGGACTGAAGGCCTGCGGACTTGCGTTCAAGATAGGACTGAACATCCGAGACGGGAGCTTTTTGATCGATCATGTCTTCAATGGTTTCTGCCGAAGTGTCCACAATAAGAGTAACGTCGTCTATCAGATATTCATGGAAGGCTTCCGTTACATCCTGAGTTTTCATGATCGTTTCTTTTTCGATGTTATCTACATAAAGGTTATACTCCGTTTTAAATATGAAGTAGACGATCACCAAAAGGAACAGGGGCCAGAATACATATGGAAAAACGCCTGTGAAACCAAGCTTTTTGATAATGTTTTTTAAATTATTGGTATGTCGTCTCATGAGACTCCTTATTATCGATAAATAGTCAATTTTCATTATACTACATATATTTTTGCCTTTTACCGCGTTTATAAAGTCTTTATGCTTTTTTAACATATTCATTTCAGAATATATACGGTATCAGAGCAAGGGGCTATGGCGAAGGTGCAGGTTTTATCATATAATTAGATATGTGCAGTTTGTTGTATGGGGCTTTTTCGGAGGGAAAAGATGTTATATGAGATTAAGAACGACCGCATTATTATTAAAGTTTCCGATGAGGGAGCTGAACTAAAATCCGTTAAAAAAATCAGGGACGAAAGAGAATTTATGTGGCAGGCAGACAAGGCTTTTTGGGGCAGAACGTCGCCTGTTCTGTTTCCGCTTGTCGGTAACTATTACAACAAGCAGTCAAGATACAAGAGAAAAACCTATAACATGTCTCAGCACGGTTTTGCAAGAGATATGGTATTTACGCTTGTTTCCAAGGATGATTCATCCATCACCTTTGAACTAAAAGAAACAGAAGAGACACTTGAAAAATATCCCTTTGCATTCAGGCTGTACTGCAGCTATGAGCTTATTGACAATAAGGTCATAGTCTCATGGAGAGTTATTAATCCCAATTGTTTCAAGATGTATTTTTCCATAGGGGCTCATCCAGCCTTTAACTGCGACCTTGACAGCGACAGACTTTTATTTGAAAAAGACGGCAAAGCAGTGGGCTTGGTGACATCCAAAGTTATAGCTTCCGACGGAAGCGGCTGTATGGGAGATGAGGAAAAGAGCTTTATTCTTGATAAAGGTCTTTTGCAGATGTCCGATGAGCTGTTTATGCAGGATGCACTTGTAATTGAGGATAGGCAGAGTAACAGCGTCAGCGTAACTGATCCTGAAGGAAAGCCTTTTGTAAAGGTGACATTTGATGCACCGCTTTTTGGCGTGTGGTCACCTGTGGGAAAGCATGCACCTTTTGTGTGCATAGAGCCCTGGTACGGAAGGTGCGACAAGGTTGGATTTATCGGAGATCTCAGTAAGAGAGAGTATTCGAACACACTGGAAGCCGGCGGAGAATTCAGGGCTTCCTATACAATGGAATTTGATGCCTAAAAAACCGGTAAGGGGTAAATGAGTATGATTTTAATGATCCTTAAAATGTCGGCCATCACACTTCTGTATGTGCTTTTGACCGTGGGTCTTTGGAAGTTTTTCAGACACAGGAAAATGAATATTGTCTCCATCATCCTGGTGGGAGTTATCTATGGAGGATGTTCTATTTTATCTACCCACTATGCGGTTGATTACGGCCATATGCTTTTGAACTTAAGAGACGTGGCACCTTTGGCGGCAGGTCTTTTCTTTCATCCCGCAGCCGGTGTTATAGCAGGTCTCATGGGCGGTATAGAAAGATATATCGTTGGAACGTATTTCAGGATCGGCTCCTATACAAGGATCGCCTGCAGTATATCCACCTGTCTTGCGGGCTTTGTGGCAATGCTTATGAACATCAAGGTGTTCAAGGGTAAAAAGCCTTCACCTGCCTATGCTTTCTTTATGGGCGCGGTGATGGAAGTGTTCCACATGTATGTTGTTTTCATCACTCACAGGAATGATATGAAGATGGCCTTTATGGTTGTCAGCATCTGTTCCGTTCCAATGATCATCTTTACGGGTATCGGCCTCTTTGTTTCTTCCATGGTTCTGCAGATGCTCTCAGAAGAGTGGGAGAATCCCCTTAAAAAAGGAAACGCGGAAAAAACACCGGTTTCACAGACTTTCCAGAGGTGGCTTTTTGTGGTCACATCCATAGTCATCATAATGAACTTTGGCTTTTCCTATGCGATACAGACTCAGTCCGCCTATCAGGACGGCGTAAATAATATAAACGAGACCATATCCGATTTTATGGAAAGATACGATCAGGGTATCGCCAAGCTAAGTACCGACGGAACCGAGGATTTTGAGGTTATATTAAAGAGCGGCGCTATAGCTACCGGAACTCACAAGCATACGGTTCTTACCGTTGAGGAATTCGACTATATAAACAGCAAGATCGACAAAGGCTTTTTTGTGGGAACTCTTTTCGAAGAGGAAGCTCTTAACAAAATCGTCAGAATGGGAGAGGACTATATTCTGATCGTTTATATCAGAAACAGTGAGCTTTACTGGTACAGAAATGCCCAGGCCTATGAGACGGGACTTGCGGATGTGCTTTTGTTCACGGTAGTGTACGTGCTCATTGCATTTTTGGTTCGTCAGATCGTTGTGAGCAATATCGATCTGATAAATGCTTCCCTTGACAGGATCACCAAGGGAGATCTGAACGAGGTGGTTCAGGTCAGGTCCTCCTCGGAGTTTGCGTCTTTGTCGGATGATATCAATCAGACTGTGGATGCCCTGAAGGGATATATAGACGCTGCGGAAAAGAGGATAGAGCAGGAGCTTATATTTGCAAGGACCATTCAGGAATCCTCGCTTCCCAAGAACTTTGAATTTCAGTCCTATGAAAATATATTTGATCTTTATGCTTCCATGAAGGCAGCCAAGGAAGTTGGCGGAGATTTCTACGATTTCTTCTTTGTGGGACTAAATAAGATCGCCCTTGTTATTGCGGATGTATCCGGAAAGGGTATACCGGCAGCTCTTTTCATGATGAGGTCAAAGACCGCCATAAGAAGCTTTGCTGAATCCGGAGGAACTCCCGCAGAGATAATATTTAAGGCAAACAATGCTCTGTGCGAAGGTAATGAGGCTGAGATGTTCGTAACAGCCTGGATCGGTATCCTTGACCTTGAGACGGGCGTTATGAGCTGTGCCAATGCTGGCCATGAATATCCTGTTATCAAAAGAGCCGGCGGAGACTATGAGATATTTAGGGACAAGCATTCCCTTGCCCTTGCAGCCATGGAAGGACTTAAGGCAAAAGAGTATGAGATAACCTTAAATCCCGGAGATAAGCTCTTTGTCTATACCGACGGTATTCCGGAAGCAATAAACGAAGATACGGTGCAGTACGGAACGGGAAGGCTTGTGGATGCTCTTAACAAAGTTAAGGATGAAGCTTTTAAAGATACATTGCAGGCTGTTTCCGATGATGTTTACGCTTTCAAGGGCAAGGCTGATCAGTTTGATGATATTACCATGCTGGGATTTGAGCTTAAAAACCTTGTATAAAGGCGATTTACTCCAATTTGCTGTTGAATTTTTGGAAAACCGCAAGTAAAATATAAGGAAAAATTCAAATAAGCATGAGGAGAACAACAATGGCACAGGGGAAGAGCGAGGCGAAAAAGTACGCAGAAATGAACAGGCAGGAGCTTGAACAGGAGATTGTAAAGCTCAAGGCCGAATACAAAAAGTATCAGGAAATGGAACTGAGTCTGAATATGGCAAGGGGTAAGCCCTGCAGAGAGCAGCTTGATCTGTCAATGGGTATGATGGATGCTCTCAATTCGGAAGCGGATCTTTCATGTGAGGACGGAACGGATTGTCGTAACTACGGCGTACTCACAGGTATAAAGGAAGCCAAGGTTTTGATCGGTGCCATGATGGAAAACAAACCTGATAATATCATTATTTACGGCAACTCTTCTCTTAACGTTATGTACGATACTGTATCAAGGGCTTATACCCACGGTGTTATGGGCAATACCCCCTGGTGCAAGCTTCCCAAGGTTAAATTCCTTTGTCCGGTTCCCGGATATGACAGACATTTTGCCATTACAGAATATTTCGGTATCGAAATGGTACCTGTAAAAATGACTCCCACAGGTCCCGATATGGATGAAGTTGAGCGTCTTGTAGCCAACGACGACTCCATCAAGGGTATCTGGTGTGTTCCCAAGTATTCCAATCCTCAGGGCTATTCATATTCAGATGAGACAGTAAGACGATTTGCACGTCTTCGTCCCGCTGCAAGGGACTTCCGTATTTTCTGGGATAACGCATACGGAATCCATCATCTTTACGATGATGATCAGGACTACCTCATTGAGATCCTTGAGGAGTGCAAAAAGGCAGGAAGCCCCGATCTTGTTTACAAGTTCTCATCAACTTCCAAGATCACTTTCCCCGGAAGCGGAATTGCGGCTATCGCAACATCCCTTAACAATCTTGAGGAGATCAAGACTCAGCTTTCATACCAGACCATCGGACATGACAAGGTTAATCAGCTCAGGCACGTCAGATTCTTTGGTGATATAAACGGCATGAAGGCTCACATGAAAAAGCATGCTGCCATCATCAGACCCAAGTTTGAGGCAGTGCTGGGAGCACTTGAAAGAGATCTTGCCCCTTGCGGAATCGGCAGCTGGACTAAGCCAAAGGGTGGCTATTTTATCAGCTTTGATGCACCTGAGGGCTGTGCCAAGGCAATAGTTGACAGAGCCAAGAAGGCAGGCGTTACCATGACAAATGCAGGTGCCACCTATCCTTACGGCAAGGACCCTCATGACAGCAATATCCGTATTGCGCCTACATTCCCTTCATTAAATGACCTTAAGCTTGCCATGGACATATTCACAGTATGTGTTCGCCTTGTTGCGGCAGACAAGCTATTAAAAGAGATGGATGCTTAATAGAGAGAGAACTTATATCTGCATAGACCTAAAGTCCTTTTACGCCTCCGTGGAATGCGCGGAGAGAGGACTTGACGTGATGACTACCAATCTTGTTGTGGCAGACCCGGAGCGATCGGACAAGACTATTTGTCTTGCGGTTTCGCCTTCCATGAAAAAGCTGGGTGTGCGCAACAGGTGCAGAGTTTTCGAAATACCAAAAAGCATCGATTATATAATGGCAGTACCTAGGATGCAGCTGTATCTTGACTATTCAGCCAAGGTATATGCCATTTATCTTAAATACATCTCCAAAGATGATATTCATGTATATTCCGTCGACGAAGCCTTTATGGACGTGACGGAATATCTTTCTCTTTACAAAATGACTGCAAGAGAGCTGGGGCAGCGCATTATGGAGGATATTTACAATACCCTTCGTATCCGCGCCACCTGTGGCATCGGCAGTAATCTTTATCTTACCAAGGTGGCACTTGATATCACCGCCAAACATTCTCCCGATTTTATTGGTGAACTGGATGAAAAGACATATATTGAGACTTTGTGGGATCACAAGCCGCTTACGGATTTTTGGCGTGTGGGAGCAGGTATCACAAAGCGCCTTGAAACCTACGGCATGCAGACAATGCGCGATATTGCCCATGGAGATGAGGATCTTTTGTACAAGCTCTTTGGCGTAAATGCAGAGCTTTTGATAGATCACGCCTGGGGCAGAGAGAGCGTTACCATAAAGGACATTAAATCCTATACCAGCCAGACACATTCCCTTACCCAGGGGCAGGTGCTGATGAGTGACTACACCTATGAAAAGGGACTTGTTGTTGCCAAGGAGATGATGGATCTTATGTGCCTTGATATGGTGGATAAGGGGCTTGTGAGCAAGTCTTTTACCCTGCTGGTTGGTTATTCCAACCGTCTTGGGATACCCATGGCAAAGGGAACCTTATCCCTTGATACGGAAACCAATGCAAGTTCCATACTCATCCCAAAGATCGCAGAACTCTATGAGAGTATCGTTAGTCCTGCCTATGAGATAAGGCGCATGTTTGTTGTGTGCAACAATGTGGTTCCGGAAGAGTACATGCAGTATTCCTTTTTTATGTCGGAAGCTGAGCTTGAAAAGGACAGAAAGGTTCAGAAGGCAGTTCTTGAGATAAAGAACAAGTTTGGAAAAAACGCCATCTTAAAGGGGCTTAACTTTGAAGAGGGCGCAACCACAAGAGAGAGAAACAACCAGATAGGCGGACACAAGGCATAGGAGGCAGAATATGGCAAGGCAGAAGATGCCTATAGATAAAAGAGCAGCACAGTTTCTGCCTTTTAAGGCGGTGAAGGGGCTGGATGAAGCTCTTTTGGCAAAGGAAAAAATAGTGGTTCCAAAGATTGAACTGTCTGATTATCTGATCGAGGAACTGGATAAAAAGATGCACGATATAAAAAAGGGCACCATTATTTCCTGCGTCTATTTTCATAACGGCGAATATCTGAAAACCGTAGGAATGGTGGCTAGGATCGATCCTACAGCGAGGGTGCTGCAGATAGTAAATACCAAGATTTCTTTTGATGATATTTATGACATTGAATTGTCTGATAATTGCCCTTTTTAATTATCAGATATGTGATAAAATTAGAGGGATGGCATGTTCTTTAGGATGACGTGGGGAAGGTTGATAAAGGATGATCAATGGAAAAAAGATAATCGCTTTATGTACATACAGAATTTATGATTCTCAGGAATTTGTCTTTATATCTGAATTTAACAAGCTTATATCCAAGCTTGGATGTTATCTGTTTATCTATACACTAAACTCCGAGATAGGAAATGCAGGTAATGACTATACAGAGGCTGAGGTCTTTGACCTGATCCCATATGACAAGACTGATGTTATTGTGATAATGGATGAAAAGATAAAGAGCCGTGAAATAGTTCAGGAGATCATTGATAAAGCCGGTGTTGCCTCCGTTCCCGTTATTGTGGTTGACGGTGAATACGAAAATGTATCAAGAGTAAAATATGACTATGCCGGAGGCTTTGAAAAAGTCGTAAGGCATGTGATAGAAGAGCATGATGTTAAAAGACCGCATTTCATGGCGGGTAAGAGGAATAATATTTATTCCGACGAGAGGATCGATGTATTTAAAAAGGTCCTCAGGGAAAATGATATGCCCTTTGATGACAGCATGCTCAGCTATGGCGACTTTTGGGCGCTTCCCTGCAGGGCGGCAATGTCCGAACTCCTTCGCAGAAAAGAGCTGCCGGATGCCATAATCTGTGCCAATGATATCATGGCTATAAATGCCTGCGATATGCTTCAAAATGCCGGATTAAAGGTTCCGGATGATGTGATCGTATCAGGATTTGACGGTATTGAAGAGGCTTTTGTGGCTTCTCCCAGTGTGACTACCGCAAAGTGCGACGGAGATGAGCTTGCAAAGGTTTTATTTGAGGCTTTGAATGAGGTTCTGGCAGGTGGCAGAAATATAGAAAAGTTTATTTTGCCTACCTTTATTCCCAATGAATCCTGCGGTTGCCCCAAGGATGAGCAGATGATGGTTGCTACCGTGGACGGCCTTAACAATATCTTTTACCATCATGAAGATGATATCCATGTTATGCAGGGAATTACTTCTAAAACAATGATCGGCAGGGAGGTTCAGGGCAGTATCAGCTACCTGAAGGAAAACCTTGCGCAGTTTGCAACTGTTATTGTGGAAAAAAACTGCTTTGATCTGGAAAATAATTTCCTTTATGACGACATGGAAAGAGGAGAAAAGATAGTTGCATTTGACTCCTATCTTGAGAGCAATAAATCTTATCCTTACGATCCGGAGGAGCTTGTGCCTCACTTAAATGAGATCATGAGACGGGGATATCCCATTATTTTCAATGCCCTTGTTTATATGGCTAAGTGTCCCGGATTTGTGTGCTATTCTTTCCCGAGGATAGAGCTTATCGATTATAATCAGACTTCCAATCTCACCAACTGTTTTGCCATGAGTTTTGGAGGATATGTTGTTTTCAAATATCAGAAATATCTGCGTGATAAGATCCGTGAGATGTATCAGAACGATGCTCTGACAGGACTTTACAACAGACTTGCCTTTATCTCCATAATGGAAGAGATGATGGAAGATAAGGAAAACCTGGGTAAGCCTCTTACGGTTATCATGCTGGATCTAAACGGTCTTAAGCAGATAAACGACGGACGCGGACATCTCGAGGGTGATAAGGCTATTGTGGCTGCAGGATCTGCGCTAAAGAAAGCTTGCCCGGATTACGCTCTGTGCGTAAGAAACGGCGGAGACGAGATGCTTGCATTTATCATGGGAGACTGTGATACGGATGACATCTCTTCCATGATAGAAAAGAGTCTTGAAGAGAGCAGCAAAGAGCTTGGATTTACGGTTTCAGCAAGCTTTGGCTGGGATACAACGGTTTTGAGTGAAGATACTGATATCAACAAGATCATTTCTGTTGCGGATGAGCATATGTATGAGATGAAGCGCAGGATAAAATCCGGCAAGATCAGGGATTAAGATGAAGAGATGTTTTGCTGTAATGTTAACTGCATTGATGCTGTTTTTTGTTTATGGTGTCTATGGCCCTGAGGTGACGGAGGCAGAGGAGGTAGAAGCTGCTGCAGCTCCTTTGGTGAGTCTTTCAGACTATGTAGGCCACTACAGGGATGAGGATAACATCGAGCTTGCCGTTTACAAAGAAAACGGCAGATACACCATGTCCGTTGGGATACTGCGTGTAACTGAGCTTGAGGAAGGCAGCGTATATCCTACTTCCCAGGGCGTTGTTTTTGACAGCATCGATGGATTCGGAAAGCCCATGAAAGTCTTTTTTTACAAATATGTAAAGGAAATTGAAGGGGATGACGGAACAAAAACTTCCGTGGAGGGCTACGCTCTTCGCATTGAAGAAAGCAGTTTCCCCGGGCTTGAGAGCGGAAGAGTATACGAAAACATACAAAAGCAGGTTGTTTATTGATTTATACCGTGGTCTTTAAGGCCACGGTTTTTTTAGAAGTTAAGGGGATACAAAGAAGGAGCTACGGAGTATGGAAATAAGAACAGCTACAAAAGAAGATGTTTTGAAGATAGCGGAAGTGGAGGCAGAGTGCTTTCCACCAGAAGAAGCTGCTACGAAAGATGAATTTGAAGAAAGAGTCAGATACTACGGTAATCACTTCTGGCTTATGTTTGATGGGGATAAACTCATTTCTTTTGTGGACGGTATGACTACGAATGAGCCGGATCTTTTTGATGAGATGTATGAAAAGGCAGATATGCATGATGAAAACGGGAAGTGGCAGATGATCTTTGGGGTAAATACCATTCCAAAGTTCAGAGAACGTGGCTATGCCGGGGAATTGATAAAAAGAGCCATCGCTGATGCGAAAATGCAAGGAAGAAACGGAGTTGTTCTTACCTGCAAGGATAAGCTTGTTCATTATTATGAAAAGTTTGGGTTTGTAAATGAAGGTAAGAGTGAAAAGTCTTTTCACGGGGGCGTTACCTGGTATCAGATGAGACTTTCTTTTTGAAATAACGACTCTTCTTGCACACGTTTTCGTTTATGGATGGAAACTGCCTTATATGTTAGAATTAAACAGATTTATGTATTTTTGAGAGGCTTTTATGATGGGCAATAAGAAATTGAAAAGAGTTTTAGGAAGGGCTTTGTCGGCGTTTCTTGTTATGACGCTTACATTTGAAGGGGCTTTTGTAACTTCCGGTGCTACGGAAGCTTTGGAAGCTTCTGAGACAGAAGAGACCCTTACATCTGAGGCATCAGAAGCTGTTTCTGATGATCTTGTGGTAGATGATTCCGAGACAGTGATAAATGTAGACAGCCTGCCTAAGAATGATGAAAAGAAGGTCATCTGCAAAGATAAGACAGTAGAGATCACACTGGGTGAGAATGCATCTTATGAAAAGGAGGAGCTGGATGAGCTCTTTAAAGCTGTCTTTGATGATGAGGATGCTTTTGATACAGATAGTCTTAAGGTAGAATACAGCTTTTTTACCGGGGATAGCTCTGTATATGATAGAGCTTTTGATTATCTGAAGGAAAGGCTTTCAGGTTCTGCAGATGAAGAGGATGCCAGCGGCCTTGAGGATGAGCTTTTTGACAGCCTGATGGATGCTGAGAGTGAGAAGCTTTCTGAGATTGAGGCAGGAAGTGATGTGCTTGCAGTTATAAAGGCTACGGATTCTGAGGATAAGACAGTTCTTTATCTGGTAAAGGCAAAGGTCACATCAGATGCTGCCAATGAGGAAAGCTCAGAAGATGAGGGAGCTTTAGATGCAAGCAGCGAGGCTTCTTCAGAGGATGCTGCAACTACAGATGACAGCGCATCTGACGGAAGCTCTTTAGAAGAGGACTCAGAAGAGGAAGTTGCCGGCTTTACCATCAAAGCATCAGATATTATGTACGGTGAGAGCGGAGACAATAAAGACGGTTATTTGGATGCGCTTTTTGCACCTTCTTATGTTATCGACGGAGAGAAGGCAGAGTCTTTTGAGACTGAGTATAAATTCGTTACGGATAAAGAGAACATCGGCGAAATAACAGCCGAGACTTTTGATGATATTGAGGGAGTAAGTCTTGAGACTATCCCTGCAGGAACAGAGGTTATGGCAGTTTGCAAGGCGACTATAGAAGATCAGCCTGATGCTGTTGCTGTAGATACATTTACTGTAGAAAAGAGAAAGCTAAGGCTTTGTTTTGAGGCTCCCAAGGAGTCTGCCATCAACGAAAAGAGCGAGCTTTTGGATGACAAGCTTGTAATTGAAAAGGATGAAGCAGCTGGCTGTGTAACCGTTGAGGTTTTGGAGAGCGAGTTAAGTCCCGAGGGTGTTTCTACTTTTGCAGCTACTGAGGATGAGATAGATCCTGCAAAAGTGCTTGGAAGCGACGTTGTTTTGGATGTTTCCGAGGTTGACTATGAAAATATCGGATATCAGGAAGTACCTGTTACTATGGAGCTTTCTGAGAATATGTCCGAGAACTTTGAGATAGTTGAGGAACTGGTTGGATATGTATATGTGGAGGAGACCACGTATACCATCACATTTACAGCCATGAACAACGGAGAGACAAAAGAGCTTAAATATGAGCTTGATCAGTCATTCCTGTCTGAGGGCAAAACCGTTAAGGAGGTTTTGGACAGACTTGGTGTTTACTCAGATGTATACCCCAGTATGGGCGGATTTGTTGATGCTTCAAAAGGGGAAGAGATAGCAAGGTGGATGATAGCAAAAGATGCTATGTCTACTTCTTACAGTGGTGACAGATTACCTGCTGATTTTATTGATGATGAAGCTGATGAGGGTAATTATCTTATCTTTGATAAATCCGATTATTATGTTTCTGCTTTTATCCGTAAAAAGGCTTCGGATAATATTTATGTTGAAGTAAATCCAACTGTTGTCTATAACGGAATGAGCCATGTATCGCAATTTGCATCAAGGAATACGAAGCAGGAGAACGATCTGGATCTTACGGTATCATATCATGCTGATGAAGATCTGCCCGGATATGAACTTTATTTAAGATATGGAAAAGATTATAAGGTAACATACAAGAATAACAAAAACGCATCTGTTACTATGTCAGAAAGCGGAGAATACGAGCCTTTGTATGTTGCAGGTACTGATGATGCCAAGAGACCATGTGCGATGGTTACCGGAATCGGAAGCTATAAAGGTTTTTCTGCTACGGTATATTTTGACATACTACCTTCAAACATCGGAGCAGATACTGTTGCAGAAGTTTCAGGCCTTAAAAAGAGTTATGTTCTTAACTCAAAGGGAAAGATAAGTGCAAAGATATCTCCGAAAGTAACACTTTCAAAGTGGTACTACTACAAGAAGAGTGTTAAAAAAGTTCAGACATTAAAGTTTGGAAAAGACTACGTTCCAAAGCTGTATGTTTATGAAGAGGGCATTTGGAAGGAATGCGCTGATTCTAATCCTTCCAGGATAACACAGGAGGGAAGATATCTTTATACAGTAAGAGGTATCGGAAATTACTGCGGAACAGCATTTGGTCAGGGTTGGAGCGATGAACCTTTCAATGACGGCAGAAGCGGAGAGATATTCCCTGCTGTTTGCTCCTACGTTGGAACTGATGTGGCAAAATGCCAGTTTATCGTTATAGGAGATGCATCACAGGATCTTGCCAATGCTACTGTTACGGTAAAGAAAACACAGCTTAAATATAAGCACAAGAAATATTACACCGGCGCTGACTTTGGTATAAAGGTAACCATCGGAAAAGGTGCGGATAAGAGAGTTCTTACCGAAGGCCAGGACTATTATGTGACCTATGATGGCAACGATTTCAAGTATATAAACA
>JAILOW010000142.1 GCA_024690635.1 Butyrivibrio sp.
AGGAACGGACTTACGCATAATAGACGGCGAAATATGTATCGCTTGTGCCTCTATGATGAAAGGTTATTACAAAAACGAAGAGGCAACAAAGGAAGTACTTATAGACGGCTACATGCACACAGGAGATCTGGGATATATTGCAGAAGATGGATATACTTATATCACCGGTAGAAAGAAGAATCTGATCATACTCTCCGGTGGCGAAAATGTAAGTCCTGAAGAAATAGAAAAGATGATCTATAAGAATCCTAACGTAAAAGAATGCATAGTCGTCGGGAAAAATGACAGACTGCACGTAGAAGTTTTCGCAGATAAAGAGTTCCACGATGATATCACGGATTTTGTGCGTGAGATGAATAAGGAACTGCCTATTTTCAAGCGTATATATGGTGTGGACTTCAGGGACAGCGAATTCGAAAAGACAGCAAATGGCAAGATAAAAAGGTAATCTACACGTGATATAAGAGCCTTTTGGCGTAGGTGTTCCTGTAAGTGCTGGGTGAGAGCCCTGTTATGTTTTTGAAGGCTCTTGAGAAGTTGTGGACATCAGAAAAACCCAGTTTTTCAGCGATTTCGGATATTGTGGAATCGCTGTCCGTAAGGTAAAAGGTTGCGGTCTCGATTTTTTGAGCCATTATGAACTGCTTTAATGACATACCACGGATTTCAGTGAATAAGTGAGATAGATACTTGGCGCTATAGCCAAAGGAATCAGCTATCTCACTTATTTTTATGTTGCGGGACAGATTGCGATGAACGTAGTCTACAATGTCGGAATAAACCTGATTTTTGCCGATCGGATCAGCATCCGGAGCCTTCTCGGCTGTGAGCTGGCCAAATAGTTCCGTTATAATAGCTGTAGTTGTGGCATTCAGAGTTATATCAGGATAATTGTTTCTGGAAAGGTCCTGAAGCTGCTTCATCTGCACGGCAATCTTTTCGGATCTTGGAATTGACGCAGACTGAGGCATTAAGAAACATTCAGCCTTTTCATAGGAGGCCTTTTCTTCAAGATAGATCCTTGCCGGGAAGGCGCCAATATTTGCAGTGAAGTGTATCCAATAAAAGGAGCAGTAGGATTTCTTAAAGCCTTCTCTTATTGAGTCGCTTGGTGGAAGTATTAGATATTCACCCTTTTCAACTGTAAACTCCTCATCCATATATTTGAGATATAAAGTACCCTCAGTCATTACAATGAGTTCATAGTCAAATAGCAGAGGGAGTCTGGCATGTTTCCAATCCTCGGACAATGCTACGAATTTACCGGATCTAAGATAGCGAAAAAGCTGTCCATCCGGGAATACCATCATTCTTTTTTCTGCTTTTTTCTTCTTCATACTACTCACATTCCCGTTTTCAAAAGATATTTTGTTATGAATAATATCATAAAATGACACCTAATATAGAAAAATGATACCGAAATGGAAAAAATGTACACAATGTAATCGTTATAGTACAAATAATACCATTAAAACCGCGGGTTTAAAAGATGGGAAAAAATGACACCGAATCTAACTTTGAACTATTTTAACAAAAATTTTTAAATGCTAAGCTTTTGATAGCGCATGATGCACATGGGGCAAGCAAGACAAAGGGTGTAATGATCGGTGCAGTTAAAGGATAAAAGAAAGGATTTTTTTAGGAATGGTTAGGAATTGGAAAGTGGTGCCTCATAAAGAGGTAAAAGTAACAGACAAATACTATGATGAGGCATTCAAGATCCAGGTCAGGAACATGCTGCTTCTTGATCCGGACAGACTTCTTGCAGGCTTCCGTGAGACTGCCGGCTACATTGCGGGTATGGACGAAGCTGAAAGAACTGCTTTTATGAAAGGCAAAGAAAGATATGGTGGCGCCTGGGAGGATGGAATGATAGGAGGTCATACTCTTGGTCATTACATTATGGCGCTGGCACAGGCAATAGCTAATCCGGCTCTTACTGACAAGGAGCTTGAAGAGGTAAAAGAAAGACTGGACTATATAATTGATGGTCTTTATGAGTGCCAGAAAAAGACAGCAGAG
>JAILOW010000151.1 GCA_024690635.1 Butyrivibrio sp.
AATAGCGGTAAGTCCCACAGAAAGCGATACCCATATAAGAGATATGCCGTAAAACAATGCCTGCAAAAGACATCCCACCACAATGGGACCTATCATAAGAAACAGCGGGAAGAATCTGACCCTTCCGTACTTTTCCTCATAGATCTTGAGAATGATAACGCTGAATATAAGATATCCGGTATCAACAACGTAATAGAAATAGCTGAAAGGAAGCCTGTGATAAACATTGGCCTGATCTATGTAAAATACAATAGGATAGAACATGTTTATGATGGCTATGATGACCATGATAATGGCGGGAATAAAAGCCTTGGTGTATATTCTTCTGGCCCTTGCCTTGGAATGGTAAAGCTTGTAATCCTCATAAAGACACCAGGATGATATGAATATGGGATTTATCATAAAACAGTACGTATTGCCCAGAAGATTGATGATACTCATAAGCCTTCCGGGTCTTCCGTCTGAATAGAACTCCAAAAAATCCACCACACATGCGATCATGGTCATGATGGTGATATTGGTAAAGATCTTAAATTCCATATGCTCGCTGTCTGCTCTTCTGATGCGGCTGCTATAGAGCATGGCTGCCAAAAGCAAAAAACCTATATAATCAGAAGTTGCTACTGCAACTATATTCAAAAGGCGCCTCCTTCGTTAATCCCTTTACTTAAATCCAAAAGTTCTTTAGTCTAGTTTATCACTTTATGTGATAAAATAAAGAAAGTAAATTTGGCATTTAAAAAATATCCTAAAAAGGGAGAAGAAAAATGGCTAGAATATCAAATCCGGAACAGTATGCAAAATCTCAGGAATCCAAGGGAGACCTTAAGTACAGCGAACGCAGCAGATGGCTGTTTTTGGGACTCCCCTTTACTTTTACCAAATATGAAATTAGAGAAAATGATTTCACCATCCGCAAGGGCTTTTTCACAACCCGTGAAAATGACTGCTACATGTACAAGATCAGCGACGTTGAGATCACAAGTACCCTTCTTCAGAGAATGGCAGGTATTTCCACCATCACTCTTTATACCTCTGATGTAACCGACAGGACCATTACCATGAAAAACATCAAGCACGGCAGGGAGATAAAAGATTTCCTTTTGCAGGCTTCAGAGTCCGCAAGACTTCGTCGTCGAACAGTCAGCATGCAGAACATCGGCTTTGGAGCAGGAGACATCCACGATGTGGATGATATGGACGACCTTGGCGGTCATATTGATAACTGATATATTTAAAAATGCATTCAAAAAGGTGGTAAGCAAAGCGCTTACCACCTTATTTTTTGTCTCAGTCAACCTTGGGAAGTGAAGAAAGAGCCTTCTGAAGGTCCTCATCTGTAGGAATGTAATCCGTCATCTCATGGTCGTTGTATTTCTGATAAGCAACCATGTCAAAGTATCCCGTACCTGTAAGGCCAAATACGATATTCTTTTCCTCTCCTGTCTCCTTGCACTTAAGAGCCTCATCAATGGCAACTCTGATGGCATGGCTTGACTCGGGAGCAGGAAGGATTCCTTCAACCCTTGCAAACATCTCTGCGGCTTCAAATACAGAAGTCTGCTCAACGCTTCTGGCTGTGAGGATACCCTGATCATAAAGCTCTGAAACGATGGAACTCATGCCGTGATAGCGAAGTCCGCCTGCGTGGCTGGGTGATGGCATAAAGCCGCTTCCAAGTGTGTACATTTTCTGAAGAGGACAAACCTTACCTGTATCGCAGAAATCATAGGCGTATACACCTCTTGTCATGCTGGGACAGGATGCAGGCTCTACAGCAATAAGCTCGTAGTTGTTCTCTCCGCGGAGCATCTCTCCTGCGAAAGGAGAAATAAGGCCTCCAAGGTTTGAACCGCCACCGGCACAGCCGATGATCATGTCAGCCTTGATTCCGTATTTATCAAGAGCGGCCTTGGTCTCAAGACCGATAACACTCTGATGAAGAAGTACCTGGGCAAGTACGGATCCGAGAACATATCTGTAGCCTTCCTGCTTGGTTGCAGCCTCAACAGCCTCCGAGATGGCACATCCAAGACTTCCGTTTGTACCCGGGAACTCGGCATTTATCTTTCTTCCAACCTCCGTCTCCATGGAAGGAGAAGGTGTTACCTTGGCTCCGTATGTACGCATAACTTCTCTTCTGAAGGGCTTTTGTTCATAGGAAACCTTTACCATATATACCTGACAGTCCAGATCAAAGTATGAGCATGCCATGGAAAGAGCTGTTCCCCACTGACCTGCTCCGGTCTCCGTGGTCACGCCCTTAAGGCCCTGCTTTTTTGCGTAGTAAGCCTGAGCTATGGCTGAATTGAGCTTGTGACTTCCGGAGGTATTGTTTCCTTCAAATTTATAATAGATATGTGCGGGAGTCTGAAGCTTTTCCTCAAGACAGTAAGCGCGAACAAGAGGCGAAGGACGATACATTCTGTAAAAGTTTCTGATCTCTTCGGGAATGTCTATAAATCTTGATGTATCATCAAGCTCCTGCATGGCAAGCTCTTTGCAAAAGATTCCTGAAAGCTCATCCAGTGTCACAGGTTTAAGTGTGGCAGGATTTAAGATGGGTGCAGGTTTCTTTTTCATATCTCCCCTGACGTTGTACCACTGACGGGGCATCTCTGATTCTTCAAGATAAATCTTGTAGGGTATGTTGCTCATAGACTCCTCCTTACATTTTAGCTTTTTAACATACTAAAGTATTATACCATTAATGAACTTTAATTTAACAAATAAGTCACAGTTTTTTCACACACTACGGAAACTAAAATGTTATCATGCAGTTTATTATGCTTATAACAGAAATACCAAACAAAGCACAAATAACCATAATACTGGTTTATAACAAGCAGCAGATAAAGCTTCCTTCCACTGTTATTTCGCAGTACGGACCGGGGATACTCATAAGCCCCGTCTATCTGGATGAAAAACCTGTGGACTACTGCTCCAATGCAATCATGGAATTCAAAGATGAATTTGGGAAAGGACATATCTTCCATATAGACACCCTCACAAGGCTTGATTACTCAGGCAGTGACTTCCATGTGATAACAGGAGAAGAGGTCTTTACCAACTGCAACAAACGTAAAGCCTTCAGATTCAATGTTCAGCGCATGGGCACCGCCGTAGTAAATGGTGATGTCATGATAAATGTCATGATAAACGACATCTCCATGCGTGGTATTTCCATAATGTCCAATCAGGCCGCAGGTGTCATAAATGTAGGCGACCATTTGGAAGTCAGTTTTCTTAAACCCGAAATGTTAAAGCGGATCACCGTAAAATGCAGGGTCGTAAGACAGTTTGATGTATGTGGATACACCGCCTTCGGATGTGCCATCGATAATGCCACCGGAGAACTTGCCGCATATATACGCGAAAGACGCCTTAATGTTCAAAAGATTCAAAGCGAGCAAAGAGCTTCAGGCGCAGACGATGCCACCGCATAAGCGCTGCGTTTTTCTTTTGACACCAAAATATCTTCGCCGTATACTTTTGACTGAATAAATTGTGCGAGGTCTTTTGTCATGAATAAAAATTATCGTGTACGCCCTGTTTCTCTTACTGACGCAGAGGCGCTTACAAAGATCTATAAGTACTATGTAGAAGAGACAGCCATCACTTATGAATATGATGTGCCTTCAGTCTCGGAATTTACTGAGAGAATAAAGAATATAACGAAAAAATTTCCTTATTTGGTTGCAGAGGATATTTCAGGAGATGCACCAAGAATCGTGGGGTATGCCTATGCCAGCTCTTTTCACGAAAGAGAAGCGTACAAGTGGTGCGCGGAGATGAGTATATATCTTGATAAAGATGAACGGGGACATGGGATTGGAAAGCGTCTTTACGAAGAGCTTGAAAAGATACTACAGAGCCGGGGATTTTTAAACCTCAACTCCTGCATTGCTTATCCTGATAAAGAAGATGAATATCTCACCTTTAACAGTGTGGAGTTCCACAAGCACATGGGCTATTCCATGGTTGGTGAGTTTCATAAGTGCGGCTACAAATTCGGCCGCTGGTATAACATGGTCTGGATGGAAAAACACATAGGTGAGCACGAGCCTGTGCCTGAAGATCCATCCTTTAGAGCATAAAAAAACTTCCTCTCTCACCTGGTAGAGAGGAAGATATTTTCTCTTATGGCCGTCTCATCATCGCTGTAGATCTTGAGATAGTCGTTCATCATTGATGATGCAACGGTAAATTCGCCCATATATTCATAAGCTGTTATCTGATTGAGCCACAGCGCCTGGTTCATGGACTTGTCATCAAGGTCGCGTCCCGCCTGGAAAGATGAAACAGCACCGCTGTAGTCGCCCTGCTTTATCTGGCACATTCCAAGCTGATTGTAGATAATGGCGCTTCCGGGATTGTCATTAAGATATGTCTTGTAAACGCTGATAGCGTAGTTATAATCGCCCTGTTTTTCTCCCGTCTGTCCAAGGAGTACCACAACAGGCTCTTTTTCCTGATCTCTTTCGTTTCTTGCCGCCTCCAAAAAGCTCTGAGCGTCGGCATTGTTCCCAAGATAATAAGATACCTGGCCCTTTTCGAAATTGGTCATGAAGCTACTGCCGTTTTCCATGGTTGTCTTTAATATGGAAGTGGCCTCATCTTCATAGCCATAGCCGGCAAGAGCCTTGTATATCATGATGATCATGGAATAATCTTTGGAATTCATGGTGATAGCCTTGGAAAAATCACTGTAGGCACTGTCGTGATCTCCGGAAGCAAGCTCCGCTACGCCTCGAAGATAATAGGCATTTGAGTCCTTGGATTTTAAGGCGATTATGGAATCATAAACTTCTTTGGCCTTGTTGTACTGTGAAAGACCTGTATAGGCCTCAGCCAGATAGTAATTGGTATCAAAGTCAATGTCGTTTACAATTCCCTCGTCAAGTGAAAGGGATAAAAGAAGCTCCTCTGATGCTTCCTGATAATCGCCGCGCTTTAAAAGGGCAATTCCTCTGCCCCTGTGGATCAGTTCCTCATCCTCGCCGTTTTTCATGGCAGCATCAAAACTCTCGAGAGCGCTGGCATACTCACGACTCTCGATATAGGAAAATCCCGAATCTATATTGTGTCTGCCGGAAAGACTCCCGCAGCCCGATATAAGAAGCGGCACTGTAAGCGCAGCCGCCAGAAACCTTCGCTTCATAATTTATCCCCAAGAAAATATTTTTCATACAAAGATGTAACAGGCAAAGCGCCCATTACTTGAGATAAGCTATGATCTCCACCTCACAGAGAACATCCTTGGGAAGCTTTTTAACAGCAACGCAGCTTCTTGCGGGCTTTCCTGTGAAATACTTTTCATATACTCCGTTAAATGCAGCAAAATCGCTCATCTCAGCCAGGAAACATGTGGTCTTTACAACATGCTCATAGTCTGTGCCTGCTGCCTTAAGGATCTCTCCGATGTTCTTGCAGACTCTTTCAGTCTGATCCTCGATGGTCACAGTGTCGATCTCACCTGTAGCAGGATTGATGGGAATCTGTCCCGAAGCATAAAGAAAATCTCCTGCCTTGATAGCCTGTGAGTAGGGTCCGATAGCTGCAGGTGCCTTGTCTGTTGAAATGTATTCCATAACGTCTCCTCCTGAATATGAATATATTTACTCCCCAAAAACCGCCGTAACATAGAAGCCACGGGGATTTTCTTCTACTTTGGTAACAGTACCTTCCCTCTCAAGCATCCTCTCTCTGAAAGGGAAATTTCCCGACATTGCAAGAGAAGGATCTATTGTATAGTAATAATTGCTGGGAAGAACACCCTCTGTCACCGTCACATGATCTCCCTCATGCAAAAGTCCCGGGCGCTCCATTTTAAAAGTCATCTCTCTAGCCATTCTATCACCTCACGATCGCATTATGAAGTAGAAACTGATGCCATCTCTCATAAGCTGAAGCCTTCAGATGAACATCGTCAAAGGAAAGATCACTGTCAAGGTTGCCTCTTCCGTCGTCCACTTCTCCGTTCATATCAATGTAAAAGACTCTCCTGTTATCCGCAAGCTCGGACAACACCTTATTTCTGAGATTGATCCTGTCATTATTGAAATTCTTGTCGTTTGAACTCTTAGCCTCGGTAACATGCATTATGCCCTGGATATAGATGATGGCATCAGGCTGAAGATCCTCGATCTTATGGAGAACATCCACATATGCCTGGGCGAAATAGCCCTCATTGCCTGTTCCGATCTCATTAAGTCCCAGCATGATATAAATCTTGGAATACTGCTCTTGGG
>JAILOW010000155.1 GCA_024690635.1 Butyrivibrio sp.
GCAGATGAAAATGCACCCTTCATCTCGTTATACACAACACCGTTGATGGTAAGATCTGAAGCTTCATCTTCCATCTCGTAGTGCCAGCCCTCCTGCTTGAATATATTGTCAGTCTTATAGATATTGGGATAAAAGACCGCATCAAGATAAACATGCATAAGATTCTGGAAATCCGTATCATTGCAGCTGGCAATGGGATAAACAGTCTTGTCGGGATAAGTCATGGCATTTAAAAAAGTGTTAAGAGATCCCTTAACAAGCTCAACAAAAGGATCCTTTACAGGAAACTCCCTTGATCCGCACAAAACTGTATGCTCAATGATATGAGCAACACCTGTAGAATCCTCAGGCGGTGTCCTAAAGCCTATACAAAAAACCTTATTCTCATCATCATTTGATAAAAGAGCTATTCTGGCACCGCTCTTTTTGTGCCTTAAGATATAGCTTTCGGAGTTAAGATCATCAATGGGTCTTTTCTCGATAAGTTCATAAGTTGATAAATCTTCTATTCTCATAAGATTTCCTTTGTATTATTTAATATCAAAATCATCGCCGGGTTTAAGGGCAATGTCAAAATCGTCTTTAAATGGTTCTGCAGAAGCTTCTTCCTTCTTTACAACCTCTTTAACTTTAAGCTTTTCTCCTTCTGAAAGGCCGGAAGAACTCTTGATCCTTGACATGTTCATACGAGGCTGTGCGTCAATATCTTCATCATCCTCAGGAACCACCATGCCCTCGGGCACAAAGCGCTGGCGCTCAGGCTTTTCAGTTTCTTCCTGAGGCGTTACAACTTCCGAAGTTCCAATATCGTTTGTATCTTCCTGATCAGCATCCTCTTCTAAAATCTCTTCTTCGGATGCACCCTCTACAAGCGCAGCACTTTCCTGCGAATGCATGGTTATAAGAGATGCAACGCAGCCAAGTACAAAGGCATAATACACAGAAACAAATACCTGAGTGTTCATCCTTGTGGCACCCATGAAAGGAACCGTGGCAAATATAAGAAGCATTGACAAAAGCCATGGCGTTACTTTCTCATAATTTCTGTTTCTCCAGTAGCCGAAAATTACTCCTGACATAACCGCAACGGTTACAAGGTAAATGATCTTATAATCCGTGTAAGTCCAGAACATACTGAAGGTATTGAGGTTGTGGAAATAATAGGATGCCCACACATCAAGAGAATCCAGAGTTCTTTCAGGTCCCGACTGCTGCAGGATCATTCCTCCAAAAGTAAGAACCGCTCCCAAAAGAACAAACAAAAGCCTGATACACTCTTTTTTTCTGTCACAGGTTGTAAGAAACAGTGTGGCAAAAAAGAAGGGCGCGATCATGATGATCGTTCCTGCATCAAGATATGCCATGAATCCAACAGATATGCCAACAAACAGATACCATATCACACTGACTTTGCTTTTATAATTGCCAAGATAAGCTCCTCTTATGAAAAGAGCCATGATCAAAAGTTCAACACCAAACATGGCCATAAAAAGCATGTCCGTGCTGATAATAAGCTTTTTGAAATCATTAAAGAAAATCGGCATAAAAGCAATATATGCAGTAAAAACGATACCGCCTGACATGCCAAGAAGCTTTCTGACTGCCAGATATCCGCAGATCATAAAAATGGCGAAACAGAAAAGCTGGAAGAATAAAGCTACGGAAATCCAGTTTCCTGTAAAGAAAAGCACAAGCTTTAAGATAAAGGAGTAAAGGATCGAAAGAAGGTCATATTCCGCAGAAATATTTTCTCCGCCGATCATAGCGTTCTCATAAAGAGAAAGCTTTCCCGAAGGAGACACGACAGCCTCTGTCATAAGCTTTAATCTGACAGCTACTGCAGCGAACATCATGGCAAATATCAGTATCATATTGATTGCCTTGGCGGCATTGGTCTCACTCTTTTCCGAAAGCCTTATGTGATCGCAAAATTTGCCCAAAGCAAAAACAGCGATATTCACAAGCAAAACAGAAAGTGCAGTGAGTATCACGGAATACATCAGATCCGACTCATTAGAAAAGAGCCCTGAAAAATAACTTGAACTGGCAACCATAACCACGTCAAAAACAATAAATATAACCCAGATGCAGATTCCCGGCCACGTACGTTTAAGTTTCATTTTCAGAACTCCCCCGTTTTTATTTTATGAAATATATAGTAATAAATTACTCTTCAGGCTCATCCCAGTTGTGGTAAACTGCCTGAACATCATCATCCTCATCAAGAAGATCAAGGATTCTCTGGAGATACTTAACATTCTCAGGATCGGTAACTTCCACATAGTTCTGAGGGATCATTGTAACCTCAGCTGATGCGGTAGCAACGTTCTCCTTGTTGAGAGCCTCTACAACTGCCTGGAAGTTTTCAGGTGTGGTAAGGATCTCGTAGCTGTCCTCTTCCTCATTGAAATCATCAGCTCCTGCATCAAGCACAAGCATCATAAGATCGTCTGAAGACATGCTGCACTCTTCCTTGTCGATAAGGATCTGTCCCTTATTGTCAAACATAAAAGATACACATCCGGGTGTACCAACGTTTCCGTTACCCTTTGAGAAAGCAGCCTTAACATTGGAAGCTGTTCTGTTCTGATTGTCGGTAAGAGCCTCAACGATGATGGCTGTGCCGCCGGGGCCGTATCCTTCGTAAGTGATGTTCTTGTAATCTGCGCTGCCTTCTGCTCCGGAAGCCTTCTTGATACCTCTTTCGATGGTATCGTTAGGCATATTGTTGGCCTTTGCCTTGGCAATAACTGTAGCAAGCTTGAAGTTATTGGCAGGATCGGGGCCGCCTTCCTTAACAGCTACGGCAATTTCTCTTCCGATTATTGTAAAGATTTTTCCCTTTGCTGCATCATTCTTTTCTTTTTTGTGCTTGATGTTTGCAAATTTTGAATGTCCTGACATAA
>JAILOW010000004.1 GCA_024690635.1 Butyrivibrio sp.
AAAAAGATGTCAGCCTTTTTTAAATCATCTATTACAAATCACAGAAAAGAATTACTTGGATATAACTCTTACTCTTACAACACCGTCAACAGCATTTATCTTGCCCTCAACAGTTGCAGGAACATCACCGGTAACATCGAGCATTGTGTAAGCGAAGTCCTTCTTGCTTGCGTTTACCATGTTCTCGATATTGATACCCTCGTTACCAACAACAGAAGTGATAGAAGCGATAGTTGTAGGAACGTTCTTGTGAATAACGCAGATCTTTGTACCCATAGCGTTCATAGAAGCGTTAGGGAGATTTACGCTGTTTCTGATATTACCATTCTCGATATAATCGATAAGCTCTTCAGCAGCCATAACAGCACAGTTATCCTCGCTCTCAGGAGTTGAAGCACCGAGGTGTGGGAGAACGATAACATCATCAACGCCGAGAACAACGTCATCAGCGAAGTCAGTAACGTACTTAGCAACCTTGCCGTCAGCGATAGCCTTTACTACAGCCTCGCTGTTGATGAGCTCACCTCTTGCGAGGTTGATAAGACGAACACCGTCCTTCATCATAGCAATCTGCTCAGCATCGATAGTATTCTTTGTCTGAGGAGTGTAAGGCATATGGATTGTGATGTAATCACTGTTCTTGTAGATATCGTTGATATCAGAAACGATCTTTACAGTTGGATCAAGGTGGAGTGCAGCACCAACAGAAAGGTATGGGTCAAAACCGATAACCTTCATGCCGAGAGCCTCAGCAGCATTTGCGATCTTTCCGCCGATAGCACCAAGACCGATGATACCGAGTGTCTTGCCAGCGATCTCTGGACCTGCGAACTTGGACTTTCCGCCTTCAACAGTCTTTGGAGCATCTGGTGTGCCCTTGAGTGAAGCAGCCCATGCAGCAGCCTCTGTTATCTTTCTTGAAGAAAGAAGAAGTGCACAGATAGCGAGCTCCTTAACAGCGTTTGAGTTAGCACCCGGAGTATTGAATACGCAGATACCCTCCTGAGCACAACGGTCAACAGGTATGTTGTTTACACCTGCACCAGCTCTTGCGATAGCAAGAAGATTGTCACCGAAAGCCATATCGTGCATCTTAGCACTTCTTACCATGATAGCGTCCGGATTTGCACACTCATCAACGATGCTGTACTTGCTCTTATCGAACTTATCAGTTCCGAAAGATGAGATCTTATTTAAAGTCTGTATCTTGTACATCACTAATTACCTCTTTCGTATTAATATTATAATATGTAGTCAGATCAGGAATTCTCTTCCTCGAACTTCTTCATGAAAGCAACGAGCTTTTCAACACCCTCGATAGGCATTGCGTTGTAGATAGAAGCTCTCATACCGCCAACAGTTCTGTGACCCTTGAGGTTCTCAAAACCAGCAGCCTTGGACTCTGCAACGAACTTCTTATCGAGCTCATCATTGCCTGTGATGAAAGGAACGTTCATAAGGCTTCTGTCCTTAGGCTCAACAGTGCCCTTGAACATCTTGCTCTGGTCGAGGAAATCATAAAGGATCTTAGCCTTCTTCTCGTTGTGAGCCTTCATAGCCTCAAGTCCGCCCATCTTCTTGATCCACTTGAATACCTTGCCGCAGACATAGATGCCGTAGCATGGAGGAGTATTGTAGAGGGACTCGTTGTCAGACTGGATCTTCCAATCCATCATTGTTGGAGTGCACTTGAGTGCAGGACCGTCTGCAATAAGGTCTTCACGAACGATGATGATCTGAACACCGGAAGGACCAACGTTCTTCTGAACACCGCCGTAGATAACGCCGTACTTAGAAACGTCAACAGGCTCTGAGAGGAAGCATGAGCTTACATCAGCAACGAGCTCGTGTCCCTTTGTATTAGGGAGCTCCCAGAACTTTGTACCGTAAATTGTATTGTTCTCGCAGATATATACATAGTCAACATCATCAGGGATATCGAGGTCTGAACAATCAGGGATATAAGAGAAAGTCTTATCAGCAGATGAAGCAACTCTTACTACCTCGCCGTACTTCTCAGCTTCCTGTGCAGCTTTCTTAGCCCACTGACCTGTGATGATATAAGCAGCCTTTCCCTTCTTCATAAGGTTCATTGGAACGCCTGCGAATACGAGAGAAGCTCCGCCCTGTACAAAGATTACCTTGTAGTTATCAGGAATGTTCATGAGGTCACGAAGATCCTTTTCAGCCTCTTTAATGATCTCATCATATACTTTTGAACGATGTGACATCTCCATTACGGACATACCGCATCCCTTGTAATCCATCATTTCCTCTGCACATTCCTTGAGAACTTCCTCAGGAAGTACAGCAGGACCAGCACTGAAGTTGTAAACTCTGCTCATTGTAATAACCTCCAAATAATATATTAATTAATTTTAATTTAAAAGTATGTGCCATACAAGAATAATTATACTCTTTTTAATGTAATAAGTCAATATATGCCTGAAAAATTTTTCTTTTCAAAAAATATGCTGTTATCACAGCCGTTTTCAAAGCTTTTCGATTCAATGTTAAGCATGGTTAACAAAAGTGTCAAGGACTGAGTTTGAGGAAATATTCAGATTTTAATATACTTCTGGAATACAGCCTTGCTGATAAGTAATAAAAATGCATCATCTTTTATCAAGGTGATGCATTTCCGCTTGTCGAAAAAATATTGATTCTTTAGGGGACGCCCTCTCGTGCAGGGCGTCCACCTCTTCAAAAACAGTCCACCGGACTGTTTTTGAATTCACCCCTTGCGGAGCGTTTTGCGGCTATATGTGGGGCTTTGCCCTACCCCCCACAAGGGCTGTCAGCCCTTGACCTGACCAAAGGGTTAAAAAAACCTTTGGAATCCCATTATTTGGTTATCCTTTTATTTTTAGTAACCTATAGCGTTGTGGATGACTTCATTTCTTTTTATCATAAAGTCAACGATAGAGACTTTATCTCCGCCGTATGAGAACAGGGAATCTCCGAA
>JAILOW010000107.1 GCA_024690635.1 Butyrivibrio sp.
ACATAAAACAAGAAATCTATTCCATTTTTGAGCCACTCATGAGAAAATAAATACGATATTTTTTAAAGAAAGGCTTAGATAAATGATTCGTACAATAATTATATTTATATTTCTGGTTATCTTCCTGATTGTCAGCCTGCCCATGCAGCTTGTGCTGTTCATAATGCACAAGTTCAATGATGAAAAGGCAAGAAAGGCATCTCTTGCCATCGTAAGCTGGGCTTTCAACGTGATACTGTTTATCGGCGGAATTAAACGTATCGTCATTGGCGAGGACAATGTCCCCAAGGACGAAGCTGTGCTCTATGTCAGCAATCACCGCAGCATCTTTGATATCGTAGTCACTTACCCAAGAGTCCCCGGACGCACAGGCTACATAGCCAAGCAGGAATCCATGAAACTTCCGGTTATCAGCTTCTGGATGGTTTATCTTGACTGTCTTTTCCTTGACAGATCTGACATCCGCAAGGGCCTCGAGATGGTACTGACAGCAATAGACAAAGTCAAAAACGGCATTTCAATCTTCATTTATCCGGAAGGCACCAGAAACAAGACCGATCAGCCACTGGGTGAGTTCCATAAGGGAAGCTTTAAGATTGCTCAAAAGGCCGGTTGTCCCATCGTTCCCGTAGTTGTAAATCACACCAGAGACTGCTTTGAAAACCATATGCCATGGATCAAAAAGACCACTGTTGTTATTGAGTACTGCGAGCCCATCAGGATAAAAGAGCTTGATAAAGAAGACCAGAAGAACATTGACCAGTACGTTAAAAACATCATCGAACAGACTTATGTAAAAAACGAAAACCTCGAAATCTGAGCATAGAAAACCGCTTTGCATCCCCAAAAAGGTGATACAAAGCGGTTCTTTTCTTACATCTTGCTGCCCTTGGCGCCTCCGCCAAGTTTAACTCCCTCAAGAACGTTTGTCTCAAAGGAATATACAATCTTGTGATTCTCTCTGTCTGCCTTAAGAGCCAGCTGGATCATGTTGTCCAGAAGATGCTCATACTTCATTCCGAGAGGCTCCCAGAGATAGAAAGCAAGAGATCCCGGAATTGTGTTGATCTCGTTGAGATAAACTTCATTGGTGTCCATATCGATCATAAAGTCGATTCTGGATACGCCGCTGCATCCAAGAGCAATGAATGCGTCAACAGCCATCTTTCTGATCTTATCTCTCATCTCTGAAGAGATGTCTGCAGGAATCTTTCTCTTAAGAGAAGCCATTCCCTTAGATCCGCCTGTCTTGGCACCGCCCTTAGAGCCGCTGATATATTTATCTTCAAAAGAAAGGATCTCATCTGAGTTTACAGGCTCCTCACACTCGGAAGCTTCTGCTGACTCGTAGTCACCAAGAACTGAGCAGTTAATCTCTTTGAGATTTGAAATAGCATGCTCTACAAGTATCTTCTTGGAGAACTCAAAGCCAAGGTCCAGTGCCTCCAAAAGCTCGTCCCTGTCCTTAGCAACCTTGATGCCGATACTTGATCCAAGGTTCAAAGGCTTAATGATAACGGGATAAGTGAATGCTGACTCAATCTTTGAAACAAGAGCATCAACATCCTCGTAGTCTTTCCATGTGTAGCACTTGCAGTCAAGAACAGGAATTTCGCTGTCCTTAAGAACTGTCTTCATAACATATTTGTTCATTCCAACTGCTGAAGAGAGAACGTCACAGCCAACAACAGGAAGCCCCATTGTAGCAAGGTAGCCCTGAAGGGTTCCGTCCTCAACATTGGTTCCGTGAACTATTGGAAACGCAACGTCTACAGTAGTGATAACGTTGTTGCCAAACTTCTTCATAGGGTATCTTACAAGAGAAACCTTGTCACCGTCCTTAACCCAGATGACCTGAGTGCTCTTTGCGATAAGCTCCTTAATGTGAGTGTACTCCTCGATATTTCCGATGGAATCACCAACATAGAAGTCATTGTTCTTGGTCATATAAACCGGGATGACATCATACTTTTCCTTGTTGATATATCCGATTGCCTGGATTGCTGAGATAATTGAGATCTCATGCTCTGTACTTTTTCCGCCAAATAATACTGCTACCTTCAGCTTCATTTTGTTCCTTCTTTCATCTTGTATACTAAAAATTTACTTATAGTTATCCGGAAGATCATTCTCAAGTAGTATAACCTTTTCTCTGCCCGCGTCAAGTTCATACATTAAAGCGCTGGCTTCATTAAAGGTGTTCTTTACAAAAATCTTCTCGGGATCAAATCCCGCATCCACAGCGCCCTTCTTGATATCTGCGCTGTTGACGTTTCCGACCAGAATGATGTAATCGCAGACAGCTGCTGCCTGAGCGCCAAATGCTGTATTGTACTCTTTAGCCTTGTCTCCAAGCTCAACCATACCCGGTGTTACCAGTATCTTAACGCAGTTCTCAAATAGAGAGAGTGTATTAAGTGCAACCTTTGCGCCGTTTGGATTGGCGTTGTAAGCATCATCAAGGATAGATACGTTGCCGTGTCTTGTCAGCTCAAGTCTGTGAGGCACAGGCTGAAGACGCCTTACTGCCATCTTGAGCTTGGTCATCGGGATTCCGAGTGAGTTAGCACAGGCAATTGCACCGAGAATATTCTGAACATTGTGCTCTCCAACAAGCTTGGTTGTAAACTCTGCACTCTCACCGCCGGGAGCTGTAACCGTAAATGCTGT
>JAILOW010000025.1 GCA_024690635.1 Butyrivibrio sp.
AATAGCCGAGGGCGATTATTTGGCTTTTTTGGATTCCGATGATTTATGGAAACCTGAAAAATTGAGCAGGCAAGTCGAATTTATGGAAGCGGGGGATTATGAAATAACCTGCACTTCCTATGGGAAAATAGATGAAAACGGTGTTGAGCAAAAAAAGGTGTGTATGTCTTTGCCGGAATATACATATGATGATGTTTTGATCAAATGCCCCGGCAATTCGACTATGATGTACAACAGCAATAAGTTGGGTAAAATACAGGGACCGATAATAAAAAAGAGAAATGACCTTGCGCTTTGGCTGCGGATAATAAAAAAGAGCCAAAAAATATATGGAATTGAGGATGTACTGTCATTTCACAGAGTACGAAGCGGATCCTTAAGTGATAACAAAACTGATCTTCTGAAATATCAGTATATTGTCTATAGACATATAGAAAAGCTTCCTTTGCACAAAACTATTTGGCTCCTTTTAAATAAAGTAATACAGACGGTGATGAACAAAAATGGATGATATTGTAAAAGAAAAAAATATCAACATAATATTGATATATATCTATCTGGCGGGATATTTACGCATACTTCGAGGTGTGTTCAACCCAAGTATTGTTTCATATATTTACTATGTCTTGATTGTTTTTTTGTTTGGAAGATTTCTTTTTAACAACAGATTTATTAAAAGAAAAGTTTTAAAGTTCTATTTACTGTATTCACTGCTTATAGTGGCAAATATGGTTTTGGTTCAGTATAAGAATCTTGTTGCTATAGAAGGTTGGACTAATTTTATCATTGCGCTTATACCGTTATACTTCTTTTCTTTGGATGTTGATCTGGAATTATTTATGAACAAGTGGAGAAGATGGGCTAATGCTACAACTTTTTCATTTGCAATAATACTTGTCCTTTATTATTTCAAGATCGTGGATTATGGCGTTTTTGCGCTTATTACTGTGCCTAATTGTCTGGCTGTTTCATGGCATTATACCCATGCTCAGGGTGATAAGATACTGGACTTTACTGAAATAGTAATAAACGTTATTATCACTTTCATTTACGGGGGAAGGACTGCTACCGTTGCGACTATAGCGGTTTTTGCTTTTACTTTTTTTGTATGTAAAAGACTTAGTAATAACAAGGTTATAGAAACTGCATTTATAGTTGTTTTTGCCGCGGTGTTTATGCTGAATATCGAAGCTATTGCATCAAATGTGGTAGAAATTGCTTCTGCATTGGGAATCAGATCAAGAAATATATATCTTTTGGGAAGGCAGCTCAAAAAAGGAGGATTGTTTTCCGGAAATATTTATACTTCCAATAGAGACTATATTTATGATGTCGCTCTAAAATTCATAAAAGAAAATAACGGAAGGCCTGGCGGAATAGCGATAATCAGATATCTCACAAGAGGAAGATTCTATATGGCACATAATCTGCTGCTTGAACTTGTTATTACTTTTGGAATATATGGGGCAGGACTGATACTTTTGTTTATACTTATCAAATTGTTAAGATTGAGGAAAACCGTTTCAAAAGATAAGTATCAGCTTATAGTTATGATTGGCTTTTGTTATTTGATTTTGTCTATTACGGGTCAGAGCGTTTTTTCAAATCCAATAGCATTATGCTTCTTGGGGCTTTTGATCTTTGGGGACAAGACGTATTATGGATTATCAGAACAGACTGAAAAGGTTGAAACATGAAATTCAGGGCATTGAAAGAAACAAAAGGAGCGGCTTGGTTTTTTGTCGGGAGTGTTATCCAAAAGATAGCGCCTTTTGTTGTCATGATGATAATGACCAGAGCAGTTTCAACGGACCAATACGGTGAGTATGTAGTTTTTATTTCATGGTTGGAACTTTTTGAAATCATTATTACCATGCGAATTTACAGCAACGGATTGGTAAACGGTCTTGTCAGGGCTGAGAGAAAAAAGGAGACTGTAATTTCTACAGCTCAGATTACTTCAGTAATTCTTGGTCTCAGATGGTTTATTCTGTTTGGATTATTCAACAGTCTTTTGGCGGAGATGACCAGAGTTCGAAGCCATCTTCTGATTATGATTCCGCTTTCTGCAGTGCTTTCCGCTAGTTTCAATATTTGGGCAACAAAGACCAGAGTGGAAAATAATTACAGAAAAACTGCGCTGGCATCAGTTTTTTACACATTTACAGGTCCTGTAATAGGAGCATTGGCAGTATTTCTTCCCATGGATGATAAAGTGACCGCTGTTGTCGGTTTGAGACTTGTTGTTCAGGCTCTTTGTGCACTTCCTTTTTTTATTTCCAACTTGAAATACAAAATATCTTCAGACCTTATAAAAGATATCATCAAATTCAATATTCCGCTTCTTCCCTATTATTTGTCCATGGTTATTTTGAACCATGCTGATCGTATAATGATCCAATATTACTATGACAACACGGCGGCGGCTGTTTACAGTGTGGCTTACAGTTGTTCGATGCTTATGTTTGTAGTAAGCGGTGCATATAATCTGGTATTGCAGCCATGGCTTATGAAAAAACTTAAGGAAGGCAGCTTTGAAGAAGACTATAAGATTATAGACAATGCGCTGGCAGTGATTGTTGCGTTGTCGGTCATTTTTGTTTTTGTTGCACCAGTGATCATTATGATCATAGGAGGGAAAACGTATCTCTCTGCGGAGACGGTTGTACCTCCGTTGGTTGCGAGTATTATAGTCATGTTTTTGTATCAGCAGTATATCAATTCTCTTTTTTATTTTAAAAGAACCGGACACATACTTTTTATTTCTGTTTTTTGTGCTGCTGTGAATGTGGTTCTGAATGCATTGCTCTTACCCTTAGCAGGAGCAAATGTGGCAGGGTATACAACTTACGCCAGCTATGTTTTGGTGTTTGGATTATGCTGTTTATTTGCTATAAGAGAATGCAAAGGAAACGGTGTAAATTGGAAGAATTTGTTTAATTTACGCCTTCATGTGACGGTTACTATTGCTCTTTCTCTGCTGGTTATGGCCTCGATGATTTTCATGAGAACACAGAACAATGTGGAAGACCCGGAAAAAGTAACGGTCTTATATCCGGAGAGCAATGTTGAATTGCCGCTTTTATCCGGAGAAAGACAATTTACTTGTACAGGACTTGATTATGACAACAAAGAGCAAACCTTTGTTATAGGGTATTGTGGAAAGGAAAAACCTGAAGACGATAAGTTTGAAGCTGAGATAGTAACGGTCAGCGCAGATTTTTCTAAAATAATCTCTGAATTAAAGGCTTTTGAAAATAACCCTAAACTGAAGGATATTCAAGGGGTTGCCTTGGAAAAAGACGGCATATGGTACTGTTCCTTTGGAGAAAATAGAATCAGAAAAGTTGATAATCTTGGACAAACTATCAGCGAACTGGAAGTAAAAAAACCATCGGGAGTTGCTGTTGACCCGGAGGATGGATCCTTATGGGTACTTACGGATGAAAGTCTTGTTAACATGGCAAAAGATGGCTTAATAATCAAAACATTTAAAGTTAAGATAGCAGGGCAGGATCAGATTTTTTTGGATAAAGACAATAGCTGTATGTATATTTCTGCAGGAGATGATTATGAAAAAAATCAGTTTGTGTATGTCTTTGATATGAGTGAGGAATCGTTTAAGTGTAAATACATTTTGAATGGATCTTATGCGATTGAAGGAATATATATTATGGATGGCAAGTTGATAGTTCTAAATGACGGATATTATCACAGAGCAAAAGAAGCCCAAAATACGGTGAAAATTTACAGTATTGGAAATGGTGATTGATTATGAGAATATCAATTCTGGTCCCAACCTTGGGAGAAAAACCGGATGCTACCGAAAGACTTTTGAATAGTTTGAATGTGCAGACTTTTAATGACTTCCAGGTTGTTATAGTTTCACAGGATAATCATGACGATATTAGCAGACTTATAACTGAGTATGATCATATGGATATAGTGCAGGTCAGACTTGATGTTAAAGGTCTTTCACATGCAAGAAATTGTGGGATAAAGTACGCGGACGGAGATGTGATTTTACTTGCGGATGATGATTGCTGGTATCCGGAAAACGCGCTTGAAAGAATAAAAACTCTTTTTGAAGAGAACAGTGAAGCTATCATAGCTACACAGATATATGATCCTGTTAGAGGTGAAAGCTATAAAAAATACGGAAAAGTATGTAAGAAAATAGACAACAGATATGCTCTTATGAGCAAATCTTCCATTGAGATATCCTTTAGGGCTGACCGTGTTAATAATTCTTTTGATGAAAATTTTGGCTTAGGTGCAACATATGTATGTTGTGAGGAAAATGATTTTTTGTTAACGGCATTCAAGAATGGTATTGGTATCAGATATATTCCTGAAGTGACGGTATATCACGAAAAAAAGAAAAGAGGAAGGACTTCAAACCAGGTATTGGCAAAAGGTGCCCTTTATAAAAAACACTTTGGATTGTTGTTTTCTCTTATTGTTCTATTAAGGGATCTTATCGTGAAAAGAGAGAATAATTTTTCTTCTTTCATGGAAGGCTATAAGGGATACGCAGCTTTGATGAGGAAAAGCGGATGAGCATTTTGGACTATTTGAAAAACAGAGCGAGGGCTTTTGTTGCATCTCCGATTTTGTTTTCTGAACTTGCTGCAGAAGATGAGCATAGGAGATTCATTTTGTTTGGAACTCCTGTACATGGCAATATGGGTGATCACGCGATCATTTTGGCTACACATAAACTTTTGGAGCCTATGGGAAAGGTAGTAGATGTTCCTTTATGCTCTGTACTTGTAAGAGAAAAGAAGATTAGGAAATATCTGCGTGATGATGATATTATTATCATTCCCGGTGGGGGATGGATGGGAGATTTATGGGCACATAATGAGCTGTTCATAAGAAAAGTCCTGAAAGAATATAGTAATACTGTTATTATTTTTCCGCAGACGGTTTTTTATAAGGATTATGACAGCCGGTTGCTGAGTGATCTGTCGGCTTATAGGAGAGAACGGCTGTATATCTGCTTGCGTGATAAGGCATCGTATGAATTGGTTTTGGAACAAAAGATGTATGGAGATCGTGATAAGGTATTCCGGCTTCCCGACTGTGCTCTTTTACTTGATCCTAAGATACATGAAAGAAGGGATGGAGTAGGAATCTGCTTTAGAAATGACAGAGAGAAAAGTCTTGATGATAAAGAGAAAACCCGAGTTTTGGATTGGTTAAAGGTTCATGATCTAAGGTGTGATAATATATCTACAGTCAAAAGAATCTGGGTTCCCGGATATTTCAGAAAAACGGTCGTGAGCAAAACTTTGAAAGAATTTGCAAAGAAAAAACTGGTAGTGACCGACAGGCTTCATGGAATGATCTTTGCTGCTATAACAGGGACACCATGCATTGCTTTTGATAATAATACGGGAAAAGTTCACGGGGTTTATGAGTGGATAAGTGATCTTTCTTATGTGCGTATTGAAAATGATTATGAAGGTTTTTTGGATGCTGTTAACAGTCTGGATCTGTCGAAGGATAATGATTATGATTCGGAAGCTGAAAAAAAGAAATTCGCTGAACTTGTACAAATAATAGATTCCTGCGGAGTATAGATGATGGTCAAGAGACTGATATGTATAAATGTTCCAATAAGAGTGTGTAATCTAAAGTGTGGATACTGCTATCTTTCTCAAACAGGAAAATGGGACTTGGAAAGAAAAGTTTTTCAGTATGATACAGACCATATGGTAAAAGCGTTTTCTGTGGAGAGATTTGGTGGGGAGTGTCTAATTAATATTACCGGAGTAGGTGAAACCTTAATGGCTCCCGGAATTGTGGAGTTTATACATGGGCTGCTGAAACAGGGCCATTATATCGAACTGGTTACCAACGGAACTCTGAGTATCAGATTTCAGGAACTTTCTAAAATTCCTGCCCGGCTTTTGTCAAAAGTGATGATCAAATACTCTTTTCATTACAGAGAATTAACCAGATTGGGGCTTTTGGATTCTTTTTTTGAAAATGTGAAACTAATGAGTAAGGCAGGTTGTTCGTATACTGTAGAGATGGTTCCTGAGGATGAATTGATACCTGAGATTGAAGAAATAAAGGCCCTTTGTATAAAAAAACTGGGAGCACCGTGTCATCTGACTATCGGAAGAAATGACAAAAAAAGGGGCAAGGATATTTTGAGTAGATTGAACGACTCGGAATATTATAAAACCTGGTCAACCTTCGACTCAAGCATGTTTTCGTACAAATGGAAACTTTTGGGGAATAAACGCCGTGAGTTTTGTTATGCAGGGGCATGGTCCTTATACGTTAACCTCGCTACTGGCGATGCGAAGAGCTGCTACGGGCAACCGGTCAGCCAAAACATATTTAAAGACCTGACAGAACCTGTTAAGTTTGTTCCGGTTGGGCATTATTGCACCCTGCCGTATTGTCAGAACGGACATGCATTTCTTACCATGGGTATGATACCCGGATTGGAAGCTCCGAGTTATTACGATATGAGAAATCGTGTCAGAGACGATGGAACATGCTGGCTCAGTGATGACATAAAAGAGGCATATACGACGAAACTATATAAATGTAATGTTGAATATAGTGTTATAAGACGTGCGATGCACACTGTCTTTTATCCGTTTTATGCTGTATTTTCATGGATGCGAAATTCATAAAGATGACATACAGACCATGGATCTGATATGTACGGTAGAAACAAAAAAGAAAGGAAAAGTAAGATCATGACAAAAGACAACAACTGTGGATACTGCGTAGGAGGGGAGCCTCTTGCCAAGTTCGGTATCAAAATATGCGACCTGGAGGTAAGTCAGCTCATACTTTTTAAAGAGCAGAGCCACAGAGGCAGATGCATAGTAGCATTCAAGGATCATGTCAGCGAGATCGTTGATATTTCAGAGGCTGACAGAAACGCATTTTTTGCAGATGTGGACAGGGCTGCAAGAGCTATTCATAAGGCCTTTAATCCCGACAAAGTAAACTACGGAGCTTATGGCGACACATGCTGCCATCTTCATTTCCATCTTGTTCCCAAGTACAAGGATGAGTTTGAGTGGGGCGGAGTCTTTGAGATGAACCCTCAGAAGGTATTTTTGACAGATGCCGAGTACAACGAGATGATCGAGAAGATCAAGGCAAATCTTGAATAATAATGGCGATCAGATTATCCACCTACCTAAAAAACACATACGGAGAAAAGATATACAGACTGTCCCTGTCCTCGGGCTGCACCTGCCCCAACAGGGACGGCAGTATTATTACGCCCTCGGGAGAGCGGCTTACCAAGGGCTGCAGCTTCTGCTCAGAAGGCGGCTCCGGCGAATTTGCTGCAGGTTTATCGGATATTGAAACCCAGATCACAGAAGCAAAAAAGCGCATTGCGGATAAGACAGACGCAAAGCGCTTTATTGCTTATTTTCAGTCCTATACCAATACGTATGGCGATGTTAACAGGCTCAGGGAGCTTTACTCGGCAGTTGTTAAGAGGGATGACATAGAGATCCTCTCCCTCGGCACAAGGCCTGACTGCCTGGGTGAACCTGTCATGGAGATGCTAAAAGAGCTGAACATGCATAAGCCTGTATGGATAGAGCTGGGGCTTCAGACCATTCATGAAAAGACTGCTCTTAGGATTGACAGAGGGTATGAGCTTTCGGTATTTGAGGATGCCTACAAAAGGCTGAAGGCTTCAGGCATTACTGTGATAGTTCATGTCATTTTGGGGCTTCCCGGTGAGTCAAAAGAAGATATGCTGGAAACTGTAAGGTATCTGGCGCACCTTGATCCTTCTCTTGACGGTATAAAACTTCAGAATCTTCAGATCCTTAAGGGCACGAGAATGTATGAAGAATACCTTGAGAAAAAAAGGGACTTCCATATTATGACCATGGAGGAGTATACTGACCTAATAGCGGAAACGACAGCTCTTTTACCAAAAGAGTGCGTAGTGCACCGCATGACAGGTGACGGCCCCAGGTGGCTTCTTGTAGAGCCCATGTGGAGCCTTGATAAAAAGAGAGTCCTTAATATGCTGACCAAAAAGACGGAAGGACTGTTAACGTAAAATCAGGCAGGATGATATGACAACTTTTGAAACAGGAAACCGCAGCGAAGCAATTAAATACAAGTTCACTTTGAAGGAGTGTCTTTTCGGCGATTCGGCGTTCTACCGCAGAGTTTCCATGGTAGTACTGCCCATGATCATTCAGAATACCCTCAGTAACGTGGTGGGTCTTCTTGATAACATCATGGTGGGACAGGTGGGTACCATCCCCATGTCCGCAGTAGCTATAGTTAATCAGATACTCTTTATCTTTTACCTGTGCATCTGGGGATCCCTTGCAGGCGCAGGTATTTTCAGCACGCAGTTTTTTGGCAAAGGAGATATGGATGGCGTAAGATATGCCATCAGATTCAAGCTCCTGACTGCCATTACCATATTTACCATAGCCATAATCTTTTTGTATATAAACGGAGAAGCCCTTATTTCTCTGTATCTGACAGGTGATACCTCGGCAGCGGATGCGGAGCAGACTCTTGGCTTTGGCATTGCTTACCTTAGGATCATGCTTATAGGACTTGTGCCTTTCAGCCTTACACAGGCTTATGCAAGTGCCATGAGAGAGTCGGGAAAAACAACTCTTCCCATGGTGGCAGGCATGACCGCCATGGTTGTAAATTTCGTGTTTAACGCGCTTTTGATCTTTGGACTCTTTGGTTTTCCCAGGATGGGAGTTCTGGGCGCCGGTGTGGCAACGGTTATTTCCAGATGCATGGAGTTTGCCATAGTAGTTATCGGGGCTCACAAAAAGAACAGCAGATATCCTTTCTTTAAGGGACTGTACAAACATTTTGTGATCCCTACGAAGCTTATCTGGCCCATTATGTCCAAGTCACTTCCGCTTCTTGCCAATGAGTTCTTGTGGAGCCTTGCTCAGGCAAGCCTTCTTCAGGCCTATTCCGTAAGAGGCATTGCCGTTATTGCGGCCATGAATATTAGCGGAACCATATCACAGATCTTTAATGAAGTGTTTCTGTCCATCGGTAACTCCGCAGGCATCATCATCGGCCAGGAGCTTGGAGCCGACAGGCTGGTAAATGCCAGGAGAACTGCCTGGCGTATGGCGTCCCTGAGTATCATGAGTACCTTTGTTATGGGAAGTCTTCTTGCCATAGCAGCTCCTTTGATCCCGCAGGTGTACAACACAGAGCCGGAGATAAGGGCACTTGCCACCAGATGTATCTGGGTGGTGGCCTGCTGTATGCCCATTCATGCATATGCCAATGTTTCCTACTTTACCATGAGATCCGGAGGAAAGACGGCTATCACATTCCTTTTTGACAGCTGCTTTGCCTGGGCAGTTTCCGTGTCTTTGGCATATTGCCTTACCAGATTCACTAATCTTCCCGCTCTGAATGCGTTTATGATCGTATCCTTTGCAGAGGGCTTTAAATGCCTTATAGGATTTACTCTTGTACGCAGCGGAGTCTGGGTGAGAAACATAGTAAAAAACGCATAAAATCGACAAAACCTTGTGGGATCTGCCTGCAAGGTTTTTCTTTATTTTTCCCTGCAAAAATAGTAAAATCGTAGTGTTATGGACTTGTTTGACTATATGAGAGAAAACAATATGGAAAAAGACTCTCCGCTTGCCGCCAGGATGCGTCCCAGAACACTTGATGAAGTGGTGGGACAGCAGCATATCATTGCCAGGGACAAGCTTCTTTATCGTGCCATAACAGCTGATAAACTTAGTTCAATTATCCTATACGGTCCTCCCGGAACGGGTAAGACCACGCTTGCCAAGGTCATAGCCAATACCACCAAGGCTGAGTTTACCCAGATAAACGCTACCGTGGCAGGCAAAAAGGATATGGAAGAGGTGGTTAAAAAAGCCAAGGACAACCTTGGCATGTACGGCAAAAAGACCATTCTTTTCATAGATGAGATCCACAGATTCAATAAGGGGCAGCAGGACTATCTTCTTCCCTTTGTGGAGGACGGAACCGTGGTCCTTATTGGAGCTACGACGGAAAACCCCTATTTTGAAGTAAACGGGGCTCTTATTTCCAGATCCGTTATCTTCGAGCTGAAGCCTCTGACTCCTGAGGATATCAAGGTTTTATTAAAAAGAGCTGTCACAGATTCAGAGAGAGGCATGGGCGCTTACAAGGCTGTGCTTGAGCCTGAGGCTGAGGAGTTCCTTGCGGATATCGCCGACGGAGATGCAAGGCATGCCCTCAATGCCATAGAGCTTGGCATCATGACAACAGAGCGAAGCGATGACGGCCTTATCCACATCACTTTGGATGTGGCAAAAGAGTGTATTCAAAAGAAAGTCGCCAGATATGACAAGGACGGCGACAATCATTACGATACAATCTCGGCATTTATAAAGAGCATGAGAGGCTCGGATCCTGATGCTGCGGTATACTACCTTGCCAGGATGCTGAATGCGGGAGAGGACCCCAAGTTCATTGCCCGAAGGATCATGATATGTGCTTCCGAGGATGTGGGCAATGCAGATCCTCAGGCACTTATGGTAGCAGTTGCGGCTTCACTTGCAGCTGAGCGCCTTGGAATGCCGGAAGCCAGGATAAATCTTGCCCAGGCGGCAAGCTATGTGGCATCCGCACCAAAGAGCAATTCCTCCTGCGTGGCAATTGACGAGGCACTTGATACCGTCAGGGAAACAGGCAATCTCCCTATTCCCACACATCTGCAGGATGCTCATTACAAGTCTGCAGCCAAGCTTGGACACGGAATAGGATACAAATACGCCCACGATTACCCGGGGCATTACGTAGAACAGCAGTACCTGCCCTATGAGCTTAACGGCAAGGAGTTCTACAGACCGTCCGGCAACGGATACGAACAAAAGATAAAAGATCACATGAGGAAGTTAAAGGGTTTAGATAAAGAATGAAGGAAACAAAACGCAAAATGCACCGCGGAGCCAAGGCCCGCAGAAATAAGAGAGCAGTGATATTTTCGGGCATTGCCGCAGGCATCGCGCTTTTGGTGGTGGCTATAGTAGTTGGCTTTCTTATAGTCAGCGGCAGACCACAAAAGGATCTTGCAAAAGAAGAAGCTATTTTCGAAGCTTCTCTTGAAGAGGAAGAGGAAAAGAACGCTGAGTATATCAATGTATCAACCATAAATGCCATAGTAAATGGCGGGAAAAAGGTTACGGATGCACTTTCCCAAAGACCTGAGACCGTTGATATGACAGCGGAGAACACAGCTGACTTTGTTACCATACAAGACTGCAATATCGTTGATTCATCCAAGGTTAATGTTGCGGTTACTTCAGAGGGTATCCCCTCAAGTGATGATAAATACTACTATCTGTTTGAAGAAGCGACCTACGAAGAAGCCATCCCCGAGGGCGCAGAGCCTATTGCCAGGATCTACAAGGGTGATGACACCTCTTTTACCATCGATCTTAACAAGGGACAGGCCAATTCAAGGCTCTTTTCCAAATTTGCGGTAGCAGTAAAAATGAATGGCAGTTACGTCTGCATAAGCCACCCCAGGTACATCACCAATCCCGGGGGCTGCGCAGGCTACAGCTACGGCGGAATGGCTCATAGCTCCATTAAGGGCATTCTCCCTGATCCTTTGAGAATAGGCGAGCTTGCAGATCTTGGAGTCAACTATGCCACATACAATATACCCCTTAGTCATATCCTTACAACTTCAGGGGGAATACCTTACACCTATGGCGGAGTGACCTATCATTTCAATGCAGGTGTCATGAACAACTACGACGACCTGTTTAAGAGGCTTAACAACATGGGTATCGATGTGGCAGCCATTATTCTTAATGACGCCAGCACCGGAGCTTTCCCGGAGGTCACTCATCCCAGCGCAAGGAGCGGATCCACAGCGCCTTACTACATGTTTAATGCCACAGACGAGCGCGGAGTCAAGGCTCTTGCCGCTATCGGAAGCTTTCTTGCAGGCAGATACTCAGGTTCAGGTCACGGCAATGTCAGCATGTGGATTATTGCCAATGAGGTCAACGCCAGAAGAGAATACAACTATATGGCAAAGACCGATGTGGGAACCTATACCGCTGCATTTACCAGAGCTTTCAGGGTGTTCTACAATGCCATAAAGAGTCAGAACAGCGCTGCCAAGGTTTACATCCCCATTGACCAGAGGTGGACCTACAATACTGAAAAGACAGGGGACTACGATGCCAAGGATGTGCTTGATATCTTTGCTGCATCCATCAATGATTTCGGAAACATTGACTGGGGACTGGCGGCTCACCCTTATTCTTTCCCCAACGGCAATACAGCATTCTGGAATTCCAGCAAATATGTAAATCACAGCGTTTCAACTCCATGTATCACCATGGAGAATATCGAGGTTCTCACCAATTACATGCAGACCGATGCAATGCGTGATTCCTCGGGAAATGTGAGATCCATAATCCTCAGCGAGATCGGTTATTCATCTACTTCCGGTCAGGCGCTTCAGGCGGCGGCTTTTGCTTATGCTTATGTAAAAATGGAAAAGAACGGATATATAGATGCTCTTATGCTCTCAAGGCAGACGGACGCAGGAGATGAGATCGCGGCCCTTGGCCTTGCCCTTGGTCTTCAGACCACGGGAGGCGGCAAAAAGCAGATCTGGAACGTATTTAAATATATTGATACAAGCCACAGAAATGAGTACATCTCTTTTGCATACGATATAGTGGGAAAAACATTCTAGAAAAGTATAAGCATTAAGGAGGATCATCATGACCAACGCAGAAAAAGCTCTAAAGCTCCACGAAGAGTGGCAGGGAAAACTCTACACCGCATCAAAAGCAGAGGTAAAGACCAAGGAAGACCTTGCACTTGCCTATACACCGGGAGTTGCCGAGCCATGTAAACTCATTGCAGAGGATAAAGAGCTTGCTTACAAATATACCGTAAAGGCAAACACCATAGCCGTTGTTTCCGACGGAAGTGCGGTACTTGGACTTGGAAACATCGGACCCTACGCAGCAATGCCTGTTATGGAAGGAAAAGCGGTTCTCTTTAAGGAATTTGGCGGAGTCAATGCAGTGCCTATCTGTCTTGACACCCAGGATACAGAGGAGATCATCAAGGCTGTAACATATCTTGCTCCCGGCTTTGGAGGCATCAACCTTGAGGATATCTCAGCTCCAAGATGCTTTGAGATCGAGGAGAGATTAAAAGAAAAGCTTGATATTCCCGTATTCCACGATGACCAGCACGGAACCGCAATAGTGGTACTTGCAGGAATCATCAACGGACTTAAAGTTGTAGGCAAGGATAAAAAGGACTGCAAGGTTGTGGTTAACGGCGCAGGTAGCGCAGGTATCGCCATCACAAGGCTCCTTTTAAGATACGGCTTTGAAAATGTAACAATGTGCGACAAGTCAGGAATTTTAAATAAGAATTCCGCAGACCTTAACTGGATGCAGAAAAAGATGATGGATGTTACCAATCCTGAGCAGCTTTCAGGAACACTTGCAGATGCCCTTAAGGGCGCGGATGTGTTTGTCGGAGTATCGGCTCCCGGCATCGTTACAAAAGAAATGGCTCAGGGTATGAACAAGGATGCCATCATGTTTGCAATGGCAAATCCCGTTCCCGAGATCATGCCTGATATCGCAAAAGAAGCAGGCATCAGGGTTATCGGTACAGGAAGAAGCGACTTCCCCAACCAGGTAAATAATGTTCTGGTATTCCCCGGAATCTTCAGAGGAGCTCTTGAAGCAAGAGCAAGACAGATCACCGAGGAGATGAAGCTTGCTGCAGCAACAGCCCTTGCAGGACTTGTTCCCGATGATGAGCTTAATGAGGAGAACATCCTTCCCGCAGCCTTTGATCCCAGAGTTGCAGACGTTATCTCTGCAGCTGTAAAGGCTCACGTAGATAAATAACAGATTTTGAGGAAAGCATTTTGAGTTCACAATATCTTACTTTATACAAGATGATCGTTCTGTATATGCTTGAGCGGTGCGAAGTGCCTCTTAGCAAATCCCAGATATACGATTTTATCCTGGAAAAGGAGTATACTAATTTTATAACTCTTCAGGAGGTCTTTTCCGAGCTGGTTTCATCAGGGCTTATCACAGAGACTGCTGAAGCAAACAGAACATTTTTGGAACCCACAAAAGAGGGAAGCGAAGCTTTAAGGCTTTTTGAAAACAGGATCAATCCTTCCATCAGGCAGGAAATTGATGAGCACCTTAGGAACAATGAGATAAAGCTTCGTGATGAATCCTCCATAAGGGGCAATTATAAAAGGACAGGGGAAAATGAGTACACAACCCACCTTGTGGCGTCCGAAAACGGCAGGGTACTTGTTGATATAAAGATCCCCGTGCCTACCGAGGATATCGCACAGAATATCCTGGATAAGTGGCAGAGCAGAAACCTTGATATATACAAGTATCTCATGAACACGCTGATGAGTGAGTAGAGAGGACGGGCTATATGTATAATCTGATTGAAGCCGTACCATCGATAATATATGTGGTAGTGATAATCCTTGTCATTGCCAAGGTCAGAAAAAACAAGGGAAAGAAAATGGGACAGGCTCCTTCCATGCCGCATGTCCATCCCACTCCCGGGACTCACGTGACCTTTAACAAAAAGAGCCGCGACAACTCCTCCGGGACAATGCCCCATTCCCATGAGAGAGAGAAATATGTATCCATGGCGGATGCATCACATTTGCCTCCGGGGTATATCCTTCTCAACGGAGAGCCTGTGAGAGTGGCGGATCTGGAGGGGAAGTAAGGACATCGCTGGCACCATGAGCCATGCTACTCATAGATTGCTGACGCAATCTATTTCGTCGCGGGCTTCGCGGAATAAATGCTATGAAAGAGAGGCCATGAGCCATGCTACTCATAGATTGCTGACGCAATCTATTTCGTCGCGGGCTTCGCCCTATAAATACGTAAAAAAAGAGACAGCACCTCAAGCAAGCTTGAAGCTGTCTCTTTTTTACGTATTTGCATGGCTCATGGCCATCGCGTAAGCTGATGACGGGAATCGGACCCGTGACCTCCGCACTACCAATGCGACGCACTACCGACTGTGCTACATCAGCCTGAACTGCTACCGCAGTCACAAAGGATATTATAGCAATGGATACCGGGGATGTCAAACAATTATTTTTTCTCTTGAAAGAGAGATTTCTATCAACTAGAATATATTAGTTTTTAAAAATATAATCCAAAAGGACATAACAGAAATGAAGAAAAAGATATCCGCTCTTATCTTACTTATAACACTGGCCGGCACCGGTTGCGGCGAGGCATCAGGCGTGCCCGTAGTCACGGAAGTAGCTGATGCAGCAGAAACCCCGGCTAAAGATACAAAGGAGTCGGAGTATCCGCTCCAAAATAAAGACGGATCATACTCTTATAAGTTTGAATTTAAAAATGATTATCTTTCCGCCGATTTTGCCGGCATAGATGTGCTCGACGCCACGGAGGATTATCCCAGAGAACGCTTTGAAGATGTATTCATGTACTCAAAAGGTGCTTATTTAAATGACCCCGATGTCCCTCCGGAATTCTTCGATGAATGGGGATACTCATGCGCTGCCTGTGATTGCAAGATCAAGGGTGACCCGGAGTTCGGGTTCAATTGCACTTATTCCAAAAATATCGACGGAACTGTTACTTTCCTGATCAGTGATCTAAACTACACCATGGCGGTACGATGGGAAAAAGGTCAGACACTCTATACACTCTGGGACAACGATGTCATGCGCATCAAGTATGAACGCGTAGGAAAAGAGTATCCCAACCTGGATGTTAAAGAGATCCTTGCTCACAACGACCTTGTGGGTGCAGATGCGAAAGCATTTGTTGATTCGTTTGATGATGGCCTCTACGACAAGGTGCTGTCCACTCTTTCCGATAATAAGACTGCTTACTCTCCTCTTTTCCATTTTGATAATGGCGTGATGAGAGCTAAAAACGTTGATGATGAGGCACTTGGAACTGATGACTTCAAGGAAGTAGGTTTTGAATTCTATCTTCCTAACCTGGGAAGAAGGGTTTTTGAAGTCATCGTTGATAAGCCCACTGGCAGGATCTTCTGTACTTCATACAGGACCCTCTATCCCGGAGAAAACTTCGATGCTTATCCCGCCGGTGTTGAATGGAATGAATCCGGACCGGTAACACCTGCTGAAAACTGTCCGGTATTTGAGCCTGCAGAGCAGGATGATACGGAAAAAGAAGAAACTCCCGAAGAGTCCGCTTCAAAAACAGGTGTGGTAATAGATGAAGAAGAATTTCAACATGGTGTGATGATGTCGGCAAAACAGGGAACGGTTGTCAATGATGATTTTGCGACCGGCGTCAGAAACTCAGTCACCGCTCAGTTAAACGGAATGGGAGCGACCGAAGCCTCGGATCCCGGATCACTCATATACAGGAGAGTGCCCATCAGACTCGGTACCTCCGCCGAAGAGGCTGCCAATGCGGTGATAAATGACGTGCTGCCGATGTATGGTTTTGATGTGACCGGCAAGAATTATTATTTCGCCAAAGTAGAAAAGTTTGACAACGGCTATGTTGTAAACATGGGATGGACCGGCTGGAACTAGTTCCATGATGTGGCGCGGGTTGGTTATGAATTTTTCATAATTTGATAGTGCATTATCTATGCTATAATGAAAATGGTAACTTGTTTCTACTGCAAACTTTATGAGGGGAGATTGCAGATGAAATCAATATCCATACAGACGAGGATATTGCTCCTTGTTTCCACTGTTTTAGTGGCAGGGGCTTTACTCTTCTTTGTCATGTCTTCATTAAAGGTCAGTTCTATTCTTGAGGATGACTCCGAGACTATTATGCTCTCTGCTTCGGAGTATTATACTCATGTCATAAACGACAGCCTTGAATCCACAGAACAGTCAGTCACTACCCTCTATAACTATGCTATAGGCAGAGTCGACAAATACGACAATCTCTTTGAAAACGAAAAATTCATTATCCACTATACATATGATGTTGCAGAGCTTGGAAAGACCATAGCCCAGCAGACAGTTGGCGCCATGGCGGTATACCTTAGGTATGATCCGGAGAAGTTTGGTCCCACAGCCGGATTCTGGTACACCATTGACTTTGATACCGGCAAGTGGAATCAGACCAGCCCCACGGATATGAGCCTGTATGAAAAAGATGACATTCAGCATGTCGGCTGGTATTACATCCCTATGGAACGTGGACAGGCCACCTGGATGGAGCCTTATTACAATGCCAATCTTGGTGTAAACATGATCTCCTATATAATTCCCTTTTACTATGAAGACGAGCCTATAGGCATCGTCGGCATGGATATAAACATGGACATATTAAAGCATCAGGTTTCACAGATCAATGCTTATGAAACGGGACATGCCTTTCTTGTTGACGAGGCGGGAGACGTTATCTATCACAGAAAATATCCCAACGGTATTTCAAACAGCTCCATTCTTGAGAGTGACAGACATTTCTTTAAGGATATCCTTGAACTTGAGCAGGATAAACCCACCATATTTACGGGCCTTAACGGAGTTGAACAAAAGGTGGTCACCAACGAACTCAGAAATGGGATGCTCCTTTGCCTTGCTGCGCCGGTTTCAGATATCACAAGGCCGCAGAGAGTCCTTCTTACCCAGATGCTTATTACTTCCCTGATCATTCTTTTGGTTAGTATGACCGTTACTTATACCATGATAAAGACTGTAACCAATCCTCTAAAGAAGATGACAAGGATCGCCAAGCAGTATGCAGAGGGTGACTTTGAGGAAGAAATTGCAACAGAAGGTGATGATGAGGTTGGAATACTATCCAGAACGCTTCAGGCTATGTCTACCGGTCTTAAAGAGCAGGCTGAGATCGCAGATCAGGCGAGTCAGACAAAGACCAGATTTCTTTCCACCATGTCCCATGAGATCAGAACCCCCATCAATGTCATCATGGGTCTTAACGAGATGATAGGACGAAACAGTAAGGAAAAGCAGACTGTGGAATATACCATGGGTATCAGAAAGGCGGGAAACGTCCTTATTAACATGGTGGACAGCATACTTGCTTTTTCCAAGCTGGAGTCTGTGGGAGATCTTTCAGATTATGATTTCCTGGGAAAAGACTCTTATGTGTCCCAGAACATTGATATTCAGTATCAGATAAACGGGGCGAAGGTCCTGCTTGTTGATGATAATGAAATAAACTGTAAGATCGCGGACAATCTTCTTAATATTGTGGGAGTATATCCTGATATAGCATATTCGGGACTCGATGCCATAGACAAGTGCCGTGCAAACGAATATCACATTATCTTTTTGGATCATATGATGCCTGACCTTGACGGCATAGAGACCCTGCATGCCCTTAGAAGAGGCAAGATCATCCCTCAGGATACAAAGGTCATTGTAATGACCGCAAATGCCATAGAAGGAGCCAAAGATTACTATCTGGGAGAGGGCTTTGACTATTACCTGGCAAAGCCTGTGGAGCTAAGGAATCTGATGGAAGTGCTTCTTAAGTTCCTTCCGAAGGAGCTCTTTTCCGAGAGTCACGATGCGGTGCTTGAATTTGAACCCGTTAAAATGGTGGGTGAAGAAGACGATGATTCAAAGGCTGACGATGACCTTGAAAAGACATTGATGCTGTCAGGGGTCAACATGCGGGAGGGTCTTAAATACTGCGTCGGAAACCTTGCTTTTTATAAAGAAATGCTTGGGGACTATGCAAATGCATGTCAGAAAAAGATAGTGGAACTTGATAAATATGAAAATGATGCGGATCTTAAGAACTATCAGATACTCATACATTCCATAAAGAGCGCATCAAAGACTATAGGTGCAGAGTCAATGTACCAGCAGGCGCTTGATCTGGAGGAGGCGGCAAAAGAGCAGAACGCGGGTAAGATAAAAGAAGAACACAGACACTTTGCTGAAAACTACGTGGCACTGGGGAATGCGATCAGCGAAGCAATCGGAGGCTTAATATGAACAATAATTACGATGCAAACTGGGTTGTGGTTGTTGATGATGACCTGTCCAATCTGAAGATAGCAGGATTTATCCTCAGTCAGAAAGGAATACGTGTAACGGCTCTGCAAAGCGGCACAATGCTAAAAGAGCATATATCCCCCGAAAACTGCCCGGACCTGCTGCTTTTGGATATTCTCATGCCGGACATGGACGGATTCGAAGTCCTGAAAGAAATGAGGGAATACGAAAAGGAAAATAATCTTCCGGAGCTTCCTGTAGTATTCCTTACGGGAACCGAGGATAAAGAGATTGAGGCAAAGGGTTTTGAACTGGGCGCTGTGGACTTCATCAGAAAGCCCTTTGAGCCTGATGTCCTTCTTGGAAGGATCAGGAATGTCCTTAAAAACAGTCAAAAGATCCATAATCTCTCGGAAGAAGCTTCCATAGATAAACTGACGGGAATACTGAATAAGGGCAGCGTTACCACAAAGCTTGAAAAGATCTGTCCCTTCAGCACCGGCGCTCTTATGATAATAGACCTTGACAAATTCAAACTGATCAACGATATCTACGGACATGATGCGGGAGATAAGATCCTTGCAGGCTTTGCGGAGCTTATGAGGCATCATTTCAGGGCAAACGATATCATCGGAAGGATAGGCGGAGACGAGTTCATTGCTTTTCTCATGAACGGTAAGGAACATGAGGCTATAAAGGGAATATCCTCAAGGCTTGCTTCCAAGCTGCACAGCATGGCTTTAGATATTTTGGGAAAAGATATGACGATACCCTTTGGAATGTCTGTGGGAGCTGTGATCACTCCCGGAGGTGAGTCTTATCAGGAACTCTTTTCCAAAGCGGACAAGTCTCTGTATCATGTGAAGCAGAACGGAAAAGGTGGATGCTTTATTTATGACGAGAGGCAAAAAGTCGTTACTTTTGCCGACAAACAGACAGAGGATATGCGAAAGCTAAATATCATGCTCAGTGAGAGACATGCGGATGAAAGTGCACTGTTTTTGGGTCAGGAGTCCTTTGTGAGTATTTACAGGTATCTGCTTAGGTTCCTTCACAGATATCACGAGGACGCCTACAAGCTTTTGCTTACCGTAATGCCCAAAAAATATGAGGTTGTGGAGTCTGATTTTAACAACGTGATGGAAAAGATAGGAGAGAGCTTAAAGACTACCTTAAGAAACTGCGATATCATAACGAAAAGCTCTGAGAATCAGTTCTTTTTGCTGCTTCCCATGGTAGATGATTCCACTATTGATATAGTGCTTGGAAGAGTAAATAAGTGTTTTGAAGCATCGGGATATCTGATTGACAACGATATCAGCTGCGAAAAAGAACCACTCATCAACAGTAATCTCGTTGATGGGTGGCACGGTATCGTTAATGGATGACAGATCAGATCTCTGTGTTTATGGCGGACATATAATAGGAATAAAGGTTTTTGTATGTGTCCTTGTTGTAATGGAGTCCGTCGCCTGTTGAAAAACCTGCTTCTGACAGGTAAGAATAACCATCAAGCCAGTTGACTCTCGGATCGAGCTCAGCCTTAAGCTTGGCGTTAAAGCTCTCTATCTGGTCATTGGATACGCTTGCACAGTCTCCCACGGGAGTTACTGCAGCGTAGTAAACGGTTATGCCTGCATTGGTCCAGGTGTCGATATTGTTGTTTACAAGTTTGATGTATTTGGAGGCATTGCCAAGATCGTTAACACCAAAGTTGATGATCATGGTGGTGCCTTTTCCTGCGTAGCTGGAAATTGCGGGAACAGCTGTGTTTTTAAAGTAGCTGTAACCCTCGCCAACCTGAGCAATGTAGGCCTTGTCTGAAGTGCCTACAGCCATCTTCAGCTGGACTGTTCTGGAATCTCCCACAAAGAGGTAGGGAATGCCGGGAAGTTCATTTGCCATATATTCTCCCTTGATAAATGCGGTGGTGTCCTTGAAGTTGACCTCATACCAGCCGTTGTCGGTTTCGCCAGTGACCTGGGTTTCGCTACCCCAGGAGAGCTTGCCCAGCTTGTCGTAATCGGTGCCTGCGCCGGAACGGACGTTAACGGTATCCCTGGTGTACATGATAATTGGAAGTTCGTACTCTGTTACCGTAAAAGCGGTGCGGATGAGCTCTGCCGAGTTTTCATCCTGCTGTACATTGACTGTAGTGGCTACCAGTGCATCCAGATCATCTGAAACGGATGCAGCGGCCTCGTCGATCGTGCCTGTTACCGCATCAAGAACCGCTGTACTTGAAAGTTCCGCAGCGGCAGTGTTCTTTGGAGTTTTGTCCAATGCTGTTGCAAACAACAGTGCGCAGCTTGTAATAAGCGCAAATACTGAGAGTAGTATTAAGTTTTTCCTATTTATACTGTTCTTTTTCATCGGGAAAATTTTACATTAGCTGTAACAATATGTCAAATTTCCTTATTATACTGAATTTGACTAAAAAGTGCCAAAATCATATAATGGTTAGCAAATCTGTAGTTATAGAAATGGAGATAATATGTGCGGAATAGTAGGATATATAGGACATAAACAGGCAGCTCCCATTTTGCTTGAGGGCCTTTCCAAACTCGAGTACAGAGGATACGACTCTGCGGGACTTGCAGTAAGGGATGGGTCAGAGCAGGCTGTTGTAGTTAAGGCAGTGGGCAAGCTTGTGAATCTGTCAAATAAGACCAATGGCGGCAGCGCCCTTTCAGGTACCTGCGGCATCGGTCATACACGCTGGGCTACTCACGGAGCTCCCAGTCTTACCAATGCGCATCCTCACGTGAGCGGTAACTGCTCAGGTTCAGGCTCAGGCAATGTAGAGTCTGAGGTTGTGGGTGTTCACAACGGTATCATCGAGAACTTCCAGGAGCTCAAGGAAAAGCTCCTCAGAAAGGGCTATACATTCTATTCAGATACTGATACTGAGGTCCTTATCAAGCTGGTTGATTATTATTACAAAAAATACAAGATGGGTCCCATCGATGCCATCGCCAAGACTCTTGTGAGAGTTCGCGGATCTTACGCTCTTGAGGTTATGTTCAAGGACTATCCCGGTGAGATCTATGTTGCAAGAAAGCAGTCACCCATGATCATCGGTATCAGCGACGGTGAGTCCTACATAGCTTCCGATGTTCCTGCGATCCTTAAGTATACAAGAGATGTTTACTACATCGACAACCTGGAAATGGCCAGGATCAAGGCCGGAGAGGTTACATTCTTTAACATCGACGGTGATGAGGTAGAAAAGGAAGTAACAACTGTTACATTCACTGCAGAAGCAGCAGAAAAGGGCGGCTTCGAGCACTTCATGATGAAGGAGATCTACGAGCAGCCCAAGGCAGTTTCAGATACCATTGCCAAGTATGTAAAGGACAAGACCATTGACTTCTCCGAGATGGGTCTTACAGAGGACATCATCAAGGATACTTCAAGCATCTACGTGGTAGCATGCGGATCAGCATGGCACGTTGGCATGGAAGTACAGTACATCATAGAGGAACTTACAGACCTTAATGTCAGATGTGAGCTTGCTTCAGAGTTCAGATACAGAAAGGTTAACCATGATCCCAATGCTCTTGTTGTGGTTATTTCCCAGTCGGGCGAGACAGCCGATTCCCTTGCAGCTCTTAGAATGGCTAAGGAATGCGGACTCAAGACTCTTGCCATAGTCAATGTTGTGGGATCTTCCATTGCAAGAGAGGCTGACCATGTTATGTACACCATAGCAGGTCCTGAGATCTCGGTTGCCACAACCAAGGCTTACAGCGCACAGCTTATCTGCGGATATCTCCTTGCGCTTCAGTTTGCCAAGGTAAGGGGCACTCTTGAGGATGAGAGCCGCTTTACCTACTATCTCGAAGAGATACAGAGCATTCCTTCCAAGATCGAAAAGATCCTTGACGAAAAAGAGCGGATCCAGTGGTTTGCCGCTAAATTCGCCAACGCTCAGAACATCTTTTTTATCGGAAGAGGAATAGATTACTCTATCTGTCTTGAGGGAAGCCTTAAGATGAAAGAGATCAGCTACATCCACTCAGAGGCTTATGCTGCCGGAGAGTTAAAACACGGCACCATCTCCCTTATTGAGGAGGGTACGCTGGTTATCGGAGTACTTACACAGCCCGGTCTCTATGAAAAGACCATTTCCAACATGGTTGAGTGTAAGAGCCGCGGAGCTTATCTGATGGGTCTTACAACCTACGGCAGATACAACGTTGAGGATCAGTGCGACTTCACTGTATATATCCCCAAGGTTGACGAGCACTTTGTAGGAAGCCTTGCTATCATTCCTTTGCAGCTTCTTGGCTATTACACAAGTGTTGCTAAGGGTCTTGATGTTGATAAGCCCAGAAACCTCGCAAAGAGCGTTACTGTAGAGTAATCGGTTATCAGATCATAGGATATTAAAACTCCCGGAAAGGTTAGAGCTTTTCCGGGAGTTTTTTGTTTTTGTAGTTATGATCAGTTTTATTTCAGTATTACAAAGCTCTGAGGCTGCATGATCAGTGAGGCCTCATCTATTGCAGTGTTGCCGATCTCGTAGACTTTTTCATATTTCCTTGAAAGACCCTGAGCGGCTTTTTTATTGGAAGGATTAACGGCTATTACAAGGCTTCCGCGCTTAAATACAAAGGGAAGCTCATCCTTTTCCGCATAGATCACTTCAAATGAACCATCAGCCTTAAGATCATCATATTTATGACGAAGACCTGTAAGGGCCTTAACAGTGTTTAAGAGGGAAGAAGGATCTTTTGCCTGATCCTCCACTGTGGGAGCATCATCTGCAGGGTCTGTGGGAAGATAGAGCTTACCTGCAGCAGCCTTTGAAAAGCCGTGGTTTTTGCTGTTATCCCACTGCATGGGCGTTCTGGAACCTGTTCTGGTATAACCGCCTTCCTTGGTGGGAAGGGCCTCAAGATATCTCATGCCGATCTCATCACCGTAGTAGATAAAAGGAACGCCGGGGAGCGTTAAAAGAGTGGCATAGGCAATCTTTAGCTCCTCGTAGTCGAGAGTCCTTCTGGCTCTTGGCGTGTCGTGGTTACAGGTTATAAAGCTGATGTAGCCATCCTCTCTGGTATCGTCATATTTAGGAAGGAAATCATTGAGGAATCTGATGATATCTCCTTCGCCGTCTTTTTTAAAGAAGCTGTGATCTCCTCCGGGAGTCTCATAATCTCTTAAGAGGACATTGTAGCCGTTACCTGCATGATCCAGGTAAAAGTCGGCGTGGAAGCCGCTTTTTAAAGCCTGATGAGGATTGCACCACTCGGAAATAATGGCAGCCTCGGGATAATCTGCATCCAGCATATTCCTTATATCCTTCCAGATGGCTCCTGTGGCGGATTTATTCTCATCATCATCCTTTACCAGTGAATCAGCCATATCCACCCTGAAGCCGTCGCATCCCTTATCAAGCCAGAATCTCATAACATCCTTCATGGCTTCTCTGGTAGCAAGGCAGGCAGGATCATCGGGAGCCTTCTGCCAGCTCTCTGTTCTGTTTAAAAAGCCGTAGTTAAGGGCAGGCTGTGATTTAAAGAAATTGAGCATATAGCAGCCGTTTCTGTCGGATTCACCGCCGATGTAGGGGTGACCTGCAATTCCTTTTATCCAGAAATCCGTCCAGACATATCTGTCGGAATATTCATTTGGCTCTGCCTTTTTACTTTCCTTGAACCATTCATGTTCTTCGGAGGTGTGGCCGGGCACCAGATCCAGCAGCACTTTAATGCTTTTTTTATGTGCCTCCTCAAAGAGCCTGTAAAGGTCCTCGTTTGTTCCGTACCTTTCGGCAACCTTTTTGTAATCTCTTACGTCATATCCCGCATCTTTAAAGGGAGAGTCGTAGCAGGGATTGATCCACAGGGCATTGCAGCCAAGCTCTTTCACATGATCCAGCTTTTCAATAATTCCGTTGATGTCTCCTATACCGTCTCCGTTACTGTCCATAAAGGACTGGGGATAAATCTCATAAAATATCGCATCTTTTAACCACTTTGGCATAAGCTACCTCCACCATCTACCATACTCTCGTTCTACATTTCATTATCCCACATCCCATACACGGTTACAATCAGGGAAGCCCGTAACTATAATACTTGGATTATGTGGCTCGCAGATTACTTCTTTTAAACAAGTTTTCCTCTGTGTACAGTAATTTTGATGAGTTCAGGTTAGCAGATTACTTCTTTTGAACAAGTTTTTCTCTGTGTACAGTAATTTTGGTGAGTTCAGGTTCGCAGATTACTTCTTTTAAACAAGTTTTTCTCTGTGTACAGTAATTTTGGTGAGTTCAGGTTCGCAGATTACTTCTTTT
>JAILOW010000036.1 GCA_024690635.1 Butyrivibrio sp.
GTCTCTTCGTCGCTTCCCTCTGCGATAACGGTAACCGCCTCGCCTGAAGTAAGATTCAGTGTCATCATACCCATAATGCTCTTGGCATTAACCTTTTTAGACTGAGCCTCAATGTGAACTGAGCTCTCATACTTGCTTGCAAGCTGTACAAGCTCTGCAACGGGTCTTGCCTCAAGGCCTCTGGGCAATTTGATTTCGATAGATTTTGTGATCATGGTTTCCTCCTCAACCTCTTATCCTGTCCGCCAACTCTCCAAGTTTTCGCAGCCTGTGATTAACTCCCGACTTACCTACCGGCGGATCAAGAAAACTACCAAGTTCCAATAAAGTGGCATCGGGATGGTCAAGCCTTACCTCTGCCATCTGTCTGAGTCCGTCCTGAAGTCTGTTGAATCCGTAATGATCTCTGATGTAAGTGATGTCCTCGATCTGCTTGGCAGCTGCGTTAACTGTCTTGGTAATATTGGCCACCTCACAGTTTACACGCCTGTTAACGGAGTTTCTCATCTCTTTTACAATTCTGAGATTTTCTAGATTCATCAAACTGACCGGCGCTTCCATGATGTTTAAAAGATCCACTATCGCGGCTCCCTCTTTTACATACAGAACATAGTACTTTTTCCTAAGGACTATGCGCGCCTCGATGTCAAAACTCTCTATCAGCTCCTGAAGCTGTAATGCCTGCGCCTCATGGGTACAGACAAACTCCAGATGATAACCCTTGTTGGGATCGCTGATGGAGCCTGCACATAAAAAAGCATCTCGCAAAAAAGCCCGCTTGCAGCATGAATTCCTTGTGACCATAGGGCTTGCGCCCTCCCCGAGGTCTCGCAGTGTGCCGTCTGACTCCATGATCTTTACCGCCAGGAGAACTGTCTCAAGTCCGCCCTCCGTGGTAAGAACCGGTCTGTAAACACGGCCATCATGCCGAACGTCGGAAGCTCCCTCTAAAATGCTAGTAACTATATTAAATGCTTTTTTCAATAATGTAAAGAACTTTCTATGTACCTGGGGGTTGTCCGCCTGCAGATAAAGCACCATTTTATGGTCTTTGTCGGTGGTTATATACCCCGCGTGGGTGATGATGGCAGCCACCTCTGCAAGCCTGCAATGTCTGGAACCGGCAAAGCGCCCCATGAGTTCTTCTTTTACTTCCGATGAAAAAGACATATCTTACCTTGCCTGTTTAACGTCTCTGTGTGTGAGCTTAAGTCCGTAGTTTCCCCCTGCCACTTTGAGTCTTTCATAGATCTCATTGGCAATGGTAACGCTTCTGTGCTGGCCTCCGGTGCAGCCTATGGCCACAACCAGCTGATACTTTCCCTCTTTTACATAGCCCGGGATCAGGAATGTCAGCATATCCGCCAACTTGTCCACAAACTCGCCGCAGGCGGGAAAACTCTTTACATAATCCTGAACGCCCTTGTCGTTACCTGTCTGGTGCTTGAGCTCGTCAATATAATAGGGATTTGGCAAAAATCTTACGTCAAATACCAGATCCGCATCCGAAGGAATGCCGTATTTAAAGCCAAAGGACAGAATGTTTACCATAAGGGAGTTGTATTCCTCGTTGTTTACAAAGATCCTGTCCAGCTCTTCTTTAAGCTCTCTTGTAAGAAGATTGGATGAGTCAATAACGTAGTCGGCACGCTTTTTTATCTCGGAAAGAACTTCCCTCTCCCTTGCGATGCCATCCTCAAGCCTGTCCCCTGCTGCATTCATAGGATGGATCCTTCGGGTCTCCTTGTATCTTTTTATAAGGACCTGATCCGAAGCATCCATGAAAAGGATCTCCACAGGCACTCCTCTTTCTTTCAGAGAGTCTATGATACCCGAAACCCCTTCAAAGCTCTGACCCGCTCTGGCATCGACACCAAGAACCACCTTGGTGATCTCGGAATCGGGCATGGTGATGAGCTCCGTGAATTTTTCGATAAGAGAAACCGGCAGGTTATCCACACAGTAAAAGCCTGCGTCCTCCAGCATATGTATGGCAGTGGCCTTTCCGCCGCCGCTCATTCCGGTTACGATAACAAATCTCATGAGAATCTCCCAATCATGATGACCTCAGGTTCAAGAGTAACCCCCGAGTTCTCAAATACTTTTGCTTCTACCTTTTTTATAAGTTCATATACATCAGAGGAAGTTGCTCCTCCTTTGTTGATAACAAATCCGCAGTGTTTTTCGGAAACCTGGGCTCCGCCCACGGAAAATCCCCTAAGTCCAGCATCTTCTATAAGCTTTCCCGCAAAATATCCCTCAGGCCTTTTGAAGGTAGAACCGGCGCTTGGATATTCAAGGGGCTGCTTATCTTTTCTTTTTTGAGCAAGCTCTGTCATAAGTGCGCTGATGGCTTCCTTATCACCTTTTGTGAGCTTAAGCCTTACGGAAAGAACTATATATCCCCTTCCCTTTATGGCGCTGGTCCTGTAGCCGAATTCCATGGTGGAATTGTCCAGTTCCATGATCTCGCCGTCAGGAGAGATTACTTCCACCCGCTCGGTTATCTGACACATTTCGCCGCCGTAGGCGCCTGCGTTCATAATCATGGCTCCGCCTATGGTTCCGGGAATCCCTGCCGCAAATTCGAAGCCCGCAAGGCTGTTGTCTCTGGCAAATGCCGCTATGGCGGAATTAAGAGCTCCCGCTCCCACAACAAGAGTATCCTCTCCCTCAAGGCTTATGTCATTAAACCTTGATAAAGAGATGACGGCTCCCTCATAGCCCTCGTCGGACACCAGGAGATTACTTCCGTTTCCTATGACAAAAAAAGGCAGCTGAAGCCTTTTTAAAAGCTCCAGCACCTTTATAAGTTCTTCTTTGTTTCCCGGGCACAGGAAAAGAGAGGCAGGTCCGCCTGTTCTGAAGGTGGTATGTCTGCTCATTTCCTCATCCGCAAAAGCATTCTGTTCAGATAAAATATCCTTAAGATATGACAATATCTCGCTGTTCAAAATAAATCCTCAATCCTGTTAATCTGCTCTTTATTAGTCTATGAGCATCTTGGCAGCTCCGTATACACCTGCGTCGTTACCAATCTTTGCAAGAGCAAACTCAGCATTTCCGCATCCGGAGAATACATACTTTTTGAAGCTGGGCATAAGAAGGTCAAAGAGCATTTCTCCTGCCTTTGAAACGCCACCGCCCAAAACGATCATCTCAGGGTTAACAACGGTAGCAACCATTGCGATTCCCTTTCCAAGATAGTAACCGTACTGCTCTGCTGCCTTCCTGGCAAGCTCATCTCCCGCCTTTGCTGCATCAAATACGTCCCTGCACTCGAAGTCCTTGTCCCTTAATACGCTGGGTGTGTCTGTGCTTGCAAGGAGTCTCTTTGTGATCCTCATAGCGCCTGTAGCACTTGCATACATCTCAAAGCATCCGTGCTTGCCACATCCGCAGGTATCGGGCTCATCATCCACAAGGTGGATATGTCCGATCTCTCCGCCGCATCCGGTTGATCCTGAAAGGATCTTGCCTTCATTGATGATACCGCCTCCAACACCGGTTCCGAGAGTTACAAGAAGCATATTGGCACGGCCCTGTCCGCCGCCCTTCCATGCTTCTCCGAGAGCTGCAACATTGGCATCGTTTCCTGCCTTAACGGGAAGCTTTAAGATGGAACCAAGCTCCTCAACAACGTTAACCTTTTCCCATCCCAGGTTAACTGCCTGATGGCACATTCCTTCAGCATTTACAGCTCCGGGAACACCGATTCCGGCACCGAGCACATCTGCATCTGAAATTTCTTTTTCCTCCATCTTTGCTCTGATGGATGCTGCTATATCAGGGATGATCCTCTTACCGTGATCCTCGGTAACAGTGGGGATCTCCCAAAAATCTACCTTTTCACCTGTCTCTGTCAAAAGGCCTATCTTTACTGTTGTTCCTCCAACATCTGCCCCAAATACGTATTTTGCCATTTCATTCTCCTTTTGTTTTATCACTCATCATCTTCATCACTGCGTCTTTTTGCAAGTGAATTCTGAACTCTGTTGTAAAGCTCCTGTGCTGCGTTGTAGCCCATTGCCTTCTGTCTGTGGTTAACGGCTGCGGACTCGCAGATAACAGCAAGGTTTCTGCCGGGTCTGATGGGAATACGATGGCATACAACCTTATTTCCGAGGTACTCTGTGTATTCCTCCTCAAGTCCCAGTCTGTCGTATTCTTTATCTTTATCCCAGTCTTCAAGCTTGATGACAAGGTCTATATTCTGGGTTTCTCTTACGCTTGATACACCGTAGAGAGTCTTTACATCGATAATGCCCACGCCGCGCATCTCGATAAAGTGCTTGGTAATGTCGGGAGCAGATCCGATAAGGGTCTCCTCACTAACTCTTCTGATCTCAACAACGTCATCGGATACAAGACGGTGTCCTCTCTTGATAAGCTCTATGGCAGTCTCTGATTTACCGATTCCGCTCTCACCTGTGATAAGTACGCCTACACCGTAGACATCAACAAGTACGCCGTGAATGGAAATGCAGGGCGCAAGCTTAACATTGAGCCATCTGATGATCTCTGCCATAAATGCGGAGGTCGATTTCTTGGTTATAAATACGGGAACCTTCTCCTCTATGGCTATCTTTATAAAAGTGGGATCCGGAGTCAGCTCTCTGCAGAAAATAACTGCGGGAATATCAAAGGAAAGAAACTCCCTGTACATCTCCTCTTTCTTTTCCGGAGGAAATGATTCCATATAGGTATATTCAACGAAGCCTATGACCTGAAGTCTTGTAGCCTCAAAATGCTCGAAATATCCCGCAAGCTGCAGGGCCGGTCTGTTAATATCCGGCTGGCTTATCCTGATCTTTTTGATATCAAGTTCAGGAGTAAGATTTTCAAGCTTCATTCGTTCAATGATTGTTTTCAAACTTACACTGGACATGGAATCCCCCTTGTTTATCTTAGTATTCTAAAACACGTAAATAATAGCACAGTTGCACGGCTTGTTCAAATATCTGCGTGAAAGTAATCGTATATCTGACGGGCAGCATTTTCGGGTATCTCGGGTATTGATGAAAGCTCCTCTACGGATGCATTTCTGATGTCCTCGATGGACTTAAAATGCTTCATAAGAGCCTTGCGTCTTGCGGGTCCGACTCCGGGAATATCGTCAAGAGAGCTCTTTACCTGGGATTTGCTGCGAAGAGATCTGTGATACTCAATGGCAAACCTGTGGGCTTCGTCCTGGATCCTTGTGATGAGCTTAAAGCCCTCGGATCTGGTATCAATCGGAAGCTCTACATTATTATAGTAAAGACCTCTGGTCCTGTGGTTACCATCCTTTACCATTCCGCATACGGGAATGCTGATGCCGAGCTCCTCAAGGACCTGAAGGCAGATGTTAACCTGTCCGCGTCCACCGTCCATAAGGATAAGATCCGGGAACTTGGTAAAGCTGCCGTATCTGGCATCTATATCCCTGACCTCCAGTTCGTGACGCTCCTCTATACCGTGAAGCAGCCTTCTGGTCAGCACCTCATGCATGCAGGCATAGTCATCGGGACCTGCCACGGTCTTTATCCTGAATTTTCTGTAATCACTCTTTTTGGGCTTTCCTTTTTCATAAACAACCATGGAACCCACATTGGCAAAGCCGCTTATATTAGAGATATCATAGGCTTCCATCCTGTTAAGTCCCTTAAGTCCCAGGAGATTTTCTATCTCTTTTACTGCGCCTATGGTGCGGCCTTCCTCACGCTTTATCCTCTCCTTATCCTTGGAAAGAACCATCTCAGCGTTCTTGGCGGCAAGCTCCATGAGCTTTTCCTTTTGTCCTCTCTCGGGAACGGTTATGTAAACCCTGCTGCCCTTTCTGTTTGAAAGCCATTTTTCTATGATGTCCATATCCTCGATGGGTTCAGGCAGCATCAGTTCTCTGGGAATAAAAGGCGTCCCCGCATAGAACTGCTTTACAAAGTTCATAAGGATCTCCGCCTGGGGATTCTCCGACACATGAGTCATATAAAAATGCTCTCTTCCGATGAGCCTTCCGTCTCTTACAAAAAAGACCTGTACCACCGCATCCTTATCATCAGAGGCTATGGCAACAATATCCTTGTCCTCCATGGAGGAATCCGTCATCTTCTGCTTCTGCGCCACCACCTTTACGCTGGCCAGAAGATCTCTGTATTTGGCGGCGTTTTCAAAATCAAGCTCCTCGGAGGCTTTTTCCATCTTCTGCTCTAAGTCTTTTATGATAATTCCGTAATTGCCGTTTAAAAATTCCAGTGCCTGGTCAATCCTGGCGCGGTACTCTTCTTTTGAGACATTTCCTGTGCAGGGGCCGCAGCACTGCTTCATATGATAATTAAGGCAGGGCCTCTCGGCTCCGATATCCCTTGGCAGCACCCTGTTGCAGGTGCGAAGACCGTAAATCTTGTTTATGAGTTCTATGGTGTCCTTAACTGCCGCAGCACTGGTAAAGGGGCCAAAGTACCTCGCCTTGTCTTTTTTCATGAGTCTTGAAAAAAGTATCCTGGGATAATCCTCACTGACAGTTACTTTTATATAAGGATAGGTTTTGTCATCCTTCAGAAGGGTGTTATATCTGGGACAATGCTCTTTTATAAGGTTGTTTTCCAGTACAAGAGCCTCCAGCTCCGAATCCGTGACAATATATTCAAACCTTGCGATCTGCTTGACCATGCGGTCTATCTGCGGACCTCTTCCTATGTTTGAACGAAAATAAGACCTTACACGATTGTGAAGGTTGATGGCTTTTCCAACATACATGATGGTGTCGTTTTTATCATGCATGATATAAACTCCCGGTTTGTTTGGGAGTTTTTTAAGTTCTTCCTGAACATCAAACATATAAAATAATTAAACCATTAAAGAAGCGACTTGCAAAGGGTTAAGTCATAACTTGCTTTAATGGTTTAAAAAGAGGAAAAAAGGATACTAGGGTCAGGATGCTTATTAAAAGCATCAGAGATTGTCGATCATATATTTCTCCAATGCAGCCGCAGCCTCATTTTCATCGGGGCCCTCGCACTTTATGGTCAGAGTCTGTCCGTGCTTTACTCCAAGACTCATGATCCCAAAAAGATGCTTGGCATCAACCATATTGTGGTTACCCTCTGCAGTGATACTGCAGGAAAATGTGTTTGCAAGCTTGACCAGGTCGCCTGCCGGAAGTGCATGAACACCCTCAGGGTCTTTAACTGTATAGCAAAATACCTTCATATATATAAGCCTCCCATCATGCAAAACCGGGACTCAGGTAACTTAGATCACAACGTTAAAGTGCTCGAACAGGATCTTTTCCGCTTCGGGATTCCAAAGTCCGCTGTGGGCTTTGCAGCACTCGTCGAGCTTTTTGAAGAGAGGATCTGTTTTTCCAAGCTCTTCAAAATCATCTATTGCGGTAAGGGGCATGTCAAACTGAGTATAGATCAGCTTTTTGCCACCGGGTATGTTGGGCAGATTGCAGGTGGTTTCCGCTACTGCATCAAGTCCGCCTACATGTGTGACCATAACGGAAGGATTGATCTCTCCTTTGGCAGCCAGTGTCAGCGCCTCCAAAAGGTCATCGTTGTTGCCGCCTGTGGTTCCGAGAATATGTGTGCTTGTGTAATGAGCGTTGTAGAGATTGATCTCTGAACGGAACTGGTTGTCTGTGGGGCCTGCAAAGAAATTCATACAGCCGTCAAAAGCAAGAAGCCTGTCTCCCATCTCGGCAACAGAGCGAACGGGAACATATACGAATACGTCGTCGTATCCATGTCCCTCCGTGATCTCCATAAGCTTCTCTTCGGCATCTGCTCCCGATGAGTTAAAGTAGATAAGTTCAACGCCCTTTTGTTTTGCTTCTTCCGGGCTGATAACGGAAGCCGCTCTTTTTAGCTTGGCGTCATCAAGATCTGTTACTACGATCCTCTTTGGCTTGTTTTCGAATCTGAGTCCGTAGCTTACAGCGCCAAGTCCCATAGGTCCGCAGCCACCCATAATAAGGATGTTTCCGCCCTCCTTGGTTCCCATGGCGTGGTTGTAGTTCTGCTTATTTGTATGGTAGTTGGCATGATAGCCACCAATAATGCAGCTCATGGGTTCTCCCAGAGATGCCTGGTAGAAGCTCTCGCCGTCATAAGGAAGAAGCGCATCCAGCTCCATTACCTCGTGAGGCATAATGCAGTAGGTTGCATCTCCGCCGCAAAAACGATAAGAATATCCGGGAGAATCAAGCTTGCCCTGATAGTTGAGTGCAGGCTGAAGCGCCCACTTATCTCCCACCTTGTATTTATCCTTCCATTTTGCTCCGACTTCTACGATAACACCTGAGCACTCGTGACCTGTGATGATAGGATTAACATCGATATCCTGTGGTGCTCTCTTATGCTTTTTGCCCTGCTTGGCAAGTTTGTATGTCGACATACAGATACTGTCACTTATGACCTTTACCAGTATCTCATCGTCTTTTATAGCGGGAAGTTCGAACTCATCAAGTCTTAAGTCCATTTCCCCATACATTCTTACTGCTCTAGTCTTCATATAGATAAATCCTCCTGAAAAAACCTGTATTACCCTTCAAACATTTCGCTGATCTCATCCTCGTTCATGGTAAGGAGCTTCTCAAGCCCCTCCCCGTCGGAGAATGTCATGGCGATTTTGGACAGCACCCTCAGATGCCCGTCCCCTACTGCTGCTATACCAACAACTGCTTTTACCTTTTCAGCGGCATCCCACTCCTGACCTTCGGGGAAAGTCATGAGCACCAGTCCTGTCTTTTTAATGTACTTTTTAGACTCCTCTATGCCGTGTGGTATCGCAACACTATTTCCAATATATGTATTAAACACCTTCTCTTTGTCCAGCATTGCCTGAGTATAAGACTCATCCGTATATCCCTGGGAGCTGAAGATCTCACCGATTTTTCTGATGACTTCTTCCTTGCTCTGAGGTTTTTGATTTAAGAAGATATTCTTCTTTTCAAGTATCATTTTGTTCCTCCGTTTATAGGCCGCTCAGCATCTCTGTAAAATACGCCTTTAAAATCTTTTGCAGCTTTTCTCTGATACCCTCTTCGTCGCCGCTTTTGAGGATCTGCAAAAACTCCTCATCCTCGATCAGGGCGCTGCTGACTTTTCCAAGCATCTCGGAATTTTCCTGCCTGTGCTCATCCATGGGCATGGTCATGCACAGTGCTCCTTTTATGCCCATGAGCTTGGGATCTTCAAACTCTCCTCCTGTCGCGGTACCTGTCAGTATGATGCACTCTTTAACCGCCTTGCTCCTGCAATGGAAAAGAGCTATGCCCATCTCGGGAAAGAGCTGCGTCATAACCTGTTCTCTTGCAATGATATCCGCAGAAAGAACAGCTGCCGCTTTGGGCGAATCTGTCATTTCAGACGAAAAAAGCTTTATAAGCGCTTCCAGACTTGCGTCCCCGGAAACAGTCAGGTGATGATATCTGCGAATAACTCCTTTCACCCGATTGATGATATCGTTTATCTCGTCGAGCTGTCTTGTGAAATCATTATTCTCCTGCCTTGCCGGCATTGATGCATATTCATCGATCTTTACGCTTATCTGTAAAACATCCCTCTGTGTGATCAGAGGATTAACGAGTACATAATCAACACCCAGATTGTCCACATTTATACTGGAGATAAAAAAGTCGGTTCTGGATACGGTATGACCCGTGATCTCATCGCTTCCGTATGCCTTCAGTACAATGTCCCAGTCCGCAAAATGGTTTTTGAGCTTGGCCAGCATAAGCTGGGCCACTCCGAAACCGCTGGCACATATAACCCCTATAGTAACTGTGCGCTTTTTCTTTTTACGACTGTCTATCTTTTCCATGGCTGCACCAAAGTGCATGGCAAGATATCCAATCTCGGCATCCATCGGAACAAGTCCGGTCTTTTGTGTAATGACCTTTGCAGCTCTCTCGCAGTCAGCATAAACATCAGGATATTCCTGCTTTATCTCCGAAAGGAGAGGATTGCTTATGGTCATGTCATTTTTCATACGGTAAAGAGCCGGCTCCAGATGGACCATAAGACCTCTTATAAAGTCCTCATCGTACCTGAGCTCTTTAGCCAGATCATAGTCCAGAGTATCTATCATCCCATCGATGATACTCATAAGCTCATCGGTTCTGATACCGCTGTCCCTGATGGTTTCGTTTGTGTAATTGAGCTTTGCTCCCTTTATGTGAAGCAAAATATTGTTAACTTCCGACTCCGGAAGTTCGATGTCAAATTCCTTTTCAAGAGCTCCGGCAATCTTCTTTGCCATGTCGTAGCCCTTGTCATATCTGGCATCATAGGTTTCTTCTTTTACTATTTCCCCCTGCCTTATTCTCTCAACCGCAACTGCCAGATGTACCAAAAGTCCCACATAGGCATCGTTGGTCAAAAGCTTGAGATAAGGCTCCCCGATATCGTCGAGGACGTTACCGACTTCAGACAAAATAGCTTCATTCATAAGCTCGTAAATATTGTCTCCAAGCTCGGCAGAGGACCTGTTGTTCATATTCTCGGTGACATAGCGCTGCATCGCCGTGCGATAGCTCTTCTCACTTCCGGAAAGCACGATTCCGTAACCGGGCTTTCTGATGATGTTAAGCTTGCACTCCAAGGCCCACTCGCTTATAGCCTCAAGGTCAGTACTGATGGTGGCTTCGCTGA
>JAILOW010000041.1 GCA_024690635.1 Butyrivibrio sp.
ACGAACTTTGAAAAGAACTATCTTGAAATACAAGTGACAATATATAACAACACAGAAAAAAAGTAAAGAGATTTCTAACCGTATTGATTCCCATACGGTTATGCCTTAAGGATTAGACTCTGACGAATTCAGCCAGTATAGTAACAGAGCCCTAGAAGTCGCGTATATGCGCTTCCAGGGCCTAATACAATAACACTCGTTATCTTATTCGAGTTCTACCGTTCCGGGGGGCTTGGAGGTAAGGTCGTACATTACGCGGTTAACGCCCTTAACCTCATTGATGATGCGGCTCATGGCGCGCTGAAGGACTTCGAAGGGAATCTCGGAAGCCTCTGCTGTCATGAAGTCCACAGTCTTTACTGCGCGAAGGACAACAGCGTAGTCGTAGGTTCTCTCATCACCCATAACGCCAACGGAGCGCATATTGGAAAGCGCTGCGAAGTACTGATTGGGCATCCAGTCAGGTTCGCCGGAATTGTCCTTTTTATATTCGGAAACCGCCTTGGCGATCTCATCGCGGTAGATGTAATCAGCATCTTGAACTATCTTTACCTTGTCGGCGGTTACTTCGCCGATGATACGAATGCCAAGTCCGGGGCCGGGGAAGGGCTGACGGAATACGAGGTATTCGGGAAGTCCCAGCTCAAGGCCGGCTTTTCTGACTTCATCTTTAAACAAAGAACGGAGAGGCTCGATGATCTCCTTGAAATCAACATAGTCGGGAAGTCCGCCCACGTTGTGGTGAGACTTGATGACTGCGGATTCTCCGCCAAGTCCTGACTCAACCACGTCGGGATAGATGGTTCCCTGTGCAAGGAAGTCCACCTGACCTATCTTTTTAGCTTCTTCCTCAAATACTCTGATAAACTCTTCGCCTATGATCTTTCTCTTTCTCTCAGGCTCTTCCACGCCCTTAAGCTTGTCATAGTAGCGCTGAGCTGCGTTTACTCTTACAAAGTTAAGATCAAAGCTTCCTGAAGGTCCAAATACAGATTCTACCTCATCTCCCTCGTTCTTACGAAGAAGGCCGTGATCTACAAATACGCAGGTAAGCTGCTTGCCGATAGCCTTTGCCAAAAGAGCTGCCAGCACGGAAGAATCAACGCCTCCGGAAAGAGCAAGTAAAACCTTGCCGTCACCGACTTTTTCGCGGATCTCCTTAACTGTTTTTTCAACGAAAGAATCCATTCTCCATGAGCCTGATGTGCCGCAGATATTTCTTACGAAATTAAAGAGAATATCCTTACCTCTTACAGTATGCAAAACTTCAGGATGGAACTGGATCGCATAGAGCTTTTTCTCCTCACAGGCAGCAGCAGCAACAGGGCAGTCCGCAGTATGTGCGATAATATCAAATCCGGGAGCGACTTTACTTATGTAGTCGAAGTGGCTCATCCATACGATGGTTGACTTTTCAACTCCTGCAAAGAGTCCGTCCATAGAGCCGTCAATAAAAGTTTCTGTCTTGCCGTATTCTCTGACGGGAGCTTTTTCAACCTTGCCTCCCAAAAGGTGCATCATGAGCTGAGCTCCGTAGCAAAGTCCGAGAACAGGAATCCCCAGTTCAAAGAGCTCTTTGGTATAAGAAGGCGCACCATCTTCGTAGCAGGAATTGGGTCCTCCTGTGAGGATGATTCCCTTTGGAGACATCTCCTTGATCTTTTCAATGGGTGTGCGATAGGAATAGATCTCGCAGTAGACGTTGCATTCCCTGACTCTTCTGGCAACCAGCTGATTATACTGGCCACCGAAATCAATGACGATTACTTTTTCCTCTGAAGCCATTCTTCCTCCCTATAAAACTTGAATTAAAAAAATCTATCACAAAAATCTTCTGACTGATTTTATTGACCTGTAAGTTGCGGAGCTGTACTTGATACCGGTCTTTTGAGTGCTGGCGTGAACTATCTGTCCCCCGCCGATGTATATTCCAACATGGCCGCCGTAGTAGATCACATCTCCGGGCTGAGCATCCGCATAGGACACTTCTCTACCGTAGGAGCCCTGTGCCCAGGATGTTCTGGGAACCGATATACCAAAGGCCTTGTAAACCGACATTACAAATCCGGAACAGTCTGCTCCGTTGGTAAGGCTTGTTCCGCCCGGAACATAGGGATTTCCGACAAACTGGCAGGCATATTTTGCAATGTTGCTGCCTGTCGCACTTCCGGGAGCTGCGTAGTTTTTGGATCCGCCGCCTTTATTACCGGATGATCCGCCCGAGGACCCGCCTCCGGAAGATCCGCTCTTTTCGGATTCTGCCTGACGCTCTGCCTCCGCAGCTGCATCTGCAGCTTTCTTGGCGGCATCAACTTCTTTTTGTTTTGCTTCTATCTGTTTTTGAAGCCCTGCAATGCTGGCCTGCTGACTCTTTACCTGAGCGGTATAAACCGCTGCGTCCTGCTTTGCCTTGGCAAGCTTGACTTCATAATCGGAGTAGGTCGCCTTGTACTCTGCAAGGAGCTCCTCCATGTAGGCTTCTTCCTCTTCAAGCTCGTAGCGTGACGCCTCAAGCTCTGCCTTTTCCTCCTCAAGACGCTGCCCCAGTTCCTGCGCCGCCTCTTTTGCAGCCACATATTCCGAGAGCTTTATCCGGTCGTATTCATACATCTCTTCCACATACTGAGCCTTGTTAAGGGCATCAGCGTAGCTTGTGGCTGTCAGCAGGATCTGAACGTAGGAAAGGTCGCCCTTTTCATACATAAACTTGATCCTGCATACCATGGCCTCATACAAAGTTTCTTCGTTCTTTTTCGCCTCTTCGTATTCTGCCTTGGTGACCTCTATCTGCTCTTCTTTTTCGGCTATATCTTCTTTTATAAGCTCAATGTCCGACATGATACCAACGATCTCTGCGTTGGTAGCGTCAATGGCTTCCTGAGTCTCGCCCAAGGCCTCTGAGGTGTCATTTATTTGTTCATTGGCTTCGTTAAGCTTTCCCTCACTTGCCGCCTTCTGCTTTTCAGCATCCCGCTTTTGTTTTTCAAGGGCCTTTTCCTCAGCCTCGAGTTTCTTTTGATTTTCCTTGAGATCCTGGCTGGTGGTGGCATAAGCGGTCATGGGAGAGAACGCAAAAAGAGCAAGGGATAGAATCACTGAAACGACAGAATAAATCTTTTTCATTTCAATACCTCCTTGCTCTCATTCTCTAGTCTTATTATATCATTAAAGCTCGCAGTTTCCGACAGTTCTGGGGAAAGATTCAACGTCTCTTATGTTGCCCATTCCTGTAAGGTACATTACGCAGCGCTCAAATCCAAGTCCGAATCCTGCATGACGTACACTACCGTATTTGCGAAGGTCAAGATAGAACTGGTATTCCTCCTTCTTGAGTCCAAGCTCATCCATTCTCTTTTCAAGAGTATCGAAGTCATCCTCTCTCTGGCTTCCGCCGATGATCTCACCGATTCCGGGAACGAGGCAGTCAGCTGCTGCAACTGTCTTTCCATCGGGATTGAGCTTCATGTAGAATGCCTTGATCTCCTTGGGATAATCTGTTACGAAAACAGGCTTTTTGAAGATCTGCTCTGTAAGATATCTCTCGTGCTCGGTCTGAAGATCGCAGCCCCAGCTTACCTTGTAATCGAACTGATCGTTGTGTTTTTCAAGAAGCTCGATAGCCTCTGTGTAAGTGATCCTTCCGAACTCGTTGTTTACTACGTTGTGAAGTCTCTCGATAAGGCCCTTGTCAATGAATTCGTTAAAGAATGCCATCTCTTCGGGACAGTGCTCAAGGACATAGTTGATAACGTATTTGAGCATTGCCTCAGCTGTGTCACAGTCATCCTTAAGATCTGCAAAGCACATCTCAGGCTCGATCATCCAGAACTCAGCCGCATGTCTTGTGGTGTTGGAGTTCTCTGCTCTGAAGGTAGGTCCGAAAGTATAAACATTCTTGAAGGCGAAAGCGTAGGTCTCAACATTGAGCTGTCCGCTTACGGTGAGGTTAACGGGCTTTCCGAAGAAGTCCTTGGAATAGTCAACCGCTCCCTCTTCTGTCTTGGGAACATTGTTAAGATCAAGTGTGGTAACCTGGAACATCTCACCGGCGCCCTCACAGTCACTGCCTGTGATAAGAGGTGTGTGAACGTATACGAAATCTCTGCTCTGGAAGAAAGAGTGAATAGCATATGCTGCTACGCTTCTGACTCTGAATACAGCCTCAAAGGTGTTTGTCCTTGCACGAAGATGAGGTATGGTCCTAAGGAACTCAAGAGTATGTCTCTTGGGCTGAAGGGGATAGTCGGGAGTTGAAACGCCCTCGATCTCCACTGTCTCTGCCTGCATCTCGAAAGGCTGCTTGGCATCGGGTGTTGCAATGATCTGACCTGTAACGATAACAGCAGCGCCGACATTGAGCTTGCTGATCTCTGCAAAATTAGAAAGGGCATCGGTGTAAACTACCTGAAGCGGCTTGAAATATGTGCCGTCATTGAGCATGATGAAACCGATAGTCTTGGAATCACGGATATTCCTGATCCAACCGCCCACTGTTACTTTTTTTCCTTCGTACTTTTCCTGCTCTGTAAAAAGAACTCTGATATCTGTAAGTTCCATAGCTTCCTCCCTATGTTTTAGTTTGCGGGTTCTACTACATTTGCGTTGTCGGCAAGGAATTCCACAACCTTGTCTGCCAGGATGCCTTCTTTGTATACATCCAAATCCTGCGCAGCCTTGTAATCTTCAAAGGTGCTGTATGCTGTAGAAGAAGCGCTCTCGTAAGTATTCTTGAGGAACTCTTCAACGTCCTCGTCTGTTACCTTGATGCCTTCTTTTGCAGCTATCGCAGCAAACATAAGATACTGCTGCGTTGTATTGTCTGCTCTGGTTCTGATGAAAGTTTCGGGATCACCGCTCTCTCCGCCGCTCTGCATTGCCATTGTAAGGTAATCCGCTACGGAAAGCTGGCTTCCTGTGTAATATGAATACTGAAGTGCGTAGTATTTAAACTGCTGATAAACCTGTGTAAGGTATCTGTTTACAAGTTCCTCGGGAACATCTCCGAAGGTGCAGTTGTTCTGAACAGCTTCGATAACAGCATCCTCAACATTGGTCTGATGAGTCTTTTCAGCCTCTTCTGTAAGAGTCTTCTCAGCGTATGCTCTGAGCTGTTCCATATTGGAAACACCCTCGTATCCAAGGGATGCGATCCACTCGTCGTTGATCTCGCCGGCTGCCTTGATACCGTTAAGAGTTACGGTAAAGATAACATCCTTGCCTGCAAGATTGGCTGCGCCGTAGTTCTCGGGGAATGTAAGGTTCAGATCAACCGTCTCTCCTATATTAACACCGATGAGGCCATCCTCAAAGCCGTCAATATAAGAATGTGAGCCGATAACCAGGGGTGCGCCCTGTGCAGTTCCGCCGTCAAAAGCCTCTTTTGTATCGGCATATTTGCCCACGTAATCAATATCTACTGTGTCACCTTCCTGAACCGCTCTGTCTGTGATCTCAACAAGAGGGGGATTGGAAGTCTTGAGTCCTTCGATATAATTGTCTACATCTGCGTCGGTAACCGAAGGGGCAGCAACCTCAACAGTCACTCCCTTGTACTCACCGAGAGTAACCAGCTCTTCGGGATTAACCTCTGAAAGATCCATAGTCTTGAGACTTGCAGTGTCGATAAGCTCTCCCTCGGAAGATTCAGCGCCCTGAGCGTCTGCAGAAGCCTCAGAAGCTGATGCTGCGTCTGCGGGGCTGTCTGTATTGGCATTCGATCCGCAGGCTGATAAAAGAACAGTTGCAGATACAACTGCCATTAAGATCGATATATTCTTTTTCATAATATTTCTCCTCCTGAACAATATTTTTTATACTACCACAACATCTACTTATATTAAAGTATTTTGTCATTATTAGTTTGCCTAACACTACAAACAATGCTAAAATATACCATGCTATAATTTTGTTTCGGAGGATTATGTTTTGAATACCAGATTAATTGTTTTGATAATTGTGCTCGTGGTGCTTGCCGGCATCGCAGTTGCACTTTATTTTCTTGGCAAAAGAGCTCAGAAAAAGCAGGCAGAACAGACAGAACAGCTTGAGTCAATGAAGCAGAGCGTTACAATGCTGATCATCGACAAAAAGCGTATGAAGCTCAACGAGGCGGGGTTACCTCAGGCAGTCATCGATCAGACTCCCAAGCTTCTTCGCAGATCCAAGCTTCCCATCCTTAA
>JAILOW010000108.1 GCA_024690635.1 Butyrivibrio sp.
ATGCCAGTGGCTTTGAAAACGAAAACTTCATGGTTTCACCCACTTCTTTCAGGGCGGCCCTTGCCCTTGCTGTTGCGGGAGCGGACGGAGAGACCAAGGATGCTCTTATAAAGGCCATGGGCTTTGAGTCCATGGAAGATGTGAATTCCTGGTATGCTTCCGTTCTTGAATCCGTTGATAATTTCGACAAATGGTTTGAGTATGAAGATGATCCAAGTGCAGCCTTAAAGATCATGAATTCTGTGTGGAGTTCCTCTGAGGATGCCTCTTTTAAAGAAGACTACAAAAAATATGTGGAGGATAATTACAGGGCAGAGGCCCGTTTTTCTCCAAAAGACAGGATAACAAAAGAGGTTGACGACTGGGTAAATGAAGGCACAAACGGCCTTATTCCTTCTCTTGGAGCGGACCTTTCGGCTTCGGATCTGGTGCTTGTAAACACTCTTTTTCTGAAGACCTCCTGGATCAGTACCTTTGAAGAGTACGATACCATGGAGGATGATTTCAAAACCTTTGACGGAAGCGTTGTAAAAAAGGACTTCATGGAAAAGACAGATGACTACCTGTACTACGAGGATGATGGCTGCAAGCTTGTGTCCATTCCCATGAATGGCCGGATAAGCGCTGTGTTTGTCCTGGGAGATGCCGGTGATGTTTCGGAAAAGCTTGAAAAGGCGCAGATAAAAAAGGTCCATTTGAGAATACCGAAATTTGAGACCGAGAGCTCTTTTGACGGAGGATTGCTGGTGAATTTCCTGAAAGCAAAAGGGGCGGCTGCAGCATTTTCCGATGATGCGGACTTTTCAGACATGGCGGATCTTAAGGGCACCTTTATAAGTGATATCATACAAAAGACCAAGATAAAAACAGATGAAAGCGGCATTGAGGCAGCAGCTGTTACGGCAGTTATGCTGGTGGGAAGTGCCCTTATGGAGGAACCGGAGCCTATAATGGAATTTGTGGCAGACGAGCCCTTCAAGTACATGATACTTGCCGGCAATGATGAGGGGGCGGATGAAGCTCTTTTCATAGGACAGCTGGTAAAATAAAATTATAAAAAACCGAGGAGACATTATGAAAGCGATCGTAGCTGTAGACAAAAACTGGGCAATCGGAAATAAGGGTAAGCTCCTTGTGAGCATCCCCGCAGATCAAAAGAACTTCAGAAATATCACCATGGGAAAAACCATAGTATATGGAAGAAAGACTCTTGAAACCTTCCCCCAGCAGGTGGTTTTACCCGGCAGAAAAAATATGATACTGTCTACCAAACTTGACTACTATGTTAAAAATGCCCTGGTGGTTCATTCAAGGGAGGAACTTATCGACCTTACCGGCGGCACCGATCCCGATGATATTTTTATAATCGGAGGATCTACTGTTTACGAGGAGTTCCTAGATCTTTGCGATACCTGTATTGTTACTTTTATAGACAAGGAATACGAGGCAGACAGCTATTTCCCTAACCTTGACAAGCTCCCTGAGTGGGAACTTGCAGAGGAAAGCGAGGAGCAGGTTTATTTTGACCTCACCTACACCTATCGCACTTATGTAAGGAAAAAATGATTTCGAGGCGCTTTTGATATGACAGAAAAAAAGAAAGCTCTTGTACTCATAAATAAAACATCGGGAATGGGAAGAGCCGGTAACGACACTTTTACCATAGTGGAAAAGCTTGCCGAAAACGGATACGAGCCCATTGTTTATCCCATCATCCCGGGAACCGAGCTGACCTCCGAGGAGCTTGTGGCTAAATATGCAGATGAAGTTCGGATGATACTTTGCAGCGGCGGAGACGGGACGTTGAATCATGTGATGAACGCCATGATGGCTCTTTCCGGAAAAAAGCCTGTTCTTGCCTATGTTCCTGCAGGCAGCACCAATGACTTTGCAAGAGGCCTTGGCATCCCTGCCATGAGGTCCAATGCCATCACTTCCGCCATCGAGGGAAGACCTTATGCATACGATGTGGGATGCATGAACGGCTCCTACTTTAATTACGTGGCGGCTTTCGGAGCTTTTTCCAAGGTAAGCTATGCTACGGATCAGGAGCTTAAAAATGTTCTTGGCTACGCAGCCTATGTTATCAGCGCTATAGCAGAGCTTCCCCAGAACATCGGCTACAGCTGCCGTATGAAGATAACCTATGACGGCCACACCGAGGAAGGGGATTATATCTTTGGATCCATCAGCAATTCCGCTTCTGTCGGAGGCATGAGCCTTTTTGAAAACGAAGTTGTTCATATGGACGATGGAATAATGGAGATGCTCCTGATCAAGGCTCCCAAAAACCTTGCGGAGTTTAATGCCATAATCTCGGCTCTTGCCACAAAAGATCAGAACAATCCCTATATCACCTATAAACAGGTTAAGAATGTTTCCGTCCTGTCGAAGTCCGAGGTTGAGTGGACTCTTGACGGAGAGTTCGGCGGTGCCTTTAAAAAGACGGAAGTATCTGTGGTGAACAAGGCCATGACGATAATGACTGGAAAGGATAAAAGAGCTGTCACCAAGTGACAGCTCTTTTCAGTCTTTTACGCCACATCATCCTCATCCGAAAGGGAAGTGCTCTGGTGAACCATAACCTCCTTGTTGTAGCAGGAGAAGGCGTTCTCCACAAGCTCCTTGTCGGGCTTGGGGGTAAAGAGTGAAACCACGGGAACGATCACAAGGCCTGCCAGCATGCAGAAGGCGCCGGCGTTAATGGGTGACTGCAAAAGTGTAGGGAATGCAGGTCTTACAAGCATGTTTGCCAGCATCACTACAGTTGAGAAGATAAAGCTGCACCAAACTGCGATCTTGGTGGTTCCTTTGTAGTAAAGTCCGTAGAGGAAAGGAGCAAGGAAAGCTCCTGCAAGAGCGCCCCAGGATACACCCATGAGCTGAGCAATGAAGGTGACGTTCTGCTTGTACTGTATGATGGCGATCACAACGGAGATCGCAACAAATACCACGATCAAACATCTCATGATAACGAGCTGTCTCTTTTCATCAAGGTCCTTGATGATGGTACCCTTTAAAAGATCAAGAGTAAGAGTCGAGCTGCTGGTAAGAACCAGAGATGAAAGAGTTGACATGGAAGCTGATAAAACAAGAACCACAACAACTGCGATCAAAAGATCCGGAAGAGAAGCAAGCATTGTGGGGATGATGGAATCGTAGCCACCTGCCGCAATGTCCACCTTGTCTGAAAAGAGTCTTCCGAAGCCTCCAAGGAAGTAGCAGCCGCCTGCCACAACAAATGCAAAGAAGGTGGAAACCACAGTTCCCTTCGAAATAGCTTTTTCACTCTTAATAGCGTAGAACTTCTGAACCATCTGAGGAAGTCCCCAGGTACCAAGAGAAGTCAGGATAACAACTCCCAGCAGATTAAGTGGATCGGGACCAAAGAAAGAAGCAAAGATCCCGGGAGTTGTGGATACGCTTTCATCGGTGATCCTGCCAAGTCCGTCCAGGGCTGCAAGGAATCCGCCCTGTGAATTCAGAACAGAAACAACAACTGCGCTGATCCCCACCAGCATGATGATTCCCTGTATGAAATCATTGATGGCTGTTGCCATGTAGCCGCCTGCGATAACGTAGATACCTGTGAGAACAGCCATAACGATAACGCAAACCGAATAATCAATATTAAATGCCATGCCAAAAAGTCTTGAAAGACCGTTGTACAAAGATGCTGTATAAGGAATAAGGAAAATGAAGGTAATGATGGAAGCAGCGATCTTTAGTGACTTGCCGCCAAATCTTGAAGCAAAGAACTGAGGCATGGTCGCAGAATCAAGGTGATGTGTCATGATCCTAGTCCTTCTTCCAAGTATTACCCAGGCAAGGAGCGATCCGATAAGAGCGTTTCCGATACCGACCCAGGTGGAAGCGATTCCGTATTTCCAGCCGAACTGTCCGGCGTATCCCACAAAAATAACTGCGGAGAAATAGGAAGTTCCGAAGGCAAATGCCGAAACCCAGGGGCCTACAGCTCTGCCACCAAGGACAAATCCGTTTACATCAGTGGAATTTTTGCGGCAGAGAAAACCGATGGTCAGCATCACCGCAAAAAAGACGATCAATAGACTTATTTTGATAAACATAGTGCACCCTCCAACAATTTAGTTGTTTAAACTGTAACGCTTTAAAGTGAACAAGTCAATAGAAAAACCAAATCTTTTTTCCCTTGCTTTTGTGCGTTTTTTACAGTATTCTGATATAAGGGTTTGCTTTATCGCTTTAAATTGCAAACTTGTTTTGGCAGTACTTAAAAGTTATTAGGTAGGAGGAAATCTGATGGAAAAAGATACAGGCAGACAGCTTATGCTTGGCAATAAAGCCCTTGCCCGCGGTCTCTACGAAGCAGGCGTATGCTTTATTTCAAGCTATCCCGGAACTCCCAGCACGGAGATCACGGAGGAAGCTGCCAAATATGATGAAATATACTGCGAGTGGGCTCCCAATGAAAAAGTGGCCATGGAATCGGCTTTTGGTGCCTGCCTTGCTGGACGCAGAGCCTTTTGCGCTCAGAAGCATGTTGGACTTAATGTTGCTGCTGACCCTCTTTACACCATGTCCTACACAGGTGTAAACGCAGGTCTTGTCATAGTGGTTGCTGATGATGCGGGTATGCACTCTTCACAGAACGAGCAGGATTCCCGCCATCACGCAATTGCAGCCAAGGTTCCCATGATCGAGCCTTCCGATTCGGCTGAGGCACTTGAATATGCCAAGCTTGCCTTTGACATTTCCGAGAAATTCGATACTCCCGTCATCATCAAGATGTGCACAAGAGTAGCGCATTCCCAGTCCATAGTTGAGACAGGGGACAGGACTGTTCCGGATCATCCTTATGAAAAGAACATTGCCAAGTATGTTATGATGCCCGGCAATGCAAAAAAGCGCCACCCCATCGTAGAGCAGCGAACCCGCGACCTTGTGGAGTACGCAGAGACATCTCCTCTTAACAGAGTAGAGATGGGAGGCACAGACATAGGTATCATCACCTGCTCAACTTCCTATCAGTATGTAAAAGAGGTTTTCGGCGACAGCGTAAGCGTACTTAAGCTTGGTATGACCAATCCTCTTCCTGAAAAGCTTATAAAGGATTTCGCATCCAAGGTTAAAAAGCTCTATGTGGTAGAAGAGCTTGATCCCATCATAGAGAACCACGTAAAGGCACTTGGCCTTGAGGTTACGGGAAAAGACCTGCTTCCAATGATCGATGAGTTTTCTCAGAATCTCCTTTCCGGCGCCTTTGGAAAAGAGCTTTCACAGAGCTATGCTATCGAGGATCAGATCCCTGCAAGACCTCCCGTTATGTGTGCGGGCTGCCCTCACAGAGGACTCTTTTACACTCTTAAAAAGAATAACTGCACCGTTCTTGGTGATATCGGCTGTTACACACTTGGAGCCGTTCCGCCCCTTGGAGCCATTGAGATGACTCTTTGCATGGGCGCTTCAATTGGCGCGGTTCACGGCTTTAATAAAGTAAGGGGAGCCGAAAGTGAGAAAAAGACTGTTGCCGTTATCGGTGACTCAACCTTCATGCATTCAGGTATGACGGGCCTTGCCAACGTGGCATACAACCAGTCCAATTCCACAATTGTTATAGTAGATAATTCCATAACCGGTATGACGGGACATCAGCAAAATCCCACAACCGGCTACAACATAAAGGGTGATCCCGCAGGCAAGATCGATCTTGAAGCTCTCTGCAGAGCCATGGGCTTTGAACGCGTGAGAGTTGTTGATCCTTATAATCTTGCCCAGTGCGACGAGGTACTGAAGGAAGAACTGGCGGCAGAGGCTCCCTCAGTCATCATCTCAAGACGCCCCTGCGCACTTCTTAAATATGTAAAGCATAATCCGCCTCTTGTGGTTAACAGGGATAAATGCGTGGGCTGTAAGTCCTGCATGAAGATCGGATGTCCTGCCATTTCCATGAAGGATGGCAAGGCTGCTATCGATTCAACCCTGTGCGTTGGCTGTAATGTATGCAGTCAGCTCTGCCCGGTAGGTGCTTTTGAAGCACCCGCATGCGGAAAGGAGGCAAACTGATGGAAACAAAGAATATTATGATCGTTGGCGTGGGAGGTCAGGGTTCCCTTCTTGCAAGTAAGCTCCTTGGACACCTTCTCCTTTCACAGGGCTATGATGTAAAGGTTTCGGAAGTTCACGGAATGTCCCAGCGAGGCGGCAGCGTAGTTACTTATGTAAGATACGGCGACAAGGTCTTTTCACCTGTTATCGACAAGGGCGAAGCTGACTTTATCGTATCCTTTGAGCTTTTGGAGGCTGCAAGATGGCTTCCCTTCCTTAAAAAGGGCGGTCAGATCGTTACAAACACCCAGCAGATAGATCCCATGCCCGTTATTACCGGAGCTGCGGAGTATCCTGCTGACCTGGTTGAGAAGCTCAAGGCTACAGGCGCAAAGGTAGATGCCCTTGACTGTCTGTCACTTGCAGAAGAGGCAGGTTCAGCCAAGGCTGTAAACATCGTGCTTCTCGGAAGACTTTCCCACTATTTCGACCTTCCAAAAGAGGAGTGGATGAAGTCACTGGAAGCCAACGTACCTGCGAAGTTCCTTGATATGAACAAAAAAGCTTTTGAGCTTGGGGAGAATTTTCAGTAAATACTTATATGATCAGCAAATACCGGAGGAGAGAGTATGGAGCGTTATTATCAGCCTGAGATTGAATGCGCACCTTATGAAAAGATAAGGGAGATTCAGTCGGAAAAACTTGTAAAACAGGTAAAGCATGTTTGGGACAATGTTCCTTATTACAGAAAAAAGATGGAAGAAAAGGGGGTTACTCCGGATGACATAAAGTCTGTGGATGACCTTCACAAGCTCCCTTTCCTGTCCAAGAAGGATTTGAGGGATGCTTATCCCACAGGTCTTTTGGGCGTTCCCATGAAGGACTGTGTGCGTATTCATTCAACTTCAGGAACCACAGGAAAAAGAGTTGTTGCGTACTATACACAGCATGATATCGACCTTTGGGAGGACTGCTGCGCCAGAGCCATTACCGCTGCAGGTGGAACCAATGAGGATGTCTGCCAGGTATCCTACGGATACGGACTCTTTACAGGAGGAGCAGGACTTGACGGCGGATCCCACAAGGTTGGGTGCCTCACCGTTCCTACCAGCTCCGGAAACACCGACAGACAGATCATGTTCATAAATGACCTGCAGGCTACGATTTTGTGCTGTACACCAAGCTACGCCGCATATCTTTCCGAGAGGTTCAAGGAACTTGGCTACGGCCCCGACGATATTCCTCTCAAGGCAGGTATCTTCGGAGCAGAGGCCTGGAGCCAGGAGATGAGAAAAGACATTGAGGCTACCCTTGGCATTAAGGCTTATGACATTTACGGTCTTACAGAGCTTTCCGGCCCCGGCGTATCTTTTGAATGCTCAGCCCAGGATGGCATGCATATAAATGAAGACCACTTCATAGCAGAGATCATTGATCCCGATACCGAGGAGGTTCTTCCCGAAGGCTCTCAGGGTGAGCTTGTGTTCACCGCTGTGGATAAGGAAGCTTTTCCTATGATCAGATACAGGACAAGAGATATCTGCAGACTTACAAGGGAAAAGTGCTCCTGCGGAAGAACTCATGTAAAGATGGCAAAGCCCATGGGAAGATCCGACGATATGCTCATTATCCGCGGCGTAAATGTATTCCCGAGCCAGATCGAAACAGTTCTTATGAACAACGGCTATTCGGCAAATTACCAGATCGTTGTTGATCGTGTAAACAATACGGATACTCTTGATGTTCAGGTTGAGATGACTCCTGACATGTTCACCGACAATGTTGGTGAGATCGAAGAGCGACAAAAGAAGCTTGTGGACGGCCTTAAGTCCATGCTCGGAATAAAGGCCAAGGTTTCACTTGTTGCGCCCAAGTCCATAGCAAGAAGTGAAGGCAAAGCTGTTAGAATAATAGATAACAGAAAAATCTGAGATAGGAGGGAAAACATGAGCGTTAATCAGATATCAGTTTTTCTTGAAAACAGGCCCGGAAGACTTAAGAAGATGACAGGCGTGCTGGCGGCTCACGGCATAGATATGAGAGCCACATCCCTGGCAGAGACCAAGGATTTCGGTATTGCAAGGCTTATAGTTGATGACGCCATCAGCGCAGTAAATACACTGAAGGAAAATGATTTTGTTGCAAGCCTTACTCCCGTTCTTGCAGTGGAGATCCCTGACGAGGCGGGCGGACTTGATAAGCTCCTTGAGATATTTACGGATGCTGAAGTCAACATTGAGTATATGTACGCTTTTACCGGAGGAAAAGACTCCGACCATGCATATATGATATTCAGAGTTACCGATACCAAGGCCGCCGAGGCCAAGCTTGTGGGAAAAGGAGCTAAGCTTCTTACCCAGGAAGATATCGCTAACATCTAAGGAGGTAGATGATGCCAATAACGGATCTGCTGGAGAGAAACAGCAAATTATACGGAGAAGAGGTTGCTCTCGTTGAGATCAATCCTGAGATCAGAGAGGAGCAGAGGGTTACCTGGAAAGAATATGAGCTGATCCAGCCCACTTCCACTTCTTATTACAGAAGACAGATCACCTGGTCTGTATTTGATGAAAAGGCCAATCGTGTGGCAAATATGCTGATGGAGAGAGGAATCAAGAAAGGCCAGAAGTGTGCCATTCTTCTTATGAACTGTCTTGAGTGGCTGCCTATCTACTTTGGCATCCTTAAGTCCGGTGCAGTGGCTGTTCCTCTTAACTTCCGCTTTACTTCCGAAGAGATAGACTACTGTCTGAAAGCTTCGGACTCTGATGTTTTGTTCTACGGTCCCGAGTTTATCGGTCGTATCGAGGACATTGCGGAGAAGCTTAAAAAAGAGATGCTTCTTTATTACGTGGGAGATCAGTGTCCTTCATACTCTGAGGATTACTACAAACAGGTGTCCAATGCTTCATCCGTTGCACCCAGGATCCTTATTGAGGACAAGGATGATGCGGCAATTTATTTTTCATCGGGAACAACAGGATTTCCCAAGGCTATTTTACATATCCATACTGCACTTATGCAGTCTGCCAAGATGGAGGCTATCCATCACGAGACCACTCATGATGATAACTTCCTTTGCATACCGCCTCTTTATCACACAGGCGCCAAGATGCACTGGTTCGGATCTCTTTATACAGGAAGCAGAGCTGTTCTGTTAAAGGGCAATTCCCCCGAGGCTATCTTTAAGGCTGTATCCGAGGAGGAATGCACCATAGTATGGCTTCTTGTGCCCTGGGCTCAGGATATACTGGCAGCACTTGATTCAGGCAAGATGAGACTTGAGGATTATCACCTGAAGCAGTGGAGACTTATGCACATCGGCGCTCAGCCTATCCCGCCTTCACTTATCAGAAGATGGCTTCAGTATTTCCCTCATCACAAATATGACACCAACTATGGCCTTTCAGAGTCCACAGGCCCCGGCTGTGTGCACCTTGGACTTGAGAACGTTCGCAAGGTGGGAGCTATCGGAATTCCCGGCTACGGATGGAAAACCAAGATCGTGGATGAGAAAGGAAATATTGTTAAACAGGGAGAAATCGGAGAACTGTGTGTAAAAGGTCCCGGAGTCATGGTAGAATATTACAAGAACCCGGAAGCTACCGCAGAAATCTTAAAGGACGGATGGCTCTTTACGGGAGACATGGCAAGGCAGGACGAAGAGGGATTCATCTTCCTGGTTGACAGAAAGAAGGATGTTATCATCTCCGGAGGCGAAAACCTCTACCCTGTACAGATCGAGAGCTTCCTCATGAAAAATGACAAGATACATGACGCGGCTGTCATCGGTCTTCAGGACGCAAGACTTGGAGAGATAGCTGCGGCAATCATCCAGGTAAAAGAGGGCATGACCCTTACCGAGGAAGAAGTGGAAAGATTCTGTGTAGATCTTCCCAGATATAAAAGACCCAAAAAGATCATCTTTGCCAATGTCATCAGAAATGCCACAGGCAAGATCGACAAGCCCAAGCTTCGTGAGATCTACGCCGGTGAGAATATCGTTGAGAAGCAGAATCAGTCCTGACGGGACAACAGAGATTCTGCCATTGGAAGGACAATGGGAAAATTTGAAAGCGTGGCACTTTTAAAGTGCGATTCATACGAATACAACGAAGTGGGAAAGGCTCTTGAAAAGGGCCTTTCCCTTATTGATGGTCTGGATATGATAAAGGAAGGGATGAAGGTGTGCATAAAAGCCAATATGGTATCCGCACACGAACCTGACAGAGCTGTCACCACCCATCCTGTTATCATCAAAAAGCTTTGCGAGCTTTTGACGGAAAAAGGCGCAAGAGTTGTGATAGGAGACAGCCCGGGAGGACTTTACACACCTTCTTTTGTAAAGAACGTTTACAAAAGCTGCGGCTTTTATGAGCTTGAAAGAGAAGGCGTTTCTTTAAATAATGATTTCTCCGTAAAGGAGGCTGAATTTAAAGATGCGGTATCTTTAAAGAGCTTTAGCTATACAGGCTGGCTTGATGACGCAGATGTCATTATCAATATTTCCAAGCTAAAGACCCACGCTATGATGGGCATGAGCTGCGCAGTAAAGAATATGTTCGGAACCGTGCCCGGTACCACCAAGCCGGAATACCACATGAGATTTCCGGAGGAGATGGCCTTTGCCAATGTGATGGTTGATCTGAATGAGTATTTCAGGCCAAATCTTTACATTGTGGATGCCATAGACGGTATGGAGGGTAACGGCCCAACAGCCGGAGAAAAGAGGCATATAGGAGCTCTTTTGATGTCCAAAAGACCATATGCACTTGATATGCTCTGTGCTGATATAATAGGCATGGAACTTAAGGATGTTGCCACCATAAAGGCTGCTTTCGAAAGAGGTCTTGGACCTGGATCCGTTTCAGAGGTTGACGTTGTCGGTGACTACGACAGGCAAAGCGCCCGTATCACCGATTTTAAGAGAGCAACCATTCATCAGAGCATAACCTTTGAGGGAGGAACTCTTTTTAACAGCATTAAGTCAGCTGCAGTAAAGCTTGCCTATACCACCAAGCCTCTGGTAAAGAAAAATGAGTGCATAGGCTGCAAAAAGTGCCATGACACCTGCCCTGCCAAGGCTATCACCATGGTAAAAGGCGGAAAGAAGGGTACAGGGCTGATACCGCAGATCGACAGGAGCAAATGCATAAAGTGCTTTTGCTGTCAGGAGTTTTGCCCTGTGGGAGCCATGAAGGTGCACCAGAACAAGCTTGGCATGCTCCTTAGTACAGCAACGGGAAGTAAGTGATATGCCTGAATTTACCTATGAAATTAAAAACGATAAAAAAGACGGCCATGAGTATGCTGAGATAACAGGCTGCGTGGGAGAAACAAGAGATCTGTGCGTCCCGTCTGAAATTGACGGATGCAGAGTTGAGGCCCTTGGAAATCACTCTTTTTCCGGAAGACAGGATATTTACACTGTTTCCATACCTGAGAGTGTCAGGATCCTCTACGGCTTTGCCTTTCATAACTGCAGGAATCTCAGGAAAATAAGTCTTTTTGATACAATAGACGATTACTATGACGGTGTCTGCAGGCAGTGCGACAGCCTCTCTGAGGTGGAGATCACCTTAAAAAGAGGCTGGTATGAGGTTGTGAGAAACTTCCTTGCAGACAACGACAAAACCCTTAGATTTATGCTGCATACAGAATCAGAAGGCAGTGCCTGCTTGACTTTCCCTGAGTATGTCTATGACTTTGCGGATAATACCATGGCAAGGACCATTCAGTTTTCCATCGCAGGCTCCGGCTACGCCTATAGGGAGTGCGTTGACAGAAGGAGCATAAACTACAGAGAATACGACAGACTCTTTGACCGCGCTGTTATAGACGGAAACGCCATTCCCGAGGACATTGCTCTGGGAAGGCTTTTTTATCCTTTGGAACTTGAGGATACATACAAAGAAAAGTATGAGCAGTATGTAAAGAAAAACTCCGGGAGCATTTTAAAACGCTTTATCACAGAAGGAGCCGACGGGGAAGACAAGCTGGAAGAAAGCACCCTTGTGATAAAAAAGCTTCTGAAATACAGAAATGTGTCCGGAGACAGAATAGTGGAAGAGTCCGCCCTTGATGCGGCCACCAGACTTGCGACAGAAAAACGGCTGACGACGCTGTGTGCGGAGATGGTGGAAGCCGGAAGGAATGCGGGCGCAGAAACGAACCCGGGGGACGGAGTTGGTGGCTCATTTCCGCAATTCAAATTCTGAAAAACCGGCAAAAACATCGCGAAAATAGCACAAACACATTACTACGCGGAAAGGAGGTCCCATGGAAGAGCAGGCAGGAAGCGCAAAGCGCCTTGAACTTGAAACTGCAGGAAAGAACGTTCTTGCGGCTTCAAGAAATGAACTTTATATAGCCATGCGTTTTATGGGGCAGGCCCTTTCAAGCCTTTCCTATGAGATGGATTTATCCACCACGACTCTTGGCACCGATGCAGTGAGCATCAGGTTTAATCCCTCCTACGTGGCAAAGCTCTTTGTTGAGGAGCCGGGAAGGCTTAACAGAGCCTATATCCACATGCTCCTTCACTGCATTTTCAGGCATATGTACACCTCGGCCCATTACGAGGATGTAAGGCTTTATGACCTGTGTGCGGACATTGTGACGGAGTCGGTTCTTGATACCATGGACTACAGGTGTATCTACAGGGTATCCTCCGACTACCGCGACAGGTGGATAGCGCAGCTTGAAAAAGAGCTGAAGGTCCTTACGGTGGAAAAGCTCTACAGATATTTTTCGGATGAAAAAAACAGACCTGATGAGTTTGAACTTGAAAAACTTGAAAGAGAATTCAAGGCAGACGATCACGGCTTTTGGCAAAGACTTCCCAAAGATGATGAACAGGACAAGCCCCCTGAAGATGATAAGCGGGTCAAATACATAAGCCCCAGGCGCCTTCAGAAGATAAAGGACATGGAAAAAGAGTGGGAGAAGGCTTCCAAAAGGATGCAGACCGAGATGGAGACCATCGGAAAAGAGGCCTCCGACAGCGCGGGGAAACTCTCCTGGCTTTTAAAATTTGAAAACACCGACAGAGCCTCTTTTAAGGACTTTCTTGAAAGATTCAAGATCATCCGGGAGGAGGGAGGGATCGATCTTGATTCCTTCGACTACGGAATGTATCATTTCGGAATAGAAAACTACGGCAACATGCCTCTTATAGAGGAAAACGAGTTCAGGGAAGTAAAAAAGATAAGCGATCTTGTCATTGCCATAGACACCTCCGCATCCTGCGCAGATGACGAAGTTCAGGAATTCCTAAATGCCACGGGAGCCATCCTGTTTGACAGGGACAATTTCTTTCAAAAGATAAGAGTCCATGTGATAGAGTGTGATGAGCATGTTCAGAGAGATGAGGTGATCACCTCTTTGGATGACATGGAAAAATATGCGAAGGGCATAAAGGTTGAAGGCGGCTACGGCACGGATTTCAGACCCGTCTTTGACTACGTGGAAAACCTCAGGAAAAAGGGAGATCTGGAAAACTTAAAGGGCCTTTTGTATTTCACCGACGGCTATGGGATCTACCCTGAAAAAGCCACAGACTACGACACCGGCTTTGCTTTTTTACAGGACGGGGATTATGATGATGAAAAGGTTCCGGACTGGGCCTTTAAACTCTACATTTAATGCTGCACCATAAAAGATTTTTTGGAGTAAAGATATGAACATAGATCAGGCAAAACAGGAAGTAAAAAACGCTGTCCGCATCTATCTTGAGAAGGACGAGACCGGCAGATATGAGATACCCATCGAGAGGCAGCGCCCCATTCTTTTAATGGGACCTCCCGGAATCGGCAAGACAGCGGTTATGGAGCAGATAGCCCACGAGCTGGGGATCGGCCTTGTTTCCTATACCATAACCCATCACACCAGGCAGAGCGCCATCGGCCTTCCCACCATCTCGGAAAAAGAGTACGGCGGGCAGAAATACTCCGTTACCGAGTACACCATGAGTGAGATCATCGGCGCTGTATACGAACAGATAGAAAAAAGCGGGATCAAAGAGGGAATCCTTTTCCTTGATGAGATCAACTGCGTATCCGAGACCCTTGCACCCACCATGCTTCAGTTTTTGCAGTACAAGACCTTTGGAAGCCACAGACTTCCGGAAGGGTATATCATAGTAACCGCAGGCAACCCGCCTCAGTACAATAAATCAGTCAGGGACTTTGATATAGTAACCCTGGACCGTGTGAGACAGATAAATATCACTGAGGACTTTGATTCCTGGAAAGAATATGCTTACAAAGCCGGCGTTCACGGCGCCATCATGGCTTATCTTGAGATCAAAAAAGACAATTTCTACAGGGTAAAGACAGAAAGCACCGGCAGAAGCTTTGTCACCGCCAGAGGCTGGGAGGATCTTTCAAGAGCCATAAAGGTAAGTGAAAAGCTTGGGATCACTGTTGACGAAAACCTTACAGCCCAGTATCTTCAGGCAAAAGATATCTCTGAGGACTTTGCGGCATATTACGATCTCTACAGAAAATACAACGAGCTGTACAAGATCCCTGATATCCTTGAGGGCAGATATCCTGAGGATATTTCCACCATCAGAAGCGGCTCTTTTGATGAAAAACTCAGTATCATCGGACTTCTGACCGATGCTCTTATGAATGAGTTCAGGGACTACGAAAGGCAGCAGGCGGTTCAAGGGCTTTTGTTTGAGACTATTAAAAAACTTGCGGAAAGGGCCAAAAAAGATCCGACCGCCGAAATATCCGCTGCTATGGAAGCAAGAGCAATGGAAGATCAGATCAGGGATAAGCTTGAAGCCGGCCTTATGAGCAGAGAACAGGAGAAGTTTTCAAGGCTTGCGGCAGCAGCTCTTATTACTGCGGATTCTGAGATGGAACCTGCAGCAAAAAAAGACGGCACAGAAACCGTAAATGCCCTTAAAAGCTGGTTCATGGAAAGAGAGAACAAAAGAAGCGAAGCTGGTGCCGAAACCGGCAGACATCTTTCAAATGCCCTTGAATTTCTGGAAAAGACCTACGGAGATCCGCAGTCTCTGTCAGGAAGCCAGGAAATGGTAATCTTTTTGACGGAGCTTTCATCGGCATATCACTCTCTTAAATTCGTAAGAGAAACAGGAAATGAAACCTATTATAAATACAATAAGCTCCTGCTTCTTGGCGACAGAAGACAGGAACTTAAGGAGGAAGTGCTAAAGGCGCTGTCCTTCTAAGACAGGACAATAGACAGATTCCACGGCATACATTAGAAAAAAGGACGGCTTTTACAGTCGTCCTTTTTCTCCGTAATAGTTAAATATCAGCATTGTAATGTCATCAAACTGCGGGCTGTCACCCACAAATCCATCGATGTCAGCTTTGATCTCATGGAGAGTATCTTCCGATGAGCTTTCTTTGTTTTTGTTAAGAACCTTAAGAAGCCTTTCCGTTCCGTAGAACCTGTTTTCGTGATCTGCAGCTTCCGGAACACCGTCGGTGTAGACAAAAAGCGAATCCCCCGGATGAAGCTCAAATTCATGTTCTTTGTAAGAGAGACCTTCGATGGTGGCAACTGCGGGAGAGTGTCTGTACTCCACAAGCTCGTAGTCCCCGTCCTTTCGTCTGAGCACAGGATGTTCGTGACCTGCGTTAGCTGCGACACCTTTTCCTGTCACAAGGTCCACAATGGCGATCCACACTGTGACAAAGAGCTCTGCTTCGTTTCCTTTACACAGCTGCTCGTTGGCATAGGCAAGGATCTGAGACGGGCTTTGACCCTGAGTTGCCCTGTTTTTTATAAGAGTCTTTGCTATCACCATGAAAAGAGCTGCGGGAACACCTTTTCCCGACACATCAGCCATGACCATGCAAAGGTGCGTCTCGTCGGTAAAAAAGAAATCATAGAAGTCACCGCCTACTTCCTTGGCGGGAGTCATGGTGGCGTAAAGATCAAATTCTTTTCTGTCCTTCATAAAGTTTCTGGGGAGCATATCCGCCTGGATCTTGGTGGCAACATTAAGCTCGGCACCGATCCTTTCTTTTTCCGCGGTTATTTCCGTCAGATCTTTTATGTAATCCTTGAGGGAAACAGCCATGTGATTAAAACCTTCCGCCAGCTCGCCGATCTCATCGTTTCTGCATACTTTTGCTTCGTGGTCCAGATTGCTGTTACTGATCTCTAGGGCATCCTGCCTGAGGACCTCCAAAGGCCCCGTGATACCGCGGGAAAAGAACCTGGCCATAACAAAGGCAAGGGCAGTTACAAGCACGAATGCCATCAGTATCCAAAAGAATATTTTTCCGATCTTTTGCTCTATTTCCGTAACAGGCTCAAGTACCATGCTCTGGGGCACGTGGAGACACAGCTTCCAGTCTACACTTTCAATCGGAGCGTAGCCGTAGTAGCAGCCCGACTTGGAAAATGACACGCCGGTTTCGCCGCTCATGATCTTCCCGGCAAGCTCGGGACCGATCTCCTCATCCTCTTTAACATTCATCTCGCTGTAAAGAGGAGATACGGCGTAGCCGTTTCCGTCTATCAAAAAGGCGTAGTCTTCGTCGCCGTCAAGAATGTCAAAATCAACGATCGAATCGTATACATTGTCCACCAGCAAGTCCATGCATACGACTCCTGCAAAATATCCTCTTGCATCATAGAAGGGGGCTGCACAGGTGATCATATAACCGCGGTTGTAGGAATCCATGTAGACATTGGTAAAACATACCCCGCCCTTTTCCTTGGCAAGGTCGTACCAGGGCCTGTCAAAATAATCGTAGTAGACTTCGCTTCCGTCCACATTGGCTGTAAGGGTTGAATCCCTGTCGCAGGATATCTGAAGGCCCGTTTCGGTGCTTAAATAAATGGCGAAAATGTCTTTTTCGTTGTCCTTCATTACTGAGGAAAAGACCTGCTCCACATTGCCAAGACAGCTGCATTCGGCGTACAGATCCTCATATGGGATATCCTCACTTGCGATATATCTTTTCATGGTAAGGGCGTTCCCGTCCTTTGCTGAAGGGGGCATGACCTCCCTTAAAGCGTATCGCCCTCTGTGAAGATAAAGATCGTGAATATAATTGGAAAAGGTGCTGACATAGTCGGCGTATCTTTTGAAATGGGCATCAGCAAGCTCGGCCTTGTTGGTGACAATATTTAAAAGATTATGCTCCATACGGCTTATGAGAACTTCCTGAGTCTGGTTCCTGATACGTGTCATCCCCACTACGGTTACCACGCTTGTGGTGACCAGAGCAGTGGTAATGATGATCATGACCATTATCTGGATCCTTTTTCTGATCGTCATATTTTTACTGCGTTTCATCATCCCTCCGAACATAAGAAAACCTCATTATCAATTCTATCATAATAAACTATACGAATAATTATTTGCCTTGTCAGTGTTAAAAAATATCAATAAAAGAGGTTAATTTTGCCATGTATTATTTGCTTAAATTTGTGATACCATAATATCCATCAAGCAAAATGACCTATTTTATTACTTTTTTTATAAAAAAGGTCAAATAAAAAACCGACATATTTATTGATGGATATTCTTTTGAACAATAAGTTGTCACAAGGAGCAGATTATGAAAAATGCAGAGAAGTACAGGCGTCAGTATTATATGCCCGAAAAGCCTACCTATGACTGGGTAAAAAAAGATTACATCGATCATCCTCCCATCTGGTGCAGCGTTGATCTTCGTGACGGCAACCAGGCCCTTATCGAGCCCATGAGTCTTGATGAAAAGCTTGAGTTTTTCACCATGCTGGTAAAACTTGGATTCAAGGAGATCGAGATCGGATTCCCTGCAGCTTCCGAAACAGAGTTTGAGTTTGCAAGAGCTCTTATCGAAAAAAACATGATCCCTGACGACGTTACGGTTCAGGTGCTCACCCAGGCAAGAGAGCACATCATAAAAAGAACCTTTGAAGCTGTAAAGGGTGCTCCCAGAGCAATTATCCACCTTTACAACTCAACATCTGTTGCCCAGAGGCAGCAGGTCTTTAAAAAGAGCTGTGAGGAAGTTAAAAAGATAGCCGTAGACGGCGCAAAGCTCCTTGATAAACTTGCAAAAGAGACAACGGGAAATTTCTCTTTTGAGTATTCGCCGGAGAGCTTCCCGGGAACCGAAGTTGACTATGCTGTAGAAGTGTGCAACGCCGTTCTTGATGTGTGGAAGCCCACAAAAGAAAACAAAGTTGTCATAAATATCCCCACAACAGTGGAGATCGCTATGCCCCATGTGTTTGCAACACAGGTTGAATATATCAGCAAAAACTTAAAATACAGAGATGCGGTTACTCTTTCCCTTCACCCTCACAACGACAGAGGCTCGGGAGTAAGTGATGCCGAGCTTGGCTGCCTTGCGGGAGCTGACAGGATAGAGGGTACTCTTTTCGGAAACGGTGAGAGGACCGGCAATGTGGATATAGTCACACTTGCCATCAACATGTATTCCCACGGAGTTGATCCGGGACTTGATTTCTCACATATCATGGAAGTTGGTGAGGTCTATGAGAGACTTACCCGCATGCGTATCTATGAGAGACAGCCCTATGCGGGACAGCTTGTGTTTACCGCTTTTTCAGGTTCTCACCAGGATGCCATTTCCAAGGGCTTTTCCTGGCACGATCAGAAAAAGGACGGAGGCATCTGGTCTGTACCTTATCTGCCCATCGATCCCAAGGATCTCGGAAGAGAGTACGACGGTGATGTTATCAGGATCAACAGCCAGTCCGGCAAGGGCGGCGTAAGCTACATATTAAAGACCAACTACGGCATGATGGTGCCAAAGGAAATGCAGGCGGATATCAGCTATACCATCAAGGATATTTCCGACAGAGAGCATGCTGAGCTTTCACCTGCGAGGATCTATCAGATCTTTGAGGACAAATACGTTCACAACGACAATATTTTCAGGATCAAAGAAGTTCACTTCAAGCAGGTGGACGGAATCCTCGCGGAAGTTACAATCTCCCATGCGGACAGAGAGCATGTGGTTGAGGCCAACGGTAACGGTCGTCTTGACGCGGTTAGTAACGCCATCAAGCAGTACTTTAACATCAGCTACGAGCTTTCAACCTACGAAGAGCATGCTCTTTCAAGGGGATCTTCTTCAAAGGCCTGCTCCTATGTGGGCATAACACACAACGGCCAGAAGTACTGGGGCGTTGGAATAGATGAGGATATCATCAAGTCCTCCATCAATGCGCTTGTTATTGCGGTCAACCAGATCGACGATGTAAAGAACATCAAAAACAGCAAGGATGAGAGGATCAATTCCATAATCAATTACATTCAGGAAAATTACCTGACAGTAACCCTTGATGACCTTTCAAGCCAGTTCTATCTGTCCAAGCCCTACCTTTCCAAGTACATCAAGGAAAAGAGCGGCATGACCTTTGGAGAGAACGTAAAGAGGATCCGACTTAACAAGGCCAGCACACTCCTTAGAAACGGCAACATGAAGGTTGAAAAGGTGGCTGAAGCCGCAGGATATCAGAATGTTGAGCACTTCAACAGACTCTTTAAAAAGAAATACGGCATGACTCCTGTGCAGTACAGGAGCGGTAGCAGGTAAACATCTTTGATGTTATAATTATCTCCTCACGTAATTTATTTAGGAGGTAATATTATGGCAAATAATTACGATGTGATCATAATCGGCGCAGGCCCCGGAGGCATTTTCTGCGCATACGAACTTATGGAGAAAAGACCTGATCTCAAGGTTCTGATGATCGAGAAAGGTCGTTCTATAGAAAAAAGAAACTGCCCCAAGCGTGTGACCAAGACCTGTGCAGGCTGTAAGCCCTGCTCTATAACAACTGGTTTTGCAGGCGCCGGAGCTTTTTCTGATGGCAAGCTTTCTCTTTCACCTGATGTGGGAGGTAATCTCCCTGAGATCCTTGGATACGACAAGGCGGGAGAACTCATCCACGAATCCGACGAAATCTATCTTAAGTTTGGTGCGGACAAGAGCGTTTACGGCATCGACAAGGAAAACGAGATCCGTGATATCAGAAGGAAAGCCATCAACGCCAACTTAAAGCTTGTGGAGTGCCCTATCAGACACCTTGGAACAGAGGAAGGCTACAAGATCTATTCCAAGCTTCAGGAGCACATTCTTTCCAAGGGCGTTGAGATTCAGTTCAATACCATGGTTACAGATATCATTGTAAAGGGCGGCGTTGCTACAGGCGTAACCACCGACAAGGGTGAGACTTATGCGGCAAAAGAGATCGTAAGTGCAGTTGGCCGTGAGGGCGCAGACTGGTTCAAGGACAAATGCGAGGAGATCGGCATTGAGACCAAGCCCGGAACCGTTGATGTGGGCGTTCGAGTTGAGGTCCGCGATGAAGTTATGCAGTTCCTTAACGAGAACCTCTATGAGGCCAAGCTCATCTACCACACACCTACCTTTG
>JAILOW010000119.1 GCA_024690635.1 Butyrivibrio sp.
TGTAATATGGTCCCTGTAAATGGGAAAGACAGGTTGTTTATAGATTATGTAGAACCTGGTTGGCCAGACCTTGTTGCATATTACGGTCTGGTAAATATATATCAACAGGCACTAATTAGCAACTTGATTATGAGGAGATAACGATGTTAAAAATCGGATTTATTCAGCTTCTCGATTCAATTGTACGGCCGTATGGATTGTCAAAGTTCTTTGATGAACAGAATGTTGACTGGCGGTTTGCATACTGGCCTAATCATATTAGTGACGATTTAAGGGGGATTCATCTTAGAAACCTTGGAAAATCTTTGTGGTATAACCAATACTCCTCCAGATATAAGGATGTAGCATGGAACGGATACAATAAGGAAGGAGAACCAATTATTTCCGAGGTACAAGTTGACGAGGATTCATGGCATTTCTATTCACATTTGGGAGAAACGTTAGAATATATAGATTATCATGAAATTCGTACTATAAACGAGCCCTGGGCGCCATGTCCTGTGAGTAAAAGAGTATCGTTTATTACAGAATGGGTTCATGATTGTGATTTCATATTGCTGGATATTACGGATTGCATGAACAAGCCTCCGGAGAGAATCGTAGAGGCGATTAATGGTCTTCTGAGCAAATTAAAAGAGTGCAACATGAAAGTTTTTATTTTTGATTATGTTCAGTCGTATGAGTTTTTGGGTATGAACAATCGTAGTCTTTGGCAACATTATCTCATTGAAATAGAGGATAAGTGCCCATTTGTTTATGTGAGTCCCCTGGATATCATTTCCCAAGCCGAGAAAAGAGGTGTCGATAGTACGGGACCCGGAGGAATAAGTAATGTTATGGATTTTCTATCCAAGTATTATCATGAAAATCTGCTTGGGATATTTTTAGATGAGATAACTGATATCAAGAGTGGGTAATTAGTTTGCTGATCGAGCAGGGAGAGAATTACACTCCCTGTAGTCTTTTTTACCCCAAGATTACACTGAGTTTACACTCCCTGTAGCTTTTAAGCTGATTTCAGGTATGATATTATTATAATGCGCCAAGTGATACGGATTGCGAAATGCAGTCCGTAACATGAGGCGTTTTTCTTTTGCAAAAGAATAGATGCGACACCGGACGCTGGTCCTGATGAGAGTCAGGGTGGCGTCCATTTTTTGTGCAGAAAAATGGAAGAGAGGAAAACAACATGGATTTTGAGACATTTAAAGAGAATCTTGTGAAGGATGTTAAAGAAATGCTCGATGCAAGGACCGGTGGAGACACGCTGGTTGAGACCAGAACTGTGGATAAGATGAACGAGACCTATGATGCAATTACGGTAAAGCCCGAGGACAGTATCATCGGTGTTAATCTCAATGCGACTAACCTCTATAAGGAATTCGAAGATGGAAGATTCTATGACGAAATTGCAAAGAGTGCTGCAGATAGTGATCTGCACCTTCCAGTCCATCGGAAAAGCTGCGGGTGCCTTTGTACTATCAGCCTGCAGGCAGGGAATTGTCTTTCTCCCTGCACTTGTGATCCTATCGAGACTATCCGGACTATCAGGTGTAGTATCAGCTCAGTTTGTGTCGGATATAGTAACCACAGTGGTGGCATTTTTACTGTTTAGGATCTTTTTGTGGAAAGAGATTCGGTGAACGATATTTCATAATTGTTTATACTTTATTTCTTGTATTCCGGGTAAGGAAAGAATTATAATTGCAGCAATGTAATATTTTTCTTTTGAGGCTGAATACATGAAAAGAGTTGAGAGATTATCTTACAAATTCATAGAGATGATTTTTCTGGCTGTAGTGATTTCTGTATTTTGCATAAATCTGAGTAGTATAGGCACATTTGCCGGCGAGGCAAAGGAAGTTGTTCCTACATACTCAGGAAGCGCTTCGGCGCAGCTTAACAAAAATGTTCCGGAGTTTTCTGCTGCGGAGATCGTGACTGACTCCTTTGAAGAGTATGGCAAACTTGATAAACTTGGAAGATGCACTCCGGCTATGGCCTGTCTTGGAAAAGACCTGATGCCGACTAAGGAGCGCGAATCCATAGGCATGGTAAAGCCCACAGGATGGGATCAGAATAAGTATCCCGGACTGGTTGACTCTGACCCGCCATATCTTTACAACAGATGCCACATGATCGGTTTTCAGCTCACCGGAGAAAATGCCAACGAGAGAAATCTGATCACCGGGACCCGCTACATGAACGTTGAGGGCATGCTCCCTTATGAGAATGCGGTGGCAACTTATATAAAGAGTACCGGCAATCATGTGATGTACAGGGTTACTCCCGTATTTGAGGGAAAGAACCTTCTTTGCTCAGGCGTAAAAATGGAAGCGTATTCCGTCGAAGACAAGGGCAAGGGAGTGAGCTTTAATGTATATTGCTTTAATGTTCAGCCCGGGGTTGCCATAGACTACACGGATGGAAGTAACGCTGTTGAGAACGCCTTTGTGATCAATGAAACGGTTGCTGATCCCACAGTTACGAGAGAGGCTCCGGCAGCAGGCCCGGTCAGCTCTTCATATATTGCAAACAAAAACACAAAGAAGTTTCATTATCCCTCATGCAGCAGTGTGGGTGATATGAAAGAGAAAAATAAATTATACTTTGAAGGTTCACGTGATGAGCTGATAGATCAGGGATATGTTCCTTGTAAAAGATGTAATCCCTGAGCTGTTGACGTTTGAGATGAACCTGAATGGCAGAGGAAGCGTTTAAGGTTATAGTGGGGATTTGATCTTTGTGTGGCAGATATTATTACAGCGACAAAACTTCATATGAAGTGGAAGATGATCTTGACCTTTCCAGAGGGGCACTTGCCACCTCCGCGGGAGATATTACTCCGGGGATGACGACTCCCGGAATTGTCTGGAATAAAGGTACTGATGAAGATCTCATGCTGTCAGAGCTATTTTGGGGAATAGTATCCAAAGATAAAAAACTGATCATAAATGCCAGAGCTGAATCTGTAACAGAAAAATCAATGTTCTCTGAGAGTATCAGGAGCAGGAGATGTATTTTGCCTGCAGCCGGTTTTTACGAGTGGGACGCAAGCAAGACGAAGTTCATGTTTAAGAGAATGGATGAAAAGCCTATCTATCTGGCAGGCTTCTATGATCTTAGCGAGAACAGGAATTCTTTTGTGATACTGACAACTGCGGCCAATGCATCAATGAAGCCGGTTCACGACAGAATGCCCGTCATCATCGACAAGGTAAATGTCCGGGATTATCTGAAGGATTCTTCTGCAGCAATGGAAATGATAAAAGAGCCTATGCCTGAGCTAGACAGGCGTAGTGATTACGAACAGCTAAGTCTGTTCTGAATGGGAGATAATAAAGCTACAGAAAGTGCATATTAAACGCCGCCCTCAATCCTTCGTAGACTTTATATTCGCCCTTGAGATGCCCAGCATGCCGGTTGCGACGCTGTAGTCGATGCCTTTGCAGGAGGAGGGCGACTGGTGGAAGTGTCTCTTGAAGGCCTTGGAAAAAGTAAACGTATCAGTGTATCCGACGGATTCAGCAACCTCGGATACACTGAGTTTATTTTCGGACAAAAGTTTTAAAGCCATCTTCATTCTGTAGGTCAGAAGATACTCCTGAAGGGAATAGCCGGTGGCCTCTTTGAAAAGTCTGGTTAAATAGCTTCTGTTAAGCCCAAGTGAAAGGGCAATGGTCTCAATCTTTACGTGTTCTGCGTACTTCAGCTGAATGTACGAGATTACGTTCTTTACATACATAAGAGAGTTTTCGTATTCAACTTCCTGTTTCTTGGAAGAATTCTCAATCATGTAATCGCATATCTGATACAGGGTTCCCACGCAGTAATACTGCCTGGTGTAATTGTCCAGGATATCTTTGGCAAGAGCCTCGATCTTGTCTGAACATGCCACGGGGGTATAGACCGGGTGAGAAGGTGTGAGACCTGCCTCTTTCAGAATAAGAGGGATCTTGGGACCGCCGATGTGAAACCAGATGTATTCCCAGGGCTCCTCTGCATCGGCCTGGTAGAAGGTTCGAACGTCCGCGGGAATCAGGAATATCTGATGAGGGCCAACGTTATACTGTTTTCCATTGAGTCGCAGTATCCCTTTGCCGTTTAGAACAAAGTGGATGACTATGCGGTTTTTTACCAGATGTTCATATGAATACAAGGGCTCGCACTTGTTGCTGCCCACTTCATAAAGGTAAAAATCGTCGGAATCCTCGTAGTTAACGAATTTACAAAAATCACATCCCTGAAGTTCCTGTGGCATACCATTCCCTCCCATGTCAAAATGTTACTTTAGATTATAATGCAAATGTCAAATTTTGACATCAAAAAATCAAAAAATGCCATTATTATTTTCATGCCGCGTATTTAAACTTAAAGTGTCTTTATCTGATTGCAAAACAGACACTATTAATTGACTGATGAAAGGGTTTACGAATGAATATTAGTTGGAATAAAAAATCCGGACAGTTTCATTTGTATAATGACAGGATCAGCTATGTCATTGGGGTTGCCCCTTCGGGGGAACTCGCCAATCTTTATTTTGGCAAAAAGATCCACGAGCGGGAGGACATGTCCTACGTGATCTTCCGTAAGGGAATGCCCAATATTGCCGTGGATGCTGATACCGAGAGTTATTCAATGGAGCTCAACCGTCAGGAGTACCCTTCCTTCGGAACGACGGATTTCGGAACACCGGCCTTTGAGGTAGAAACGGCGAATGGATCCCGGATCAGCTCTTTTACATACAAAAGCCACAGCATTTACAAGGGCAAAAGAGCTATCAAGGGACTTCCTGCAACCTATGCGGGCGAGGACGAGGCCATGAGCCTTGAAGTGGAGCTTGCAGATGAACAGGCACAGATGACTCTGATCCTGTCATATACTATCTTTGATAAATATCCGGTTGTTGCAAGACATGCTGAGTTTAAGAACAGCGGGGACGCGGCAGTCAGACTGACCAGAGCGCTTTCCTGCTGCATTGATCTTCCGGATCTGGATTATGAAATGGTGCAGTTTACCGGAGCATGGGCAAGGGAGAGGATCCCCCAGGTCAGAAAGCTCACGGACGGCATTACATCCATAGGATCAATGAGGGGCGTTTCCAGTGCCAATTTTAATCCCTTCATGATCATCAAGAGACCCCATACTGATGACTTTGCCGGCGATGCATATGGATTTTCATTTGTGTACAGTGGCAATTTTCTGGGGACCGCTGAAGGCAATTCCTACGGAAGGCTCAGGATCCTGATGGGTATCAACCCTGAGAGATTCGCATGGGTGCTGAACCCAAAAGAGACTTTCGAAACACCCGAGGTTGTGATCGCCTGCACAGACAGTGGTCTCAATGATCTTAGCCAGACATACCACAGGCTGTACAACAACAATCTTGTAAGAGGCAAGTGGAAAAACCAGCCTCGTCCCATTCTTAATAACAACTGGGAAGCGACATTTATGGACTTCACCGAGGACAGCATCTTAAAGATCGCTGCCAAAGCCAAGGAGGCCGGTGTGGAGCTCTTTGTCCTGGACGATGGATGGTTCGGCGAAAGAAATGATGACTTCGCGGGACTTGGCGACTGGGTTGAAAATCCGGCAAAGCTCCCTCAGGGAATGGCAGGTCTTTCCAGAAAGATAAACGCCATGGGACTTAAGTTCGGCTTCTGGATCGAACCCGAAATGGTAAATCCCAACAGCAATCTCTACAGGAGACATCCCGATTGGGCGCTCTCTGTTCCGGGAAGGAAATCTTCACTTGGCAGACACCAGATGGTGCTTGATTTTTCCAGAGAAGAGGTAGTCGATTACATTTTCAATATGCTCTACAAGGTAATAAACGGAGCAAATATCAGCTATATTAAATGGGACATGAATCGTCCGCTTACAGAGGTGTTCAGCCTTGAATGCTCTGCGCAGGAGCAGGGAATGGTATATCATAAATACATTCTTGGTGTTTATAGCCTCTACGCAAGGCTTATAGAAGCTTTTCCCGACATTCTCTTTGAATCCTGCTCGTCGGGCGGAAACAGATTTGATGCGGGAATGCTCTACTACGCGCCCCAGGCATGGTGCTCCGACAACACGGATGCCATTGACAGACTGAGGATCCAGTACGGCTCATCCTACGGATACCCTATCGTATCCATCGGATCTCATGTTTCTGCGGTTCCTAACCAGCAGACAGGAAGGACAACTTCCATAGAAACAAGAGCCAATGTGGCATATTTCGGAACCTTCGGTTACGAGCTTGATCTTAACGAGATAAGCGCAGAAGAGTTTGAAAAAGTTAAACGCCAGATAGAGTTTATGAAACAGCACAGGCAGCTCATCCAGTACGGCAATTTCTACAGACTCAGATCTCCTTTTGAAACGGATCAGACCGCGTGGATGGTGGTTTCACAGGATAAGAAAAAAGCTATCGTCGGCTTCTACTGCATGAGATCAAATGTCAATATGTTACCGGGCTTTGTTAAACTTGCGGGACTTGATCCTGATACTCTTTATAAGATGGAAGACAAAGAGTATTACGGCGACGAACTTATGAATATGGGCATAACTCTTTCGGAATTTTATAAAAATGGTTTCACTATTTCGGAAGATTACGCATCATTCGTAACAGTTCTTGACGCAATTTAATCAATCCAATATCACAAAATGACATCAAAACTACACAAACAAACATACACATTACATGCCTGATTGTTTATGATTAAACTGCAATCAGGAGAAGGCTATCAATTATCAAATTGGCAGTTAAATCTATTGTTTTAGGAGGGTAAAAAATGAAAAAGAGAGTACTTGCGATTTTGCTTAGTGCAATTACCGCAGCAACAGTGATCGGTTGTGGCAGCGCAGCAACAGAGACTGCACCTGCAGCAACAGAGGAAGCACCTGCAGCAGAGGAGGCACCTGCAGCAGAAGAGGCAGCTGCAGCAGAAGAGGCAGCTCCCGAGAGTATCGGAAGCAGCGTTGAGGGAGAGCTTTCAGTTACAATTTGGGATGAGGGCCAGAGACCCGGACTTCAGCAGATCGTTGACGAGTGGAGTGAGCAGTCAGGCGTTAAGGCTACTATTCAGGTAGTAGACTGGAACAACTACTGGACACTTCTTGAAGCAGGCGCAACAGGCGGCGAGCTTCCCGATGTATTCTGGATGCACTCAAACGTAGCTCAGAAGTACATGGAGAACGATCAGCTTCTTGATCTTACAGATCTTATCGCAGCAAGTGACAAAATAGACCTTAACAACTACTACGAAGGTATCGTTAAACTGTACCAGTCAAACGGCAAGCAGTACGCAGTACCTAAGGATATCGATACAATCGCTCTTTGGTACAACAAGACAATCTTCGACGAGATGGGCGTTCCTTATCCTGATGAGACATGGACATGGAAAGACTTCGCAGAAAATGCAAAGAAGCTTACAAACGCTGATCACTGGGGATATGCAATTGCTCCCGGTAACAACCAGGAAGGTTACTACAACACAATTTATTCTTACGGCGGATATGTTATCAGCGAAGACAAGAAGACATCCGGAATGGATGATCCCAAGACCATCGAAGCAATTAAGCTCTTCACAGACATGATCGCTGATGGTTCCTGCCCTGATCTTGCAACAGTATCTGAGACAGCTCCCAATGAGCTCCTTCAGGCAGGCAAGGTTGCTATGTCAATCAACGGTTCCTGGATGCTTGCAGGCTTCCGTGACAATGAGTACACAGCAGCAAACTGCGACGTAGCAGTTCTTCCTTACACAAATGATCCTTCAGACCGTGTATCTATCTACAACGGACTTGGATGGGCAGCTGCAGCAAACACAAAGAACCCTGAGGCAGCATGGTCACTTATCGAGTACCTTACATCAAAAGAAGGCCAGCTCAAGCAGGCAGAACTTGGCGTAACAATGTCAGCTTACATTGGAACATCTGATGCATGGGTTAACTCAGTTCCTGCATTCGATCTTAACGGACATATGAAGATGCTTGATGCTAAGCTCGTATTCAGACCTTACTCAAGAGATACCACAGTTTGGGAAGACATGATGATCGAGAAGCTTCAGGATGCATGGACAGGTGAGAAGCCTGTAGACGAAGTCTGCAAGGATATCGCAGCTGAAATGAATGCTGATCTTGCAGAAGAGTAATACTCATTCAGACTATTAAAATGATAGAATAGAAAGGGTGCGCTCAGGGAAATGCTCCCTGGGCGCATTTCTAATCTGTACCACAGTTCGCATCAAAATCTGTTTTTTCAAGGAGAAACCCTGTGAATAAGAAGTTAACATCAAGACAGAAAAGTGAATTATTTTGGGGATGGCTATTCATTCTTCCCACAATGCTTGGGCTCTTTATTCTGAACATCTATCCGATGATCGACACCATTAAACAGAGCTTCTATAAAACGGGGGATTTCGGCAAGGGAAACAAATTCGTTGGGCTTGCCAATTACCAAAAGGTTCTGGGAGACGGAGAGATCTGGCAGGCACTGTTTAACACAGTTAAATATGCCATTGTCGAAGTTCCTTTTTCCATCGTGATAGCTCTTTTGCTGGCAGTATTGCTGAACAAAAAGCTGAAGGGAAGAGATGTGTTCAGAACAATATTCTTCCTCCCCATGGTAGTTGCGCCCGCTGCTATAGCCATGGTTTGGAAGTGGCTGTACAACTCTAACTTTGGACTTATCAACAACATTTTTCATATCAAAGTCAACTGGATCTCAGATCCCAAGATTGCGATCTATTCCATTGCGGCAATCGGTATCTGGTCCGGTATCGGTTACAACATGGTCCTGTTTCTTGCGGGACTTCAGGAGGTTCCGGGTGATTATTACGAAGCGGCCTCCCTTGACGGTGCCAACGGATGGCACCAGCTCATAAACATTACTATACCCCTTATCTCGCCCACGATCTTCTTTGTTCTTGTAACAAGAGTGATCGGAGCAATGCAGGTATTCGACCTGATCTACATGATGATCGACCTTAACAATCCTGCGTGGAAAAAGACACAGTCCCTTGTTTTCCTGTTCTACAAGTACTCCTTTGAACAGAGCAAAAAGGGATATGGCGCAACTGTTGTAGTAGTTCTTTTGCTGGTGATACTTTTACTTACCCTGGTACAGCTCATCGGTCAGAAGAAATGGGTTCATTACGAGTAAAGAAAGGAGGCAGAAATGAAAAGAACAGTAACAAATATAATCATTTATGTAGTTCTGATACTGGTTTCGATCACAATGCTGGTGCCTTTCTTGTGGATGTTCCTTACAGCATTTAAGACGACTGCAGAAACTATGCAGGTCGACCCCTTCGTTATCGTTCCCGGTGTCTGGCAGACGCAGAATTTTGGAAATGTTATAAAAGCCATGGATTTTGCCAGGCTTTATGTTAACACCCTTGCAATGGTGGGACTGCGCATCCTCTTCGCTGTGCTGACCGCAACCCTCAGCGGCTACGCCTTTGCAAGGCTCGAATTTAAGGGAAAGAACCTTATGTTTGCCGTGGTTCTTTTGCAGATGATGATCCCTGTTCAGATATTCATCATCCCCCAGTACATAATGGTCAGCAAGCTTCACCTGACAAATACGGTAATGGGACTTGTGTTCCCCGGCGTTGTTTCAGCCTTTGGAACCTTCCTTCTTCGTCAGGCGTACATGCAGCTTCCCAGAGACCTTGAAGAAGCTGCAAGACTTGATGGATGCAGTATTCCTCAGACCTTCGTTTACATCATGGCACCCCTTACCAAGTCATCAATGGTGGCTCTTGGAATCTTCACAGCAGTCTTTGCATATAAAGACCTTATGTGGCCCATGATCGTTTGCCCTGATAACAGAGCAACAACTCTTGCCAGTGCCCTTGCCAAGATGAACGGACAGTATCAGCAGAAATACCCTGAGCTTATGATGGCAGCGCTTATTTCCTGCGTACCCATGATCATTATCTACATTATCTTCCAGAAACAGTTCATTGAAGGTATCGCAACATCAGGCGGAAAGCTGTAACTATAACATCAGACGGGAGCGCTTAACATGAGCGACAAGCGTGTCAAAGTAATATCTCTCGGAGATATGAACGCGGTTTATTTAACATCACCTCAGGGACAGGTTTCTTTTTCCATCGTGCCCACAAGTCGCAGTAACGGGACTTTGTGGGACAAAGGAAATCCTGATCCCATGATACAGATATCGTGTCTTGGAGACTCCACGAGCAGCGGATTTGCTGCAGGAATGACAAGGCATAACAGTGGCATGACCATGTCTTTTTCCTATCAGGATCAGACTGTAACAGAGACTGACCGGGAAAAAGAAATAGCAACTACCCTTACAGCTCCTGACGGAGTGAAGCTTAAACACGTAGTGATCTGGAAAAAAGCTTCCAGAGCCCTGCGGGTTTATTCCAAAATATTTAACTACACCAAAAAGGAAATCACTTTAGAGACCTTTTCTTCCGCAAGTCTTTCGGGTATTACGCCTTACGCCGAGGGCGAGGCAACCGGAAGGCTTGCACTCCACAGATTCAGAAGCCGTTGGAGTGCGGAGGCAAGGCATGTAACAGACTCTATCGAAGACCTTATGCTGGAGCCCTCATGGGCCAGGTTCGGAGTTCGTTGTGAAAAGTTTGGAACAACAGGCTCCATGCCGGTCCGAGGGTTCTTCCCCTTTGCAGCCATAGAGGATAAAGAAGCCGGAGTCATCTGGGCGGCAACACTTGCCTGCTCATCTTCCTGGCAGATCGAGGCTGTTCGTAACGACGAGAACTTAAGCCTTACTCTGGGGCTTGCAGATTACGAGTTTGGACACTGGAGAAAGACCATTCCATCAGGTGGTTCTTTTGCAACGCCTGAGTGCTATCTTACTGTATCCACGGATGACTTTGAAACCGTGTGCGACAGGCTTCTTGATGCCCAGAGAGACAAGCTTTCTGCTTCTCAGAAGGTTAAAGAGATTCCATTATTTTTTAATGAGTACTGCACCACCTGGGGCGAACCCAGTGAAAAGAATGTAGACAGGCTCCTTGATGTACTTAAGGGTAAGGGCTATGACTACTTCGTGATCGATGCAGGCTGGTATGCCGATTCCGTTAAGGGCTGGCAGGATAACATGGGTGACTGGCGGATTGCTGAGGACCTGTTTCCTAACGGCTTGAAGGGCGTTGTAAAAAAGATCAACGAAGCGGGCATGAAGGCCGGCATCTGGTTCGAGCTTGAAGTTGTGGGCAAGGACGCGGACGCTGTTAATGACGAGGCTCATCTTCTTACAAGAGACGGCAAAGTCATAATCTCCGGAACCAGAAGATTCTGGGATATGAGAAGCCAATGGGTAGAGGATTACCTTACAGAGAAAGTAATAGATTTTCTAAATGAAAATGGATTTGAATACATAAAGATAGATTACAACGACACCATCGGCATTGGATGCGACGGTGCAGAAAGCTACGGCGAGGGCCTTAGGCAGTGCATGGAGGCCACCAAGAGCTTTTTTGCAAAGATAAGAAAAAATGTTCCCGGCATAACTATAGAGATATGTTCGTCGGGCGGACACAGGCTGGAGCCCGGATTTATGGAGCTTGCTGACTTCCTGTCATTTTCGGATGCGCACGAGGAAAAAGAGATCCCTGTTATCGCAGCAAATCTCCAGAGCCTTATCCTGGCTTCCAAGAGCCAGATTTGGTCGGTGCTCAGAAAGACTGACCCTCTAAAGAGGATCGCATATTCAGTCTGTGCCGGAATGTATGGCGCGCTGTGTATCTCGGGAGATGTCTTTGATCTTGACGATGCCCAGTGGGAACTGACGGACCGCGGAACTGATTTTTACAAGAAAGCATCCGGTATTATAGCTGGCGGTTTTACCAGAGTTTACGGGCCTTTCCAGACTTCAAACAGAGCGCTGAAGGACTATCAGGCATCAGCCAGATACGGTGATAACGGCAAAGCGCTGATGATAGTTCATACCTTTGAGCATAACGGACCTCAGGAGATTGAGGTACCTCTTGAAGAGGGATATAAGATAATTGATGTTTTCGAAGCGGGAAATCATGAGATCACGATTGATGGTTCCACCGCGAAAATACACTTTGACGAATCCTTTGATGCAGTAGCGGTGCTGCTGGATAAATAAAGTATCAAAGAGCTCCGCTATGGATGCGCACTCGCGCGATAGGAATATGTTGCCTTCAGCAACCGCGCTCGGCGCGAGAATGTCGCAAGCGACATTCTTTTTTGTATAATAGTAAATAAATGACTATAAATGATTATTTTGAAAAACTGAAAACCAAAGATATCATTTGCTGGGGAAGCGGCAAACACTTCCGTAACAGTACTTTGCCCTTTTTGAAAAAGAGCGGTCTGATCCACAAGCTGAAGGGATTTGTGGACGTTCCCGGAACGACGGATGTTGTGATAGACGGCAGATCTTTTAACAGGATCGGCAAAGACAAGCTGGCCCGGATGGACAGCGAAAACACAATTATCTTCATCGCTGTCACAGGCTACGAGGAGATATTTGCCCAGATCAGTTCAGACACAGGATTTGTTGGATTCGAGGCTGTTCCTGCTATTTTCCTTGAAGCCCTGTATGAGGACATGCTTCTTTTATCCGTAGACAAGCCGCCTGCGAACTTCCGCAAAAATGATACCCCGCAAATCCCAAAGATTATCCACGCCATATGGTTTTCCGGAGATCCTCTTCCTGAGCTATATCAAAGGTGCCTGGATTCCTGGAAAAAATATGCTCCGGATTTTGAAATAAAGATCTGGGATCTTGATTCCTACAAACCGGATCACTGCCTGTTTTTTGACCAGGCGATAGAGCATGGAAATTACCCTTTTGCATCGGACTACGCAAGAGCGGATATCCTTCGCAGGTACGGCGGCATATACATGGACCTTGATGTGGAGATGCTGCGTCCCATTGATGATCTTTTGTACAACGACGCCTACATGAGCTTTGAGTCACTAGGCCGCATTGAATGCGGCTCAGGAATGGGAGCAAAGCCCCGGCATCCCATCATAGAGGAAATCTGTGAGAGCTATGAGGCAAGACCCTATTTAAAACCTGACGGGACCTGGGACAATTCAACCTGTCCTGTGCGCTACACTCAGGTCATTGAAAAACACGGTCTAAAAAAGAACGGTGGCTTCCAACAGGTGGAGGATATAACCGTTTATCCTTTCGAGGTGCTGACGGGAAAAAGTTTTGACACAGGAATAGTTTACAGCACAGAGCTTAGCTATACCCTTCATCATCACAACGGAAGCTGGATCCCTGATCCCGCCCACCGTGCTGTATGTGAGAGATATGATAATATTCAGAAGTTTTTGAAAGAAAAAATTAATGGTGTTGACAACCTGAACCAATAGAGGTAAATTATAGACAGGCAATGCAAACGTTTGCATTGCCAAACTTTGAAACATTTGTGCAAACGTTTGCATAGGAGAGTGAAATGACAGCAACCATCAAAGACATAGCCAGAACAGTTGGCGTAAATCCTTCTACTGTATCAAGAGTTATCAATGGTACCGCAAGCATTTCGGAAGAAACAAGAGAAAAGATAATGCAGGCAATGAAGGAGCTTGATTATCATCCAAACAGTTTTGCAAGGAGCCTTGTTAACGGCAACACCTTTACCATAGGACTGGTAATAGATGCAGGCAACAAGGATGCTTTTTCCAATGCCTTTTTCATACAGAGCGTTATTGCAATAGAGTCTGTGGCTCAGTCAAAAGGCTACAGCGTGCTGATCTCAAACCATTCTCTTTCAGACGCCGGCAATATCAAAAATCTGGTACAGGAGAGAAAAGTGGACGGCATCATACTTCCTGTTCAGTGCATGACAGGCGAGCTCATTGATCTTATGACAGCAAGTGATTTCCCTTTCGTGGTCATGGGCGAGCCGCAGGATAAAAAGAAGGACATCTGCTGGGTTGATGTAGACAACGAGCAGGGCAGCCGAAAGGCGGTGGAGTGCCTCATAAGATCAGGATATAAAAGTCCCATGCTCCTTGTGGAAAACAGGAAGACCATTTTTGAAAGTAAGCGTATCAAAGGTTTTGAGGATGAGTGCAAGGCACAAAAGATAAAGACAACCTCCATCCATACCTACAGCGAAGAAAAGATAGATATGCTCCTTGACGAGATCAAAAACAAGGAGCGGGAGACAGACTGTTTTATCTGCTCCAACAACATCATAGCCTTTAATCTCCTTCGAGCAATAAAGGCCAGAAAGATCCGCATTCCGGGACAGATCGGAGTTATCACATTTGACAACTATCCCCTTGCGGAGTACATGGAACCAGCGCTCAGCGTCGTTGACGTTGATACATACAAGATGGGAGAGACGGCAGCAGAGCTCTTGTTTTTGTCCATCAGGGGAAAAGAAAAGAAAATTAAGAGCACGCTTGTTGACGCAGCCATCATTGAAAGAGCTTCGACCGGGCGAAAGAAAAAATAGAGAAAGGAGATACGGTGAAAAAGGAAGCGGTTTTGCATCTTAATTCCGAAGACTTTATTTACCCGATAGCAAGAAACAGGCTTGTGGTCAAAATACGGACTGCAAAAAGTGACATCTCAAAATGCAGCATCATCTATTTTTGCAGGACCACGCCGGAAATAAAAAACAGCATTGAGCTAAGTAAGAATTGCAGCGACGATCTGTTTGACTACTACGAAGGGAAGATAGAGTTTTCCAAGGTTGCAAGATATCATAAGTACTATTTTAAGCTCACGGGAAATGACGGCACTGACCAGTATTACTCAGCTACCGGCTTTTCAAAAAAGGAGCCGCAGGATGGCTGTTTCGAATTCCTATACGCCAACCGTGGAGATGTGATCTCCTATCCGGGCTGGGCGAAAGGAACGATCTACTATCAGATCTTTCCGGATAGATTTGCTAACGGAGATAAGGCAAACGATCCGGCGGATGTACAGCCCTGGGGGACACCCCCAACCAGAGAAAACTTCATGGGCGGTGACCTGAAGGGAGTCCGGGACAAGATTCCCTACTTGCAGGACCTTGGCATAGAAGTGATCTATTTTAACCCAATCTTTGAGGGCGATTTCAATCACAAATATGCCACCACCGATTACTACAGGATCGATCCCATCTTTGGCACCAACGAAGAGTTTGGAGAGATGGTAAAAGAGCTCCATAAGGCAGGGATCAGAGTTGTCATTGACGGAGTGTTCAACCACACGGGAATTCATTTTAAACAGTTTGAGGATGTTATCGAGAAAGGTTCACATTCAAAATATTATGACTGGTTTCTTTCAAACAAGGAAAAAGATATCTCGGTAACTCACAAAGACTACGAGTGTGTTGGGGCATACAAATACATGCCAAAACTAAACTCATCAAATCCACAGGTTCGGGATTTCATCCTTGATGTAATGGACTTCTGGATTAGGGAATATGACATCGACGGATGGAGACTGGATGTGGCTGACGAAGTTGATTCCGCAGTCTGGCAGGCGGCGAGAACTCTTTTAAAAGAAAGATATCCCGGCATCATACTTCTTGGAGAGACCTGGGGCTTTGGAGGGTCGCTTACAACAGGAAAGCGCCTTGACTCAGTGATGAACTACATGTTCCGCGATGCACTAAGAGATTACTACGGACTTGAAAAGATAAGCGCATCGGAGTTTGATGCAAGGATTGGCAGGATGCTTGCTCTTTACAAAACCGAGACTACAGACCTGCTCTACAATCTGCTGGACAGTCACGATACTGAGAGATTTCTTTTCTACTGCGGCGGAGACGTAAAGAGGTTAAAGCTTGCAGTGGCATTCCAGCTTTTATTTAAAGGCTCTCCCGCGATCTACTACGGAGATGAAGTCGGTATCACCGGAGACAACGATCCTGACTGCAGAAGGTGCATGGAGTGGGATGAAGGCAGGCAGAATAAAGAACTGCTCTCCTGGTACAAGACACTGATCAAACTCAGAAAAGACCACACCTGCATAAGAACCGGTTCATACAAGGCCGTAAGCTGCAGCGACGTGGATGATCTTCTGGTGTTTGAAAGAGCTGATGAAAGCGAAAAGATAAGAGTTTTGATCTGCAAAGGATCTTCCGGAAAAACAGTTAGAGTTGAAGGCATCGCCGGAGCCACAGATCTTATAACAAATGAGATCATAACAGCAGACCCTGATGGCAAAACAGCCATAAACCCTTGCGAAGTCAAGGTGATAAAAGTTAAGAACTAAGGAGGAAAAGAAAATGAAAGAGAGAAAAAAATTGCTGGCAATCATACTCGCATCTGTAACAAGCCTGGCAGCTATAACGGGATGCGGACAATCACCAGCAGCATCTGCATCTGACTCACAGAGCCAGCAAACAGCAACTGAGGCGCCTGCTTCTGATGATACAAAAGAAGAGGCATCTACTGAAGAAGTTACAATTAACTTCTGGCATCATTATAGCGCACAATCAGCTGAAAATGAAACATTAACTACAGTTCTCATCCCCAAATTTGAGGAAGAGAATCCCGGTATAAAGGTAAACGCAGTATCACACGAGTGGGCAGATCTTCACGACAAGCTTCTTATCAGCGCAGAGTCTGATACTCTTCCTGATGTGGCTCGTCTTGACAGTGCCTGGATCCCTGAGTTTCAGAAGATGGGCATCCTTGTTCCTCTGAACAAAGAAATGAGTGACTACAGCGACATCGCCGGAGGACTTCTTGAAAGTGCAATGTCAACTGCAGAGATCGGCGGAGACAACTACGGTCTTGCACTTAACACAAATACCAAGATCCTTTACTACAACGTAGATGCTCTTTCAGAGGCAGGCGTTGCTGTTCCCAAGACCATGGATGAGTTTGCTGATGCCTGCAAAAAGCTTGCTGGAAATAATGCCAACGGGCAGCAGGTATGGGGCTATGATGAGCCCGGCCTTTCAGGATGGAACCTTTGTCCTTTCATCTGGAGCATGGGCGGAAGCCTTACAAACGAAGACCAGACCAAGGCTACAGGATATCTTAACAGCAAAGAGACAGTAGCGGCCATCGAGATGTTTGCAGATCTTTACAAGGACAATGCCATCACCGGATGGAACAGCGGTGATATCCCTATGACTGACGGCTTCGGAACCGGCAGATATATGATGCTTCTTGAAGGCCCCTGGAAGGTAGCAGAGCTTGCAGGAGCATATCCTGATTTCAAGTATGAAACAGCTCCTGTGCCTGCAGGAAACGGCGGCTCCATCTCAGTTCTTGGCGGCGAAGATATTTCAATGTTTAACTCCGCAAACAAAGATGCAGCTTGGAAATTCATGAAGTTCATGACAAGCGAGTTTGCTCAGGTTGAGATGGCTAAGTGCGGACAGATCCCCGTAAACAAAGATGCACTTGAAACAGATACAGTTAAGTCTGCTGATTTTGCTCCTTACATCGAGCAGCTTCAGACAGCAAAATCCCGTCCTACAGTCGCCTGCTGGTCAGAGTTTGACTCAGAGCTTGCAGCTGCTGTAACAGATGTGGTAAACGGTGACAAGACAGCTCAGGAAGCTATGGATGAGCTTGCAGCAAAGGTTGATGCACTCCTTGCAGAGTGATGAAAAAGAATGATCCGGAGTAAGAAAATGAAGTTTAATGCAAAGAGCAAACTGCAGATAATAATGCTATTATTGCCCGGGCTATTGGTGTTTGGAATATTCACTGTATATCCCATTATCAGACTGTTTTGGATGAGTTTCTTTAAATGGGACTTTGGCTCATTTTTGGACCAGCAGTTCATAGGTCTTGAGAACTACAGGACAGTTCTTGCCGATGAGAATTTCAGGATCTCTTTTACAAACACCATCGTGTACACCCTCATCACGGTCCCGGCCCAGATGGCAATAGGCTTATTGGTAGCGATGCTCATCAATTCCATAACCCATGCAAAGATCGGCTTCAGGGTAGCGTATTACCTCCCTGTCATCACTTCCTGGGTCATAGCCTCATTGGTATTCAAGTATGTCTTTAACACAGAAGGACTTTTGAACTATTTTCTTACAAATGTAGTCCATGTCACCTCACAAAACGTGAGGTGGCTGGATTCCAGATGGGGTGGAATGACAGTTGCCATGCTTCTTGGAATATGGAAAGGTATCGGCTGGAATATGGTTGTGTTCCTGGCTGCGCTGCAGACGGTTCCTCTGGAGCTTTATGAAAGTGCATCACTTGACGGCGCCGGATCGTGGCAGAAGTTTGTTCACATAACACTTCCCGGAATCCGCGGAACGATCCTTTTCGCCCTTGTAATGCTGACAATCGGCGGATTTAACGTATATACTTCCACCAAGCTCATTACAGGCGGAAAGCCCGGTCATGACACGGAAGTGGTTCTTACCTGGATGTATTACAAAGCCTTCAGCAACGGCAAATTCGGCTACTCCGCCGCATTGTCATTTATCATTGCGATAGTGCTGGCAATTCTTGCAGTGCTTCAGTTCAGACTTATGCAGAATAAAGATGAGGTGTGAAAAGAGTTTATGTCAAAAAGAAAAATCTCACAGCTGGTGATATATCTTCTTTTGATCGCCGGGCTGATGATCGTCATAATGCCAATGATATATATGGTGAGCACCTCCATCAAACCCAACGGAGCGCTCTATGAATATCCGCCAAAGTTTTTCCCTAAATTCAAAGAGATAACCTTTGAGAACTACGCATATATACTTGGTCAAAAGAAATTTATAGGAAATTTTGGAAACAGCATACTGGTTTCAACTCTGACTGTGGGGCTGTCAGCCATTGTTTCATCGGCGCTTGCCTTTTGCATAGCAAGGTTTAAATTCCCCGGAAGAAGCCTTTTGTTTGGATTTATCATCCTGACCATGATCATCCCGGGAACCACCATGATCGTTCCGCAGTACGAGCTGGCTGTAAAGCTGAAAACCATCAACAGCATATGGGGACTGATCCCTTTTTATGTAGCCTGGGTCATTCCCTATTCAACATTCATGGTAAAGGGGTTTGTTGAGAATATTCCAAAAGAACTGGATGAAGCCACCTACATGGATGGAGGAAGCATACTGACAGTATTCTTTAATGTTGCCATACCACTTGCAAAACCGGGAATCGCGTCAGTATCCATTTTCAACTTCCTCACGGCCTGGGAGGAATTCCCCTGGGCAAACACAGTCATCAACGATGACCTTAAACGGACTCTCCCCATTGCAATTTCCGGCTTTTTTGGCCAACACCAGTTTACCCAGTGGGGCTACGTGTTCGCCCTGTCTGTACTTAGCCTTATCCCCATACTTGCAGTGTTCATCTCCTGTCAGAGATTCTTTGTACAGGGACTTACCGCAGGAAGTGTGAAGGGGTAAGCATCAGTAAATCGTCTCAAAATACGCCCGGGAATTATCCTGGAACTGACGGGGTGATACCTTTACGTGTTTTGAAAAAGTTCGAGAGAAATTTGAGTAATTGTTAAAGCCGCATTCGTAGCACACATCAGTTGGAGACTGACCGTTTTTAAGAAGTCTCTTGGCTTCCGACAGGCGTTTTTCAATGATGTATTGCTGGATCGAAAGTCCTGTGTACTGATGGAACAACCTTGTGAGATAGACTGAATTAAGGTGCACGGTGTCGGCGATATCCGTTATGGTTATTTTTGAACTGAGGTTATCCTCAACATATTGAAACACTGATTTGATCACGGCCGGAAGGCCCTGAGACGATGCAATGGTGCCGGAAGTTATCTGACTTTCGGCACTTTTTCTGTTCAACAGGATGAGTATTATGGACAAAAGAGATGTAAGCAGAATGTCATTTCCAAAGCTTCCTGTAGTATCATCTATAGCTTTTTCCAACTGGGCAGATGTCAGTATAAGCTGGTTCAAAGTCTGTTCGTCCACGTGGATCATGCAATCGGAAACCTTGTAGAAAACGTCCGTAAAATACTTGTAAGCACTGTCTTTGCTGATAAGTGACGATATGGCGGATTCTTTGAAATTTATAACGACTCGTTGATAGCGGTTACTGTTTTGCTGTCTTGCAAAATGAAACACATAAGGCGGAATCAGCAGAATGTCCCCTGCGGAAAATTCAAAGTAATCGTCCTCTATCTGCATACCGATATTTCCCTGCTCTATCATCAGGATCTCATAGCCGTCATGGCAGTGAAGGGACCTGATCTCGGGGTCTATATTTTCAGTCTTATATTTGCAATATACGCTGTCTTCCTGGGTTTCCCAGAACAGCTGATTATTCTTTTTACATTCCTTGGTAGTGATCATATTTTATTCCCTCATGAAAGTTGTGCGTAAATCCTATTGTAAATGAAACAGGTTGAATTGCGCAATGTTTTCCGTCTAAATTGATGTATTTGTGCATGATCATATAATGCTATATTCTTTTTCAGTTAATAAACTCATTAAATCGGGCCTGATGAAAGAGAAATTCAGAGGGAGGTTACCAATGAAAATCAAAACCAATAAGATCATCGCAGAAGTACTTGCAGGACTTCTGTGTGTAGCATCACTTGCAGGATGCGGAAGTGCTGATACAGCAGATACAGCGCAGTCAGACACAGCTGAAGTGGCTACAACCGAAGCTGCAGATACTGCAGCAGATACAACTGAAGAAAACTCTGACGCCAGCCTTGTAATGGCATGGTGGGGAAATCAGGTTCGCAACGAACGTACACAGCAGGCACTTGACCTGTACAAAGAACGTGAAGGCGTATCCGTGGAAGGACAGTTCAATCAGTGGAATGATTACTGGCAGAAGCTCGCAACAGACTCTGCCGGAGATTCTCTTCCCGATGTTCTCCAGATGGATTATTCCTACATAGATCAGTATGTAAATTCAGAGCAGCTTTTGGACCTTACTCCTTACATCGAAAGCGGTGCTCTTGATGTTTCAAATATTCCCGACAACGTTGTTGACATGGGCAGGATCGGAGATGGCATCTACGGCATTCCTTCAGGTGTTACCGGATCATGTATCTTCTACAACAAGACAGCATGTGAAGAGGCAGGAGTTGATATCCACCAGAACATGACTCTTGATGAGTTCATAGAAGCTGCAAAGACCATGAAGGAAAAGACAGGTCTTCGTGTTCGTCTCGAGCAGGGTGGACAGTTCCTTACCGACTGGCTCAGAGGAAGGGGAACTCCCTTCACGGAGGCAAAGCTTCCTGTTGGCGAAGAAGAGCTTACAGAGTACTTCCAGATCCTTACAGATGGTATAGCTGATGGCTGGCACATGACACCCGATCTTATGACATCTACAGGAACAGAGGATGATCCTCTTATCTACGGATCAAGCCCTGAGACTATGGCATGGGCAGTATCAAGCGGAAGTTCAAATATGCTCACTGGTTATCAGAGCGCAGCTCCCGAAGGTATGGAGATAGCTCTTTTAACATGGCCTACAGAAAATACAACCAAGTCAAACTATCTCAAACCCTCTATGTATTTTTCAGTAAGCACCGATACCAAGAACCCTGATGCAGCAGTAGCTCTTTTGAACTATCTTATCAACTCTGAAGAGTGCAATGACATCCTCCTTGGAGAGCGTGGTGTCCCCGCATCAACAGCTATAGCTGCTTCCATAAAGAGTAAGATCTCAGAAACAGATCAGAAAGCAATGGACTATGTAACAGATGTGATCACCCCTAACTGTTCGCCTATCGATCCTCCCAACCCCGAGGGATGGAGCGAGTTCAGTGATACCTTGTCCAAGCTTCAGGAATCTGTCGGCTACGGCGAGACTACTCCGGAAGAAGCAGCAAAGCAGCTCTCTGAAAAAGCAGCTGAGCTTTGGGGTAATTGATAGAAATATTTAGAAGAAAGGGTAGCGTTTGTTCGATCGCTTATTTGCGCGGAGCAGCGCTGCCCTTTTTACAAAACAAGAGGACTGTCATATGAGATCAAAGATGCATAAGTTTTTGAATAAGGAGAGCACTACAGGATTCGTTTTTGCCTTCCCTTTTATTGTGGGATTTCTGTTGTTTCTTATAGTGCCTATGCTTATTTCACTTTATTATTCCTTTTGCGATTACAATATTCTGTCACCTGCTAAATTTACGGGTCTGGATAATTACATAAAGATGTTTGGGGATGAGACATTTCTGCATTCATTAAAAGCAACCTTCTATTTTGCCTTTGTCTCTGTTCCGCTAAAGCTGATCTTTGCTCTGATAGTAGCGCTGATCCTTGAAAAGAACTCCAAAATGTCGGGCTTTTACAGGGCAGCCTACTATCTTCCCTCAATAATCGGCGGATCGGTAGCTGTTGCGGTTTTGTGGAAAAGAATGTTCGCAGTGGACGGAACCATAAACACACTGCTTAAGTTTGTTGGCGTTGACTGCCATAAGGCCTGGCTTGGAGATACTAAGACCGCCATCTGGACACTTATCATTCTGACGGTGTGGCAGTTCGGATCTTCCATGCTTGTGTTTTTGGCATCATTAAAGCAGATCCCTGCTGAACTTTACGAAGCTGCCAAGGTTGACGGATCAAATAAAGTATTCACTTTCTTTTCAATAACGCTTCCCCTTCTTACACCCACGATCTTTTTCAATCTTGTTATGCAGATGATCAACGGATTTCTGGCATTTACCCAGAGTCTTATCATCACTCAGGGTAAGCCCATGGACACAACACTGTTTTATGCGGTCTACATGTATCAGCAGTCCTTCCAGTTTGGAAATGCAGGATACGGCGCAGCCATGGCATGGCTCATGCTGGCAATGATCGGTCTGTTTACACTTATCTTATTCAAAACAAAAAAATATTGGGTATATAACGCGGGGGATTCAGAATGAAAAAAGCAAATAGAATAAACGCATCTGTTTACCACGTCCTGGTATTCAGTTTTGGATTGGTGATGCTTTATCCTTTGATGTGGATGTTCTTCAGCTCTTTTAAAGATACCAATACTATCTTTACAACTGCAGCTCAGCTCATTCCAAAAGAGATAACTTTTGAAAATTACAAAAACGGATGGAAGGGATTTGCAGGCATCAGCTTTGGAACCTTCCTTAAAAATTCACTTTTTATATCGGTTGTTGCAACCATCGGAACACTGATGTCATCAGCATTTGTGGCATACAGCTTTGCCCGCTGTAAAAAGTTTAAAGGAAGAAAGATCCTCTTTGCGGCAATGATGGCATCCATGATGCTCCCGGGTCAGATCCTGATGGTGCCTCAGTATCTGTGGTACAAAAAACTTGGCTGGGTGGGATCTTATCTGCCTCTTACAGTTCCGTTCTTTTTTGCGGTTCAGGGCTATTTTGTTTATCTGATGATGAACTTTATTGAGGGCATACCGACTGATCTGGATGAAGCTGCCAAGATTGACGGCTGTTCCTATTACTCCATCTTTTTCAGGATCATTCTTCCCCTGATGAAACCGGCCCTTGTGACAGGCGGAATATTCTCTTTTATGTGGAGATGGGATGACTTTATGTCAGCTCTTTTGTACATAAACAAAGCGGCAAAGTATCCCATGTCATTGGCGCTTAAGCTCTTTGCAGATCCCGGTTCCACATCGGACTACGGGGCTATGTTTGCTATGGCGGTGGTTTCTCTTATCCCGATACTGATAATCTTTTTCGCTTTCCAGAAACAGCTGGTTGAGGGAATTGCAACATCAGGATTAAAAGGGTGATCCCCAGAGGAAAGAATATATGAAAGAAGAAATCAGAAAGAAAATAAATATCAGCGGCTTTGCGGATGAGATAAGTCCTGATCTTGAAGAGCAGATCAGGGTGCTGACCGGGCTTGGTATCAGCTACGTGGAGATGCGCGGAGTAAACGGCAAAGGTCTTGTTGACTATTCTTTGAATGACGCTGAAAAGATAAAAAGAAGGCTCGAGGAAAGCGGCATAAGGCTGTCATCTGTGGGTTCCCCCATCGGAAAGATTCCTGTAACTGAAAGCTTTGAAGAGCATTTTGAACTTTTTAAACATACTGTGGAAATCGCCAAAATAATGGATACACCCTACATCAGAATGTTCAGCTTCTTTATACCAAAGGAAGAAAATACTGAAAAATATGAAGATGTAGTTTTCAAAAGAGTGGAGAAGATGGTTGAACATGCGGCTAAAAACAATGTGATCCTTCTTCATGAAAATGAGAAAGACATTTACGGTGATGTGGCGGTTCGCTGCAAAAAACTGATGGAAAAATTCTATGGCGACAATTTCAAAGCGGTTTTTGACTTTGCAAATTTCGTTCAGTGTCATCAGGATACGAAAGAGGCTTTTGAAATGTTAAAGCCCTTTGTTGAGTATATACACGTAAAAGATGCAGTGTGGAAAACGGGAGAAGTTGTTCCTGCAGGCTACGGCGATGGCAATGTAAAGACCATTTTGACGGAGCTTTTTGGAGGCGGCTATCACGGATTTCTTTCTCTGGAGCCTCATCTTGCTGACTTTGCGGGCTTCTCCGCCCTGGAAAACGGCGGAATACTCAAAGAGAAAAAGCTTACCGGAGAAGAAGCTTTCACCCTCGCTTTTGATTCGTTACAAAAGATACTGGATGAGATTTGAGAATTGGAGAATTGTATGAAGGATAAAAAAGTAAAGATCGGTATCATCGGGATCGGAAATATGGGTTCCTCACATGCGCAGCGGATCGCAAAGGGAGACATAAAAGGCATGGAGCTTGTTGCCGTTGCCGACAGAAAAGAGTCTCGAAGGAAGTGGGCGAAAGATGAGCTTCCAAAAGATATAAAGATATATGAAGAAGGGAAAGAGCTTCTTGATGATCCAGAAATAAATGCAGTGCTCATCGCAGTTCCACACTATCAGCATCCGGAGCTTTCCATCCTGGCAATGGAAAAAGGAATACATGTAATGTGCGAAAAACCTGTGGGCGTATATACCGGGCAGGTGCGTGAAATGATAGCCTGCGCTGACCGTCATCCCGAGGTGACCTTTGCGGTTATGTTCAATCAGAGAACCAATCCTGTTTATATCCGTATGCACGAAATGGTTCAAAGCGGGATGTATGGCCTGGTGAAGCGTGTGAACTGGATCATCACCGACTGGTACCGCACACAGCACTACTATGATTCCGGGGAGTGGAGAGCAACCTGGGACGGAGAGGGCGGCGGAGTCTTGCTGAATCAGTGCCCTCATCAGCTGGATCTTTTGCAGTGGATATGTGGGATGCCTGTGCGTGTGAGAAGCTTTCTCCATGAAGGGAAATGGCATCATATAGAAGTTGAAGATGACGTCACAGCATATCTTGAATTTGAAAATGGCGCCACGGGAGTATTTATCACCTCTACCGGGGATGCTCCGGGAACAAACCGTTTTGAAGTGGATCTTGAAAAGGCAAAGATTGTATGTGAAAACAACGAGCTTTATGTATATGAACTGGAAGTTAATGAGCGCAAATACTGCTTTGAGGCAGCAGATGGTTTTACCCCGCCCAAGGGACATGTTAAGGAGCAAAAGATAAGCGATGACAATCCTCAGCACAACGGAGTATTGCAGGCTTTTGCAGATCATATTTTATCCGGAGCTCCTCTTATCGCCGATGGCAGAGAAGGTATCAACGGACTGACACTTTCCAATGCAATGCATCTTTCTTCCTGGACGGATTCCATGGTGGAAATCCCTGTTGATGATGATCTGTTCCTTGAAAAATTGAATGCAAAGCGCAGCAGTTCAAAAGCAAAGACTACGGTGGTTGAAGATGTCGCGGATCTTGCGGGAACTTATTAAATAGGAGCATGTGATGAAAACTGTCAGAATGGGTGTGATCGGACTTGGAGTCATGGGTTCTGCTCACGCCTTTCACATATATAAAGGACTTGTTGAGGGAATGAAACTGACTGCAGTCTGCGACACGGATAAAGAGCGTCGCAGGTGGGGAGAGGAGAAGCTTGGCAAAGTTCATGTCTTTGATGACCCCTCATTACTTCTTTCATCAGGAAAAGTTGATGCCGTACTTATCGCAACTCCCCACCCCTCACATCCTGAAATAGCCATGGAGGCTTTTCGCAAAGGGATTCACGTCTTAAGCGAAAAGCCTGCGGGCATCGATGTTTATACTGTGGAAAAAGAAAATGAAGAAGCAAAAAAGAGCGGAGTGGTTTTTGGAATCATGTATAACCAGAGAACTGATCCGCTTTTTCAAAGCCTTCGTGATTATTACCGGAGTGGAATGCTGGGCGAACTTATAAGGTTTGACTGGGTTATCACAAACTGGTTCAGGACTCAGGCCTATTACGATTCCGGATCCTGGAGAGCTACCTGGCAGGGTGAGGGCGGTGGCATACTAATGAACCAGTGCCCTCACAACCTTGATATATGGCAGTGGATCACAGGTATGCCTGCCCGTATATGGGCAAGCTGCAAAACTTCCGGGTACCATGACATTCAGGTTGAGGATACGGCATATATCCTTGCTGAATATGAAAACGGAGCAACAGCTTCTTTTACGGCATCTACAGCAGAGTATCCGGGAACCAACCGCATAGAGTTTGCGGGGACAAAAGGAAAGGCTGTTATTGAAGATGCAAAGCTGACGGTGACTCTTATCAATGATAGCACGGAGAGTATCTCAAAAAATTCCGCTGAAAGCATGCCGGTTATTCCCGTAGGAACTATGGAGCAGTATCAGAGCGAAAAAGAAAGCGGGCACATAGGAATACTAAATGACTTCTGTAAGGCAGTAAGAACGGGTTCACCCCTTCTTGCTCCCGGGACAGAGGGAATCAAAGGTCTGTCCATCGCCAATGCCGCCTATCTGTCGAACTGGACGGGAAAGTGGGTGGAGCTTCCTTTGGATGGAAAAAAATATCTGAAGAAATTGCAGGATATTCAAAAAGAGTACAGCTTTATTAAACCGGACAAACAGCCGGAAAAACAGATGATTTCGGGAGAGTACATGGACCGCTGGAATATCAGATGGTGATTTTTTGAAAAAGAGTGTTGACAACGTGGTTAGTGGGTGCTAACATAAACTATGTTAGTTGAAGCTAACAAACGACATACTTAGTCATAAGAAATCTCCTACCTTAAATGCCACGTCTTGCCAACGTGGCATTTTTCTTGCGTAAAAGCGTCAAAATATAAAGCTTTTGTTGACAACATATCCCAATGAGCATAAAGTATTTATGGAGTTAGCGTTAGCTAATTTAAATTATCACATGCTAACAAGGAGGAGGAACCTTGTCATGAGGGAAAAGAAAAAAAGTGATTTGGCCGTGCTCTTAGGATACGCGGGAAAATACAAGTTACTGACATTTTTGGGCCTTATACTGTCGGGCATTGCGATGGTACTCGGAATGCTGCCGTATATCTGCATATGGTTGGTAGCCCGTGAACTGATCGCAGTGGCCCCTGACTGGACTATGGCTTCAGGAATCGGAAAATACGGATGGATGGCTTTTGCATTTTCACTGGCGGGAATCGTGGTATATTTCGCGGCGCTTATGTGCACCCATCTTGCAGCCTTCAGAACGGCATCAAATATCAGAAAGCAGGGAATGGCGCATCTTATGAAGACACCACTTGGATTCTTTGATTCCAATGCATCCGGACTTTTAAGAAACCGCCTTGACGGAGCTGCAGCAGAAACAGAAACACTTCTGGCTCACAACCTTGCCGACATAGTCGGAAGTGCAACCATGTTTATCGGAATGATCATTCTGATGTTTGTCTTTGACTGGAGAATGGGAGCTGCATGTCTTTTGGCAGCAGTTGTTTCCGTTGCTGCAATGTTTACAATGATGGGCGGCAAAAACGCAAAGCTCATGCAGGAATATCAGACGGCTCAGGATTACATGAGTAAAGCAGGCACGGAGTACGTCCGCGGAATTCCTGTTGTAAAAGTATTCCAGCAGACTGTTTATTCGTTCAAAACATTTAAAGATGCAATTGAGGACTACAGTAAAAAAGCCGAGCAGTACACAGTAGGTGTCTGCCAGGTTCCTCAGTCAGTCAATCTTACATTCACAGAGGGAGCATTTATTTTCATGGTCCCTGTGGCTGTTCTTATAGCACCCGGCGCGTTAAAGGCAGGTGACTTTGCAGGGTTTGTTACAAACTTTGCTTTCTACGCCGTATTCTCGGCTATTGTTTCCACAGCACTTGCAAGGATAATGTTTGCAGCCAGCGGCATGATGCTGGCAAGCACGGCTCTTGGAAGGATCGCGCAGGTTATGGATGCGCCCACACTTAAGGTGACGGACAATCCAAAAGAGCCAAAAGACAACAGCATAGAGTTTAAGGATGTCAGCTTTACATACGATGGAGCAGATATTCCTGCAATAGATCATGTCTCATTCAGAGTTGAACCCGGACAAACTGTTGCTCTTGTCGGACCTTCCGGCGGAGGAAAGACAACAGCGGCAAGTCTTATACCGAGATTTTGGGATGCCACATCAGGCTCAGTCTGCGTGGGAGGTGTGGATGTAAAAGATATGGATCCCCACGTGCTCATGGACAGTATCGCATTTGTATTCCAAAACAACAGGCTTTTTAAAGCAAGTATTTTTGAAAACGTTCGCGCAGCAAAACCCGGCGCTTCAAGAGAAGAGGTACAGAAGGCTTTGTCTGCCGCTCAGTGTGATGACATTTTGGAAAAACTTCCCAAGGGTATGGATACCGTTATCGGAACCGAAGGAACATATCTTTCCGGAGGTGAGCAGCAAAGAGTTGCTCTTGCAAGGGCCATACTAAAGGACGCTCCCATCGTTGTGCTTGATGAGGCAACTGCTTTTGCGGATCCCGAGAATGAAGCACTTATTCAGAAAGCCTTTGCAACACTTACAAAAGGAAGAACTGTCATAATGATCGCCCACAGACTTTCCACTGTTGTTGGTGCAGACAAGATCATTGTCCTTGATAACGGTCATGCCATAGAAGAGGGCAAACATGAGGAATTGAAGCAGAAAGAAGGTATGTATTCACACATGTGGGCCGATTACAACCAGGCGGTGAAGTGGCGCATATCAGCAGGGGAGGCGATGTAAATGTTTGGAAAAGACTTTCAGAGAAAATATGCACTTACCGATCAGGGAGTGACCAACACAAAAATGGCCACCTTCTGGACTGTAGTGGTAAATCTTGTGGTAATGGGCGGAATGGGCATTCTGTACATGATGATGTCAAGATATATGGATACCCTCACAAAGGGAACAGACCTTCCGAGAGCCGGGATATTCATTGTATCTGTGCTGGTGTTCCTGCTTCTTTCATTCTTTACACATCTTCAGCAGTACAAAGCAACCTACGGACTTGTATACGGAGAGGTAAAAGATGTCCGCATTTCTCTTGCTGAACGAATGAGAAAACTTCCTCTGGGATTTTTCGGAAAAAAAGATCTGGCGGACCTGACAGAAACCATCATGGGCGATGTGAACCGTCTTGAGCATGTATGGTCACACTGCCTTGGATATTTGTACGGATCATATATTTCAACCGCCATTGTTGCGGTTATGATGTTTACTTTTGACTGGAGACTTACAATCGCCTGCCTGTGGGGAGTTCCGGTTGCCTTCATACTTCTTTTCGGAAGCCGTAAGATCAACAAGCGCCATTCCGAGGTTACCAAAGAGGCCGGAATACAGGTGTCTGACGGAATACAGGAAACACTTGAAAACATCCGCGAGATAAGGGCAACCAATCAGGAGCAGAAGTTCCTTAAGGAACTTAATGACAAGATCGACTACCATGAAAAGACAATGCTTTCAGGAGAATTGTCTTGTGGAATATTTGTAAATGCCGCCAGCGTTATCATGCGTCTTGGCGTAGCCACGACCATCCTTACGGGAACAAATCTCATAATTGCCGGCAAGGTGGATTTTATGGTCCTGTTCATGTTCCTTTTGGTCATAACAAGAGTCTATGCTCCCTTTGACCAGGCTCTTGCACTTATTGCAGAGATGCTTATGTCACAGATCTCTGCAGCACGTCTTATGGAGATCCATGACACAGAGACAGCTGAAGGCGCAGATGAATTCAAGCCTGACGGACATGATATTGTCTTTGACAATGTTGGATTTGCCTATGAAAAAGAGTCTTCCGGAAGCGCAAGGGAAGGTGAAAAGGTTCTTGACGGAGTCAGCTTTACTGCCAAGGAAGGCGAAGTAACCGCACTGGTTGGACCTTCCGGATCGGGAAAGAGTACCTGCGCCAGACTTGCTGCAAGGCTCTGGGATATTCCCAAAGGAAGCATCAAAGTGGGCGGAGTCGACATCGGATCAGTGGATCCTGAAGTCCTTCTTAGCGATTATTCCATGGTGTTCCAGGACGTTGTGCTGTTTGATGATACGGTAATGGAAAACATCAGACTTGGAAAACACGGAGCGACAGATGAGGAAGTAATGGCTGCGGCAAAGGCTGCAAACTGCGATGAGTTCGTTGAAAAGCTTCCGAAGGGCTACGATACACCTATCGGAGAAAACGGAGCAAAGCTCTCGGGCGGTGAAAGACAGCGTATTTCAATTGCCAGAGCGCTTCTTAAAAACGCGCCCATCGTACTTCTTGATGAAGCAACGGCATCTCTTGATGTTGAAAATGAGACCAAGGTTCAGGGAGCTCTTTCAAGACTTCTTGAAGGAAAGACGGTACTTGTTATCGCACATCGCATGCGTACCGTGGAAGCGGCAGACAAGATCGTGGTTCTTGCTGACGGCAGGGTTGCAGAAGAGGGCAGACCTTCCGATCTTTTGAAGCAGGATACCAGTATCTTCAGACGTATGGCAAGACTCCAGAGCGAAAGCGATAACTGGAGCATAGCATAAATAAACATGAGGAAAAAAGAATATAAAACAGGAGGAATGTATGAGTTTAAGTGAACTTCAAAAAGACAGCCGTGCGGTTGTCGAGAAACTGTCGGGAGATGAAAGATTCGTAAGCAGGATCACATCCATAGGGCTTACACCGGGATGCAGCATCAAGGTTATAAGGAATGACAAAAACAGACCTGTGCTGATCTATTCCAGGGATACCATGATCGCTCTTAACAGAAATGAGTGTGAAGGAATTGAAGTCATGGAGGTGGCAGGATGAGTACAGCAACAATAGCGCTGCTTGGTCAGCCGAACTCCGGAAAATCAACTCTTTTCAATGCCCTTACAGGACTCAGGCAGCATGTGGGAAACTGGCCCGGCAAGACAGTTGAAAAGAAAGAAGGAAGCTTTACTTATAAAGGAATGGAGTGCGCCATAGCAGACCTTCCGGGCTCATATTCCCTTACTGCAAACTCCGATGAGGAGCTTATCACAAGAGATTACATAGCTTCCGGAAAGGCTGATGTTGTATGCATTCTTGCAGACAGCTCCCAGCTTGAGAGAAGCCTTTTCATGACTGCGGACTATGCAGGCATAGATGTTCCAAGCTTTCTTGTGCTGAATATGGCTGATGTGGCAGCAGATCAGGGCAAAAAGATCGATGTGAAGGCGATTGAGAAAAAACTTGGTATTCCTGTACTTCTTTTCTCTGCTACAGAAGGAAAAAAGTATGAACCTTACTATGAGATCATGGAAAGAGCCGTAAAAGAAAAGTCCATGATCGATACTTCTGCTCTGGAAGCTGAATATGAAAAGATCGAAGGGTATACACTTTTAAAAGATATGATACCTGATGGCCTTGTAAAAGGTTTTTCTCCCATGTGGCTTGCTGTAAAGGCACTTGAGGGTGATAAACAGGTTCATTCGATCCTGAAAGCAAAACTTACTGCGGAAAATTACAAGACCTTGGCAGCTATCTGTAAAAACAGCCAGGGAGCCATTGCAACAGGAAGCAGTAAGTTCAAGTGGATCGATGAGATCCTTGAGGGAAGCGTAACCTCCAAAAAAGAAAATATCGCACTTGGCAAACTGGACAGGCTTTACCTTAGCAAGACCTGGGGAAAACCTGCGGTTGTACTTACAGTCCTCTTGGGACTTATTGCATCATTCATCCCGGCGCTTCCCTTCATGGGGATCGGTCAGGCAATCGGAGGACTGAAAGCTCCTGTTGCTGCAGCACTTACTTCGGCAGGTGCTCCTGACCTTTTGATACAGATCATAAACACTGTTATTATCCAGTCTTTCAGTTACATTGTTCAGATGCTGGGCTTTGTATTCGGAGTGACACTTATCTTTGGATTGCTTGAGGAAATGGGTGTTATGGCGCGTATTTCCTATGTCTTTGACAATACCATGGGTAAGCTCGGACTTCAGGGAAAATCCGTAATGCCCTTCCTTGTAAGCTTTGGATGCACCATGGGCGGAGCTGCGGGAGCAAGAGTTATAGACAACTGGGGACAGAAGGTTCTCACCATAGCACTTGCCTGGGCAGTACCCTGCGGAGCAGCATGGGCGGTTATCCCTATGCTTGCCTCAGTTTTCTTCGGACCGGGAGCGGTGCTTGTTATCATCGCCATTCTCCTTACAATGGTCCTTCACATGTGGGTGACTGCCAAGATCTTTGGCAGAAAGCTTGTACAGAAAAACGACAGATACGGAATGATCATGGAGCTTCCTCCTTATCACAAGCCCAAGATCGGAGCACTTCTACGCTATGTTTTGGGTAGAACGGGAGATACATTTAAGCGTGTTTCCTGCGTTGTTCTTTTGGTCTGCGGAGTATTCTGGCTTTTGAGTTACACCTTTGTTCCCGGAACACAGCCTGTTCTTTACAGGATCGGAACAGCAATTGAGCCTGTAACTAAAGTCTTTGGACTTGGTTGGCAGCTCTTTATTGCATTCATCGCATCAGCTGTTGGAAAAGAGGGAGCTGTTGGTGTTATCAGTGCTTTGTTTACAGGAGGAAATCTCTCTGCTGCTTTCAATGATGCCATGAGCGGAGCAGGTGCAGCTTCTAACTTAAGCGAGATTCTTTTGTCCAATGTTTCCAAGGCTGAAGCTCTTGCATTCATCTTTGCCATGACTTTCAATATGCCCTGCGTTGTTGCACTTGCTGCAACCTTCCAGGAAACATATTCGGTAAAGTGGACAGCCAGGATCGCGCTTTACTACACATTTACAGCGCTTCTTCTTGCTGCTGTGGCATACCGTGTGGGACTTCTCATTTTCTGATTGTGAGGCGGATTATGATGGAACTTTTGAATCTGTTAAGTGACGGTCATGCCAGAACAGAAAAGCTTTTGGCAATAGAACTTCACACGACAGTAGAGGATGTAAAAAGACAGATCGAATTCCTTGAGCACATGGGCATGATCCGTGCCGTTGACATGTCCTGTTGCAGCAAAGGCTGCGGTGGAGACTGCGGCAAATGTGCTCCCGGGGATGGATTTCAGAACATGGGGAAAATGTATGAGATTGCTTTGGAAAAAGCAATCCCACCAAGGACATATGAAGAATACCTTCAGGATAATTAAAAAGACAGACAAAAACCACTTCCCGGACTAGCCGGGGAGTGGTTTTTTTAACGTATCATGTACCGCGTACTACGACCTGCGCATTACGCCTGGGCAAGCTGTCTGCCGAGATCTTCACAGGAAGATACTGCATCTGCATCAGGAGCATTGTTTGCGATAACACCCTCTCCTCCGATTATTGTGGCTCCGGCAGCAGTGAGTCTGTCCTGCCAGTCACGCATCCACTGACCGTCTCCCCAACCGTAGGATCCAAAAAGTGCGATCTTTTTACCACTGCACTTTGTCTCGTATTCAGCCATGAAAGGTTCAACTGTTCCTTCTTCAAGAACCTCGGCGCCCATGGCGGGACAGCCGAATGCGATCACAGCTTCGTTAGCTGCATCGGAAGGGCTGATGGAATCAAAGGTAATAACCTCGGCTTCTCCTCCTGCACCATTGATGCCGCTTGCAACTGCATCAGCCATTGCCTGTGTATTTCCGCTTCCGCTCCAGAAAACAACTTTAACTTTACTCATTTTATTCATCCTTTCCGAACATACAGGAATGTTAAAAATATGCTCTTGAAAAAGAGGTTAGCAGATGCTAACATTATAATCAAGAATATGAGCTGATAACTTTTATCAAACCAATAAGATGTTGGATAATACCCGCTGTGGCGCGGGTTTATCTTTTTGAGAAAAGTTAGCAAAGCCTAACAAGGAGGAAGAATATAATGGGGGATCAGCTGCTCATAAGGCTGTGCTCACCAACACTGGCGGGGCTGAAAACGGGAAATCTTTTTACTGTAGATATTGATGACAGGGACAAGTTTAACAGCGAGGTCAGGGAATTTAATTACAGGCTCTCGGGAAAAGGAATAAGAATGATACCTGTCAGATACTGGCAGGGGCATGTGCTTATATATCTTTACAGACCCAATCTTCTTAAAAGAGATTTTGCTGATAAAGAGGTAAAAAAGATCCTGAAGGAAAAAGGCTATTCCTACACAAATGCTGATCTTTGCGTGGCTCAGCTTGCAAGACATCTTGCAAAGGATGAGTCCTTTCCTCACGAGATAGGTCTTTTCCTGGGATATCCCGTTGAGGATGTTATCGGGTTTATGAAAAGCCCTGAGGAGGGAGTGAAATACACAGGCTTCTGGAAAGTCTACGGAGACACAGAGTCTGCGCTTCGGACTTTTGACAGATACAAAAAGTGCACGGAAATCTACAGCATGGCTCACAGAAACGGAAGGACACTTGAGCAGCTCACGGTTGCCGGATGATGCAGAAGATTAAATTTACCCTCTTGTGTTGATTTCCGATATGATGTATAACTGAAAAAGACAATTTAACAGACGGGAGCTTGTATTACAGGCTGAGAGGAAGGTATGACCTTCGACCGAGAACCTGATTTGGATAATGCCAACGTAGGGATGCCTGATGATAGGAGAATGTTTGCGGAGACTGCCAATTTGGGTCTCCGCTTTTTTTCGCTTTTTAGCCGGGCTCCGTCCATACATCAGGAGGAGAAGATATGAAGAAAAGTAATTACTTGCTGAGGATGGTGACGCTGTCCATGTTCGTTGCACTTGGAGTGGTCATTTCGCCTATCCTTCGTGTTGAGGGAATGTGCCCCCTGGCGCATCTTATCAACATCACCTGCGCGGTTTTTATGGGACCTGTTTATTCCATTGTCTGCGCGGTTCTCATCGGTATCATCAGGATGATGGTCATGGGGATTCCCCCGCTTGCTCTTACGGGCGCAGTTTTCGGAGCTGCCCTGTCCGGTATTTTCTACAGATTATCAAAAGGAAAGATCATAGCCGCAGTACTTGGTGAAGTCTTTGGAACAGGCATCATCGGCGCCATCGTTTCATATCCTGTGATGACTTATCTTTGGGGAAAAGAGGGAATCACCTGGTTTTTCTATGTGCCCTCTTTTATCATGGGAACACTCATCGGTGGCAGCATAGCGTTTCTTTTACTGTTGCAGCTAAAGCGCGCCGGTGTCCTTACAAAGATCCAAAGCAGTCTTTCGGACACAGTGACGGAAAAGAAAGAGGCGGCGTAAATGGCAGATCTGATCCACTGTATTACCAATCCTATTTCAATGATGCTTTGCGCAAATGCAGTTCTCTCCTTCGGAGCAAAGCCCATTATGGCTGAGCATCCTTCCGAGGTAAAAGACATAACGGGCCAGGCGCAGGCGCTTTTGTTAAACCTTGGAAATATCTCCGACACCAGAATGGAAGCCATGAGGATATCTTTTGAGACTGCTCTTGAAAAAGAGATACCGATAGTGATAGACGCCGTGGGAGTTGCATGCTCCGGACTTCGACGAGATTTTTTCATGGAACTTTTAAAGAAAAGAGAAGAGACATTTCCTGCATCAAAAGCGCCTCTTCTCATAAAAGGAAATTATTCCGAGATCAAGGCTCTTGCAGATCCTTCCTATACAGGAAGAGGCGTTGATGCCGACACGGCACTGACCTTTGCAGAACTGTCAAACCTTGCAAAAGATCTGTCGACAAAACTTTCAGCCTTTGTTCTTGCCAGCGGAAAAAGAGACATCGTAACAGACGGAAAAATGCTTCTTTATAACGACAGCGGCCACGAGATGATGAGTCTCATCACAGGAACCGGCTGCATGCTGGGGGCGGTCTGCGCAACGCTTCTTTCAAAAGAAGGCTCAATAGAAACAGTGTATGATGCCAGCTCTTTGTTTGGAGCAGCAGGAGAAAGAGCTTATGAAAAACTTGCTGCTGGTGGTGAAAACGTAGGAACCGGAAGCTTTCAGACAGCTCTTTTGGATGAGCTTTATTTCGGGGGATATGCGAAATGAAAAATATAAACAAAGAACAAATGGAGCTTTACCTGGTGACAGACAGTACCGGGATGAGTGAAGAAATCTTTTTATCAAGGGTTGAAGCTGCTCTTAGAGGCAGAGTGACTCTTTTGCAGATTCGCGAAAAAGAAAAGACCACAAGAGAGTACATGGAACTTGCGACAAGGGTCCATGAGATCACAAAAAGGTATAAGGTGCCTCTTATTGTTGATGATCGAGTAGATGTGGCAATGGCTGTGGGCGCAGAGGGAGTGCACCTTGGTCAGAGCGATATGCCTGTGGACGTTGCCAGAAAGATAGTTGGAGATTCCATGATAATCGGAGCAACTACCAAGACTGTATCCCAGGCACTTGAAGCTTACAGGCAGGGCGCCGACTACCTTGGGGTGGGAGCCATATATCCCACAACCACCAAGGTCAAAACAGTACTTACATCAGTTGATACATTAAGAGATATCTGCTGCGCAGTTCCGATTCCGGTAAATGCCATCGGCGGGCTGAATAAGGACAACATCAATGTCCTCAAGGGCGTGCCCATCGCAGGGATATGCGTGGTTTCTGCAATCATGAAAGCAGATGATCCGGAAAGGGCGGCGTATGAACTTAGAAACAGTTTTGAGTATTGCAGGCAGTGACCCGTCGGGAGGCGCAGGGATCCAGGCGGATCTAAAAACCTTTGAAGCCCACGGAGTGTACGGTATGAGTGTCATCACAGCACTCACAGCGCAGAATACTTTGGGAGTCCAGGCAGTGATGCCTGTTCCTGCAGATTTTATAAGGCGGCAGCTGCAATCGGTTTTTGAAGACATAGTCCCTGATGCGGTAAAAATCGGAATACTCCCTGATGAGGATGCCATGAGAGCAGTGGCAGAAATATTGGATCAACATCACTGCAGGAACGTTGTTATCGACCCGGTGCTAAGTTCAACTTCGGGGACTGCCTTTATGAATGGCAGCGCTGTAACAACCCTGCAGTCGGAGCTCTTTTTACGATGCAGACTCATAACCCCAAATATTCCGGAAGCGGAAAAAATAAGTGGGATGAAGATCACTTCTCAAAAAGACCTGGAGCAGGCGGGAGAGTATCTGGCAGAGAAGTTTGGCTGCAGCGTTCTGATAAAGGGAGGCCATGCTGCCGGGGCATTTGAAAATAGTGAAATGTCTAATGGCATTTCCTGCGATCTTTTGGTTACATCAGAAGGCACCGGAGGCAGTTCTTTTAACAAGATGTGGTTTACAGGCTCAAGGATAGACAATCCAAACACTCATGGAACAGGCTGCACGCTTTCAAGCGCCATAGCAGGTAATCTTGCCAAGGGGGCGGAGCTTGAAGAGGCGGTGAAAAGAGCCAAAAGCTACATAGAAGCCTGCATCGGAGCGGGGCTTTCAATTGGACATGGAAGAGGACCTCTTTTCCATGGGATAGACATGACAGATTTAAAGTGAGAGCAGAGTACAGATTTAAAAGCTAATATTAACAGGAGAGTAATAATGAGAGATTACGCAACACAGATGGAAGCAGCAAGAAAAGGGATCATAACACCTCAGATGGAGGCTGTTGCAAAGGATGAATATCGAAGCCCTGAAGAAATAAGGGATCTGGTGGCACGCGGACAGGTAGCTATCTGCGCCAACAAAAATCATAAGTGCTTAAAGCCCAAGGGAGTAGGCTCCATGCTTAAGACCAAGATCAATGTTAACCTTGGGGTTTCAAGGGATTGTAAGGATTATGACATTGAGATGGAAAAAGTTATGGCGGCTGTAAACATGGGGGCCGATGCCATCATGGATCTTTCCTCCCACGGAAACACACAGCCCTTTAGAAAAAAACTTGTTGAGGAATGTCCTGTAATGCTTGGAACTGTTCCTGTGTACGACAGCGTCATTCATTATCAGAGAGACCTTTCCGATCTTGCTGCCAAAGACTTTGTGGATGTAATAAGGCTTCATGCTATGGACGGCGTGGACTTTGTGACGCTCCACTGCGGCATTACCAGAAAGACCATAGATCAGATCAAAAATCACAAGAGAAAGATGAACATAGTATCAAGGGGAGGGTCACTTGTTTTTGCATGGATGACCATGACGGGAGAGGAAAATCCTTTTTACGAGTATTACGACGAGATCCTTGATATCTGCAGAGAGTACGACGTTACCATCTCCCTTGGAGATGCCTGCAGACCGGGATGCCTTGCGGATGCAAGTGATGTTTGCCAGATAGAAGAACTGGTAAGGCTTGGTGAGCTTACAAAAAGAGCCTGGGAAAAAGATGTGCAGGTAATGGTTGAGGGACCGGGCCACATGCCCATGGACCAGATAGAAGCCAATATGAAGCTTCAGCAGACTATCTGTAGCGGCGCTCCTTTCTATGTCCTGGGACCTTTGGTGACGGATATTGCACCGGGCTATGATCATATTACATCTGCCATCGGTGGCGCTATAGCGGGAGCGGCAGGAGCAGCCTTTTTGTGCTATGTGACACCTGCAGAGCACCTTGCCCTTCCAAATGTTGACGATGTAAAACAGGGCATCATTGCTTCAAAGATCGCAGCCCACGCTGCAGATATTGCAAAAAAGATCCCTCATGCCATGGACATAGACAATGCAATGGCGGATGCCAGAAAAGAATTTGACTGGGAAAAGCAGTGGGAATGCGCTCTGGATCCTGAGACAGCAAAGAGCATCAGAGCAGACAGGGCCCCTGAGTTTGACGATACCTGTTCCATGTGCGGAAAATTCTGTGCGGTGCGCAGTATGAACAAGGCTCTTGCGGGAGAACATATAGATATACTGTGACAAAAAAGCTCCCCCTGCATATAGCAGGAGGAGCTTTCTACTTTTTTAAAATCTTATTTTTATTCTTCTCCGTCTCTATGAAGCTTGAACTTTCCGACTACGCTGGAAAGAGTTCTGGAGATTTCCTGCTGACGAACGGACATATCTGATACGTTGTCAACAACTCCGGATACGGTGTTAACCGTATCGGTGATCTCTGAACTTCTGGATGCGGTATCCTGAGTGGATTCTGTGATGTTCTGAATAGCTGAACTTACTTCGTTCATGGCACCACGGATAGTTCCAACCATCTCTGCGATGGAGCTTGACTGTTCACCAAAGGACTCGGCATCGCTTCCGTATTCTCTTGCGATATTTACGAAGTTATCGTAATCGCTCTTAACTGTATCGTTAACGAATCCCAAAAGTTCATTGGTTGCAGTGAGCAGGTGCTCAAATGCACCCTGTACGTTTTCGACTGTTCCCTGGATCTGTCCGACAGCCTCAGCGGTCTCGCCTGCGAGCTTGTTGATCTCGGAAGCAACAACCGCAAAGCCTTTACCATGTTCTCCGGCTCTAGCAGCCTCGATGGAAGCATTGAGTGAAAGGAGGTTGATCTGATCTGCGATCTCAGCGATGGAATCAGCAAGGGAACCGATATCTTTAACAACTTCTGCCTGAGAGTTGGCTTCTTCCACATCCTTTTCTCTTTCGGATGCGATAAGTGCGGCATTCTCACTGGCTTTACGTGAATTCTCTTCGATATCAGCTGCTTTACGCTGTATTTCTTCTGCTTTGATCCTGGTCTCGTCGGCCTGTCCGGAGAGCATCTGTACGGAAGCATTTACTTCTTCGATGGAAGCATTTACTTCTTCTGTAGCAGCCGATGCACTCATCATAGCATCGTTAACTCCCGTCATGTTATTCTTGATCATCTGGAAGTCATTGGTAAGCTGCTCAGCCATGCTGCCAAGATTTGAAGAAGCCTGTCCGATTCTTCCGGATTCTTCGGAAACCTGAGAGATAACGGACTTGTTGCTCTCGTACATGTTGTTGAGGGACAGGGACATCTGTCCAAGTTCGTCGGAGCTCTTTGCACGGATGCTGTCGATTGTGAAGTCACCCTTTGCAAGGTTGCCGGCAAATGCTTTAACGCTGTTAACGCTCTTAACTATTGAAAGTGCAAGTGCAACAATGATGAACATGCATGCGATAAGAGCTACTATGCAGATGGCGATCAGGAAGGACTTGATGGAATTAACGCTGGCTATCATCTCTTTTTCCTGAAGAGTAACTGCGAGCTTCCAATTTACATCCGGTACTGTTCCGTAGAAAAGAAGGTACTTCTCGCCGTTTTGTTTGAATGAGGTCACACCGCTTTCATTCGCCATGACATCAGCACTTGCAGCTGCAAGAGATGAATTGGGATCATTGGCGATATTTGTGGCGGAGGAGACTTTTTCATTGTCCACATCATAGATGTAAACGCCGGTTGAATCCAGCAGCATGGGAGTTGAATTTTTACCCAGGCTGATATCAGCTACCAACTTTTGCATCATATCAAGATAGATATCAACGGTGATACATCCTGAATAGTAACCTGCCACATCATAGATTGGAGCAGAGCAGGTAGCCATGACAGTTTCACTTGAAGGATCATAGTAAGGATCCGTTATATTGGACTGACCCTCTGCAAGAGCTGCTGCCTTGGTGTAATACTCCTGGCTGAAATAGTCATAATCCGCGTTTGAGTATTCATCTGTGTAAGTAACTGTGTCACCGTCTCTGTACCAGTAAGGTCCTGCATAGGTCATGTGCTCATACACGCCCTGTTTGAACCAGATACCGTTACCTGCGATAACATCATTGGACTGAATGGTCTTTTTGAAGATCGCCTGATATACGTCAAGGTCAGTTGAACTGTAGGTTCCGCCTACAGTATTGGCAAGGGTTGTTGCCGTGGACCTCAGTGTCTGCAGTGTGGAATTGATATCACTTACTTTGGCGTTGATGGATTCCTGAGCCTTCTCTGTTGTCAGCTTTTCAATGGCTTCGGATGATCTGTTAACGCTGACCGCTGTTACGAGGATAAGAGCCAGTGCAACAGCAGGGATGATTCCAAGAAGCATCTTGGCCAGCAAATTCATTTTCTTAAACATAATCCTTGCCCCCTTCTTAGTCTTCTTCCTCAAACGGCGGTCTGCCGAACTGAGGGTCATTATTTCCGGATTCTGTAATAAACATCTCAAGCATGTTTATAGGATCGTTGAAATCTGCAAGCCAGCCTTCACGGGCAACGTCATAATTTCCATCTTTACGGTTACGCTGGAATGTAGGCCAGTCCTGTTTAACTATCGTTACATCGATGCCTACTTCTGCGAGATCTTTTTTGATGGATTCTGCAACACGTACATGTGACTGACTGTCGTTTGTAAGGAATTCGAAGGCAAGAGGTGTCTCTGCTGAGAGCTTGCCGTCACTGCCAAAGGTAAAGCCTGCTTCTTCAAAGAGGGCTCTGGCTTCCTGCAATGTGGCATCGCTTTTTTCTTCAGGATAATATCCTGTTGCCGAGGAGTTGGGGTATGTGTACTGATCGTCGTTGGTCTTGTATACACCGCCGTTACCGTCCTGCATACCTGCGGGGATGAAGGAGGTTGCCGGAATCTGTCCGGTCTGGCCGATATTGTCGCAAATGCTCTTTCTGTCCACAAGAAGACCGATGGCACGTCTCATGGAAGCAGCCTGAGTTGAAGTCATGCCATCAAAGAGGTGGCTGTTTACGTTAAATGCGAAATAGTAGGTTCCAAGGCTGGGCGCAATGACAAATTCGGGATTTCCGGATGATAAGAATCCCTGGATCTCGTCAGTGGGAACCGAATCAGCAAAATCGATCTCGCCGTTTTTATATGCTTCGTAGATAACGTCTTCATCGGAAGCTAAGATGTAGTGAAGCTCTTCTATTTCAACATTTGCGGCGTCATAGAAATTGGGATTTTTAACATATACCATCAGGTTGCCGTGATCCCAGGACTGAAGGGTGAAAGCACCGCTGGATACAAAGCCGGGATTCTGAGTCCATGCTGCAGGATTTACTCCGTCGGGATCTGCAGCTTCAACACAAGCCTGATTTATAGGACAAAAGATCGGGAATGCCATGAGGTCGAGGATGTATGCGCACGGAGATGTAAGGGTAAAAGTAAGGGTAGTGTCATCTACAGCCTTGGCTTTAACCTTGCCATCGTCATATCCTGCAAAATTACTGAACATATATGCATAGTCAGCTCCAAGAGAAGGATCTACCGCTCTGTTCCAGGAGTATACGAAATCTGATGCGGTAAGAGGTGTTCCGTCCGACCACAAAAGACCTTTCTTCAGATGGAATGTATAGGTAAGTCCGTCTTCGGATACTTCATAAGGATTGCTCTCATCAGCAAGAGCCGGGATACATTCGCCGGCAGCATTGTAGGTATAGAGACCTGCGAAGGTATTGGCAACAAGACATGCACCGTCAACAGAAGAGTTAAGCGCAGGGTCAAGAGCTGTGGGCTCTGATGAAAGACTCACTCTCAGAATATTGTCTGTACAACCCTTGGCGTACATGAAATATTTAGTTCCGAAAAGAGATGAATAGATGCCTGTTACCGAAGATTTCAGCAGGTAAGGATCGTTATAGTAATAAAGCGGAACGATGGCACCTGTGGACATGAGGATATCTTCAGCTCGGTGCATCATTTTTTCACGCTCGTTGTAATCCGTCGTGTTCTTGATGTTAAAGATCAGCTGATTGTATTCTGTCCAGTCGGGAGCTGCAGTGTTATGAACCGAGTTGGTAAGTGTTGTTGGCCATGAAGCTGTGGAAGCATCGCCTGAGCTTTCGCCTGCACTTTCACTTGCCTGTTCTTCTGCGGGAGCCGCATCGCCGGCATTTTCTGCCTTCTTGCCGCATGCGGATAAGAGACTTAGCGCCATAGTGAACACTATGACACAGGAAAGAAGTTTTTTGCGCATCATAATACCTCCTGTATTCTGATCTTGAAAATACATTTTTCTATATACGAAAAGAAATATAGAAGCACGTACAACTATTATCTAATATTTTGTGTCAAAGACTATCGATTTTATAAAAATGTAAGAATATTTAAGCCAATTTTAATCAATATATCGTATATGTGTGTTTTTATGAATATGACACTTTATCTCATGATTTGGAGTAATATATAATGATGGCGGAGGTGTTTGTTATGGGAAAAAGAATACTTAACAGTTTTGCAAGTGATTTTGAGAAAATGGGGAAGCAGGATCTTTTAAGAGCCATGGCTGAGAGTGAGGGAAGAACCCTTATGACGGAGTGCATCGGCATGTTCACACCGCAGTGTGAGGATGTTACGAACGCCGAGCTCTGCGCTGCCTTTGGCTCCGACTTTATCCTGTGCAATATATTTGATGTGTGGAACCCTGATGTGAAGGGACTTCCGCAGCACAAGCCGGAAGATACCGTGCGCCTTATGAAGAGCCTTACCGGTCTTCCGCTGGCTATCAATCTCGAACCGGGAAAGCTTATAGAAGGTTCAGACAATCCCTGGGCTCTATCAAAAGGACGTGTGGCAAATGTAGAAAATGCCTTGCGCGCAAGAGATATGGGTGTTAACATGATTCTCATTACGGGAAATCCCGGCATCGGAGTTACCAATGAGGGCATTCTTAACGCTATCCGCGAGATCAAAGATGCTGTGGGTGACGATATGATCATAGCTTCCGGCAAGATGCACGCCGCAGGCGTTATCACTGAAGGGGCAGATGCTATCCTCACCATGGAAGATATTGATGCCTTTGCGGATGCCGGTACGGATATCATCCTTCTTCCCGCACCGGGTACGGTTCCCGGCATCACCGTTGAGTGGGCAAGAGAGCGTGTTTCCTACATTCATAAAAAGGGAAAGCTCTCCATGACTGCCATTGGTACCAGCCAGGAAGGCACCGATGAAGAGACCATCAAGCAGATCGCCCTTATGTGCAAGCAGACGGGAACTGATATCCATCATATAGGAGACAGCGGCCTTCCCGGAATTGCCGCTCCCAAAAACATCATGGCATACAGTATCGCCATTCGCGGAGTACGACACACTTATCATCGTATGGCCGCCAGCGTAAGACGATAAGAACATCCCCCAATTTTCGGAGGTTTTATGAACACGATCATAGCTGCAACAAACCTGATATCAGCTCTTTTCATATTTGTAATAGCGGTTGGATTATACCAGGTACCCCGTGAGGTATTAAAGCCCACCAGACATTTTCGCTACTGCATGTGGCTTACGTTTGTAGGGCTTTTGGCAGAAATGCTTACCTGTATCTGGGATGGCAGAAGCGATATGGCATTGCCGCTTACTTTTTTCCATTATCTGGCGTCTATCATTGTTGATCTTATGGTGGTTTGCTATGCCTTTTACCTGTATGACCTTATTTCCGAGAGCAGCCGTGATTTCACCAAACGTTTTTCTTATTTTCTTGCTTCTATTTCAACCATAGACATAATATTCTTAACCATCGGTACCATTACAGGCAAATTGTTTACTATTGTGGATGGCTTCTATGCTGCGGAACCATGGCATTCTTTCTATGGAGTTGCATCCGGGATATGTCTTTTGTGTATAGTGGTTTTGTATGCTTTCAAGTACAGGGACTTTCGCATCAAAAGCAAACTATTTGTAGTACTGATAGTTACGGTGCCTACCCTTGGTACGCTGATATTGCATCTCGACCACAATGTGCGCTACGGCTATGTTGTGGCAGCCCTTTCCATGAATGTGGTCTTTGTTATCATCCAGACCAGGATCATAGCCGAGGCATCTGCGGATGCCCGGATGTTCAGCAGGATATCCGTAAAAGACTACCTGACGGGGCTTCGTAACAGGCGAGGCTATCAGGAATTCATAGATTCCCTGAAACCTGAAGACACTGTCGGGCTTGCCTTTGCGGACATAAATTCCCTCAAGGCCGTCAACGACAATCAGGGACACGCCGCCGGAGACGAGCTAATAAAGAAGGTCGCCAGAATAGTAACCGTAGCCGTTCCCACAGGCGTTGTCTGCAGGATGAGCGGCGATGAATTTGTCTGCGTCATGGTTAATCCTACGCAAAAGCAGTTCGATGATTCCATGTCAGCCCTAAAGACTATCCTTTTAAAGAACGACCGCATCGCCTCCCTTGGCTATCACATGGGCAAGGTCAGTGATCTTGCGGCAGTTATGAAAACCGCAGAAGAAATGATGTACAAGGACAAAGAAAACTACTACAACGAGACTGGAAAAGAGAGAAGATACTGACTTCGAGAGGTGGTTTCGAGCGAATGTTGGCATTGGAGGCTTAAGGTGATACGTGGTATGAAAAAAGGGGACCGGAAGTTTGCGAGTAATAAGTGAAACTAAAATAGATAAAAACAGAATGACATCCACACAGATCATCGTGTTGGGGTTTCTTCTTGCTATAGTTATAGGAACAATTCTTTTAATGCTGCCTGTGGCAACAGCGGCCGGGGAGAGTACAGGTCTTTTGACAGCCATGTTCACGGCTACAACCTCCATCTGTGTGACGGGGCTTGTGGTTGTTGATACATTTTCACACTGGTCCTTCTGGGGGCAGCTGATAATTCTGATACTTGTTCAGATCGGGGGCTTTGGCGTTATCACGCTGTACTCGATAGTCATGATGATGCTTAAAAAGCAGTTCACTCTGCGAACCAGACTTCTTATCCAGGACTACTACAACCTGGACTCCATTCACGGTCTCATAAAATTCCTGATCAAGGTTATCAAGGGATCGCTTCTGGTGGAAGGAATCGGCGCAGTGCTGTACTCCTTTGTGTTCGTGCCCAAATTCGGATTTTTGAAAGGTCTTTGGGTTTCGATCTTCAACGCAGTATCCGCCTTTTGTAACGCCGGTATGGACGTCATGGGGGCCAACTCCCTCATAGATTACCAGACCAATCTGCCGGTGAACTTTATAACCATGGCTCTCATCGTGCTTGGAGGCCTTGGCTACGTGGTGTGGTTTGATTTTATAGAGAATATGAAAAGAACTGTGAAACACCATCAGGGCATTCGCACATTTTGGAAAAGACTTGGTGAACATTCCAAGCTGGTTATAAATCTTACGCTGTTCCTCATCATATCGGGGACGCTACTGGTTCTTTTGTTCGAGTGGGACAACCCGCGCACAATAGGAAATCTTTCTCTTGGAAACAAGATACTGGTATCTCTTTTTCAGTCCGTGACCTTCAGAACGGCAGGCTTTGCAACGGTTCCTCAGGAAGCGCTTACGCCTTCAACCTGCATAGCCGGATGCATGTACATGTTTATAGGAGGATCGCCCGTCGGTACCGCAGGCGGTATCAAGACGGTTACCATATTTGTAGTACTTCTGAATGTCTTTTCATTTATCAGAAACAGGACGGAGCCCGTGGTGTTTTCAAGGTCTGTGTCCGACAAGCTCATCAACAAGGCCAATGCCATTGTTATGTCAAACCTGCTTCTGACCATAGTTTTGCTCATGGTTCTCATGCAGGTCTGCAACGTGCCTGCGCTTTCTGCAGCGTATGAGATATTCAGCGCCACGGGAACGGTAGGTCTTTCCAGAGGGCTTACATCAAGCCTTAATGCGCCGGGCATGATCGTAGTCATGATCGGTATGTACGCAGGCAGGATCGGTCCTATCTCCATGGCTTTGTTCTTTAGTACAAAACGTTCAGATAAAAACGATATCAGGTTTTCCGCCGGACATTTCATTGTGGGTTAAGGAGGAGTTTTTATGAAATACAGATCATTTGTGGTTTTCGGACTTGGAAAATTCGGGCAGGCTGTAGCTGACAAACTCATAGACAGCGGCGCTGACGTAATGGTTGTGGACAATGATCCCGACATCGTCGAAGCCTACTCCGCAAAAGCGACATCTTCCATAGAGGCTGATCTTACAGATCCTGCAGCCATAAAGGCTCTTGGTATCTCCAACATAGATTGCGCCGTTGTGGCAATGGGAATGAGCCTTGAGTCCAGCATCATGTGTACCATGTTATCCAAGGAGTGCGGTGTTAAATGGGTGGTTGCAAAAGCCGGCAATGACAGGATGGGATCGGTTCTTGCCAAGATCGGTGCGGACGAAGTTATTTACCCCGAGGAGGAAAGCGGCGTCAGAACCGCAAGGCATCTGATCTCCAGCAACTTCCTTGAGTTCTTTGAAGTAAGTGATGACATCTGCCTTATAGAGATGATGCCCAAGGACAAGTGGGTTGGTAAGTCATTAAAAGAGCTGAATCTTAGAAAGAAATACGGAATAAATGTGGTCGCCATCAAGGACGGTGTGGTAAAAGAGTACGTGGATCCGGAGGTTCCGTTAAAGGCAAAAGAGGTGCTTTTATTGCTGATCCACAAAAAGAATCTTGAGAAGCTTGATAAGAATGTAGTGCTGTGACGAATAGGCAATTGCGCTGCGACAAATAAAAAAGTTGGGACTCTTGAAGGATAAGTGCCCCAACTTTTATATGTTTATGATACTAGCTATAGATGGCCTGAGTAATTATGCAAGGTCTCCTGCGATATCGATGTTCTCGCCGGTGATTCCAACCCATGCGCCGTCCTTTGCTTCATTGGACTCAGCGTGAGCAAGGAGCCACTTGTTTGTAGCTGTGATCAGGCGATCCTCAGCGTTTTTAGGCTCAAAGTCAGGCTTGCCGACATTTGTTCCCTTGGGAAGTCCTACGAGAACCTGGAAACCTGAATCTTTGCTTGCCTGGCAGGGAGCGTAATGAAGAGCTGTTGCATAAACCTCGATCATTGTACCTGCAGGGCAAAGGAATGCCTTAACCTTGCTTGAGTCGATCTTGTGATCAACGATCTCTTCTCTTTTTGCAAGAAGGAGAATGAAGTCTGTTGAGCCAAGATTGATCTCGGATGAGCGGTGATACTCAAGGCAGTTGAGCTTGGTGTTGTGTCCGTTGCACCATCCGAACTGCATGTCTGATCCGCCAAAGAGGCTGTTTGTGATGGACGTTGCTGCATCAAGTGACTGAAGTGCAGGCTCCTCGGCAACGTAATCTGTTCCCTCGGGAACGGGAGTCTTGGTCTTCAGTGCTTCAACGATTGCTTTCTTTTCGTCTTCGTAACCCTCGATGATCCTGCCGTAGTTGGTAAACTCAGGATCGTTAACATTATATATTTTCATACCTTTCTCCTTTCGAGATTTTTCTCATACTATCATAGTACAATTGTCCGCGGGTTGCCTATCATTTATGAACGATTTCTTTTCAAATGTTGCTATTATGGATATGATGAACACGAACGGGATTTCAATAAAATACTGATTAAGGAGGAATTTATATATATATGCGTAATAAGAGCAGAATCTTTGCTATAGCCGGAACGATTGCGATGTTGGCAGCAGTAACGGTGGGCGGATTTGTCAGATTCCCCGCATCTTCGGAAGATGCCTCCATTACCATAATCGGAGGCGCTGACGGTCCAACGTCTATTTTCCTGGCTTCCAAGATTGCCGATACCGATGATTTCATATATGGCATGGACGCTTCCATGGTCCTTGCCGAGGAAAAAAGCGGTGTCAGATACTACGATTTTGATGGCAATGAACAGGACGTATTTACTACGTTCGCCGAGGCCGGTATCAACTATATCCGTCTCAGAGTCTGGAACGATCCTTTTGATGCCGACGGAAACGGCTACGGCGGAGGCAACAACGACCTGGCCACTGCAATTGAACTGGGCAAAAGAGCTACCGACAACGGGATGCGCGTTTGCATTGATTTTCATTACTCCGACTTTTGGGCAGATCCCAAGCGTCAGCATGTTCCAAAAGCCTGGGAGGGCATGAGCCTTGAGGAAAAGTCCGAAGCTCTTTATGCCTATACCCGCGACAGTCTGGAGAGCCTTCTGGATGCCGGAGTGGATGTGGGCATGGTGCAGATAGGCAATGAGATCAACTACGGAATGTCCGGAGAGACTAAAACTGAAAACGTGATGCAGCTCCTTAAATCCGGCAGCAGTGCGGTGCGTGAGGTTTCTGATACTTACGGAAAAGACATCTCTATAGTTGTTCATTACACTCGCATTCAGGATAAAGCTGACGTTATGACGTTGGTTTCAAAGCTGGTTGACAGCGGACTGGATTTCGATATGATCGGCATGAGCTACTACCCTTTCTGGGATGGCAGCATGGAAAATATGGCCAGGGTGCTGCAGCTCATCAAGGAGCGCTACGACAAGGATGCTTTCATTGCGGAAACTTCCTATTGCTATACAACAGCTGATGGCGACGGAACGGGAAACACCCTTTCATCAAAAGATCTGGTTCAGGGATATCCTGCCTCTGTGGAGGGCCAGGCATCCATGATCCGTGACATCATAAGCGCTGTCAAAGAAGTGGACGGCGCCGGAGTATTCTACTGGGAAGGCGCATGGATACCCGTAGGACCACCTGATGCCGATAACTCTCCCATCTGGGAAAAATACGGCAGTGGCTGGGCAAGCAGCTACGCCGCCGATTACGATCCCGACGACGCCGGCCTCTACTACGGCGGCTGCGCCTGGGAAAACCAGGCCCTCTTTGACTTCGAGGGCCATCCGTTGGAATCGCTGAAGGTGTTTGGGGAGTGAACTCATTTCGCCAAAATCGAAAAATAACTTATCCGCATTCACCTAAACAAGTATGTATCGCCGCCCTGATCTCTTTTATACTTTACTTATCACAACAAACAGATTCATAATGATTCACAAGAGAGGGGGAGCCCCATGCATACTTACATAAGATGGATTATCTTTACTTTGATCGTCGTATATATCGTTTCGCCTGTAGATTTTATGTCGGGGCCGATCGATGACATAGCATTGGTTTTTCTTCTGCTGGCCACAAGAAACAGAGTGCCGATCGAGACGAAAAAGAAGAGAGACAATGAATACATAGAAGTGATTGATGTGGATGGAAAAGAAATCTAAGGAGGTTTTGTGTTATGGAAAAGAAATTGTACAGAAGTAATGACAGAAAGTTATTCGGTGTGTGCGGAGGTGTTGCAGAATACTTCAATATCGACCCCACCGTGGTTAGGATCATATGGCTTGTTCTTACATTTACAGCAGGCGGCGGAGCAGTCCTTTATCTTATAGCTGCACTTCTTATGGAGAACAGACCTGATTACGTTAGCAGATATGAGGATAACAACAATAATACAGTAAATTGAGTACCCTTTTCACCCGGAGCTTCGAGGATTCCCTCGAAGCTCCTTTTTGCGCTAATCTCTTCGGTGTGATATAACCAAGTAAGAGGTGAAAAATATGGACAAATACATTTCGAAACAGAACGTAGAATCTATTATCGACAAGAAGTTTATAAGAGTCTTTGATCTTCAGTACGAAGAAGGCCGCCATTACTTTGACGCAACCAGACGCTCACAGGATGACCTTGTAGCCACCAAAACAGAAGAGGAGTTTAAAACAATGCTCCCCGATGCAGTCAGCTGCGTGGTAATTGTAAAGACGGAAGGCAAAGAGGACAGACTTCTTTTATCTTATGAATACAGATATCCTGTGGGAAGATTTCTTTTGAGCGTGCCCGCAGGGCTTGTGGACAAGGAAGATGCTGAAAAAGAAAATCCTCTCCTTGAAACCGCAAGACGGGAGATCCATGAGGAGACAGGTATTGTCATAGATGACTCCAGGGACGAACTCTCCGTTATCAATCCGCTTCTTTTCAGTACACCCGGTATGACAGACGAGAGCAATGGTCTGGTGCTGGTGGTTCTTCATGATCCTGATCTTTCGGCACTGACGCAGGATGGCGCCGAAGGCCAGGAGTGTTTTGACGGATTTGCACTAATAGACAGGGCTGAGGCAAAAGACATCCTTCAGGCCGGAGTGGACAAGAGAGGCCACTTCTATTCTGTCTACACCTGGGCTGCGCTTACCTGGTTTTGCAGTCACCCGGAGGTATGATGACAGCGCTTAACAACAAATCAAAAGGCATAATCTGCATACTTTTCGCGGCACTTGGATTTTCTTTTATGACCTTTTTTGTCAGGATATCAGGCGATGTTCCAACCATGGAAAAAGCCTTTTTCAGAAATGCCGTTGCCATCATAGCATCTCTTATTTTCCTTGCCCGTTCCGGGGAAAAGATCTGTATCAAAAAGGGCTGCGCCGGAGATATCTTTTTCAGATGCCTCTTTGGCACCAGCGGTCTTATTGCAAACTTTTATGCAATAGACAAGCTTCATATCGCTGATGCCAATATGCTCAATAAGCTCTCTCCTTTTTTCGCCATACTTATTTCAATTCCAATACTCCGCGAGAAACCAAAGAAAATCGACATTCTGGCAGTTGTCGTGGCGTTTCTTGGAGCAATGCTCATAGTGAGGCCGACAGGCAGCAACCTCCAACTGGTACCTGCACTCATTGGCCTTTACGGCGGCTTTGGCGCAGGAACTGCCTATGTTTTTGTCAGAAGGCTCGGCAGCAAAGGAGAGCGCACGCCCATAATCGTCCTGTGTTTCTCAGTGTTTTCAACGCTGGTTACGATTCCTTTTATAGCGATGGATTTCGTTCCCCTTAGCCCGCGCTCTCTTCTGTGCCTTGTGGCAGCAGGACTTTCTGCAACAGTGGGTCAGTTTGGAATTACTTCAGCATATAAATATGCTCCCGCAAAAGAAATTTCGGTCTTCGATTACACACAGGTCATTTTTGCAGCAATCCTTGGAATCCTGTTTTTGGGTGAAGTGCCAACGGCACTTTCCTTTGCAGGTTATGCAATCATCATAGGAGTTGCTGTGCTGCGTTGGAGATATAACCTTAGAACCGGTGATGAGTGAAAGTGAAATGTCAGATTACAATACCAGGATCATCAGAAAAGCAATAACTGTATACGGCTCTGTTCAGGGCGTTGGTTTTCGCTACCGCACCATACATGCCGCCAACCTTGTGGGTGCCACCGGATGGGTTTGCAACAATCCCGACGGCTCTGTTTCTATGGAGATCCAGGGCACTGAGGAGCAGATCGATAAGGTCTTTCAAATGGTGGAGCAGGGAACCTTTGTCTCAATTGATAACATAGTGGCAGAAAGCATCCCGGTGGTTTCGGACGAGCGAGGCTTCAAGGCTTGAGAGGTGAAAAACAGACATTTCTTGACGTATTAGCGTTATGTTGATAAAACTCTTCCTTGGTGTTTGAAATAAAATCAGGAGGAATATGAAAATGGCAGAGAACAATTGCCCTAAGTGCGGAGCTCCTATCGAGGCAGGAGCAACAGAGTGTAAGTTTTGCGGAGAGAAAATCGCAGCACAGCAGGTAGTAGAGTAGGCAGCACCTCAGCAGTTTGTACCTCAGCAGTCATATGCTAATGGAATCGATCCTTTTCTGCTGGACAGGAATCCCGTCAATCATCGGATTCATCGAGGGTATCGTTTACCTTTGCACCAGCGATGAGAACTTCCAGATGAAGCATCACGTAAGACTCGGATAATCATAATAAAAAGCAGATCAGTTTTAAGAGCACTTGCATAGCCAAGTGCTCTTTTTTCTGTGTTATAATGTGAAAAGTCGGTAAAAGAGAGGTAAAAACAAAACAATGGGTTCTTTGTTATTAGCGGTAATATATCTGATATTCATAAGCCTCGGCCTTCCGGACTCCCTTTTGGGATCGGGCTGGCCCAAGATGCAGGTAGTCTTTAACGTGCCCTCTTCCTACGCGGGGTACGTATCTATGACAATATCCTTTATGACTATCATTTCGGCGCTCCTTAGCCCGAAATTCATCAAAAGATTTCATACCAAGTGGATCGTTATCTTTTCCATATTTTTGACTATTCTGGGGCTTTTTGGGTTCTCTGTATCAGGCAGCTATGCCATGCTCTTTCTCTTTGCGGTGCCCTATGGCCTCGGCGCCGGAGCAATTGACGCTTCTGTAAATCATTACGTCGCCAACAACTACTCAGGCTCTGTCATGAACTTCCTTCACTGCTTTTACGGTGTGGGAGCAGTCATCAGTCCTTACATTATGGCGCTGGCGCTTAGATTTGCGAGATGGAACGAGGGCTACAGATGGACTGCCTTTCTCCAGATGGGGATTCTTCTTGTATGTATCTTTTCGCTTCCTCTTTGGAAAAAGAATGCTTCCGGAAGCGAAGAGGATATTAAGAACAGCGCAGGCATCAGGGAAACCATCAAGGCTCCGGGAGTTGTGCTGACTCTGATTGCTTTTTTTGCTTACTGTTCGGGCGAGGCCACATGTTTCCTTTGGACACCCAGTTATTTTGCGGGTACAAGAACAGGCATGAGCGACGAACTTATAGCTTCCTTCGGATCGCTTATCTTCGGTGGTCTGATGTTTGGAAGGCTTATCTCCGGCTTTGTTTCCAACAGGATTGGTGACAAGATGCTGATCCGAATCGGTATCGTGGTTGAGCTTGTGGGCATCGTTATGGTTTTCGTTCCTTCGACAGGGTATCTTCTTGCGGCAGCAGGCTTTGTGGTCATAGGAACCGGAATGGGCCCTGTTTATCCCGCGATCCAGCACATGGCACCAACCAATTTCGGCAAAAGATATTCCGCTGCGGTCATCGGACTTCAGATGGCTTCAGCTTATGCGGGCAGCACCTTCATGCCCATGGTGTTCGGACATTTGCAGCAGCGCGCAGGGATAGGCATAATGCCGCTATATCTCCTGATCTTTGCGGTGCTGAACATTGGCTTTTTGGAACTTACTTACAAGGTAATAACCCCTGACAGACAGCAGTAAAAAAGGAGAAAAGAGATGCGAGCGGTTATCACAAGAGTTACATCAGCTTCTGTAAAGATAGACGGAAAAGAAGTTGCTTCCATAGACAAGGGTTTTCTGGTGCTTTTGGGAGTCCATAAAGACGACACCCGTGAGCAGGCTGTGAAAATGGCAGATAAGATCTGCGGCCTCAGGGTTTTTGAGGATGAGAACGGCAAGATGAACATCAACCCCACCGATGCGGGTGCCAAGCTCCTTATTGTGAGCCAGTTCACTCTTTATGCCGACTGCAGTTCGAGACGCCCCGGATTTACAGACGCGGCGCGTCCCGAGATCTCAGAGCCTCTGTATGAGCTTGTGGTTTCCGAATGCAGAAACCGCGGGTTTGAAGTTGGAACAGGTGAGTTTGGCGCAGACATGAAGGTTTCATCCGTAAACGACGGCCCTGTGACGATTGTTCTTGATATTTAAGACTCAAGTCAGGCTTGAATAAATAATTGCAACATAAACCTGCACTCGCTAGAATTAGAATGTACGAACCTCTATTGTTTAGACATAAGGAGGTAGCATATGAGTATAGGTGTTAATATAAAAGGCTTAAGAGAACAGCGTGGACTTACTCAGGAACAGGTGGCGGAGGCCCTTGGAATATCTTTTCAGGCGGTGTCCTCCTGGGAAAGAGATGAGTACAATCCCGATACCGACAAGCTTGTAAGGCTTGCGGAAGTTTTCGACGTATCCATATCCTCTATTGTTGAGGAAAAGAAAAATATCTTTAAAACCAAAGAAGTGATCTACGACTGGGAGCACATGAAGACCTTCGTCATCACTTCCGCCCGGAACTACAAGCTTTCAGACACGCTCAAGGCAGTGGAGTTTGCGGTAAAGGCTCACGAGGGGCAGAGCCGTAAAAGGTCAAGGGTGCCCTATATATACCACCCGCTGAACCTGGCCTGTCATGCGCTTTCCATGGATATAGTTGATGATGAGATCATTGCGGCATGTCTTTTGCATGATGTTATAGAGGACTGCGGCAAGACCATTGAAGAGCTCCCTGTAAGTGACGGGGTAAAAGAGCTGGTTCTGCTTCTTACCTGCGAAAAGACCACACCTGAAAATCGCAGCGAGATCATATCCGAGTACTATAAACTGATTGAAGAAAATCCCAAGGCGTGTCTTATAAAGTGCATGGACAGGTGTAACAATCTCACAACCATGGCATGGGGGCTTAGCAGAGACAGGATCTACAGGATGATCAAGGAAACGGAGGAGTACTATCCGGCGCTTCTTAAGACCATCAAATACACTACCGATTACAACAACGCCGCATGGCTCCTGAAGTATCAGATGGAGAGCATGCTGGATATATACAAAAGGTTATTATGATTTAAAGAGATTTGGAGGAGATTGATTTGAGTTTTGCATCTGTTATTGAAAGTGTTGATACGTTTTTGTGGGGATGGCCGCTTATCATCCTGCTTTTTGGAACCCACCTGTTTATGACCTTCAGAACAGGTATCATCCAAAAAGAGCTGTTCAAGGCTATAAAACTGTCCGTTACAAAAGATCCTGATGTGGATGGAGATGTTTCGCAGTTCGGAGCTTTGACGACAGCTCTTTCATCCACCATAGGAACAGGAAACATCATAGGTGTCGGAACTGCTATCGCACTTGGCGGTCCCGGAGCTGTGCTGTGGATGTGGCTGACCGGTATCTTCGGCATTGCCACCAAATATGCTGAGACACTTATTTCCGTAAAATACAGAGTTAAAAGTGAAGACGGATCAATGCTTGGAGGCGCTATGTATGCGCTGGACAGAGGGCTCAATAAAAAGTGGCTTGGAGTTATCTTTGCAATCCTTGCTTCTGTGTGTGCCTTTGGTATCGGATGTTCCGTACAGGCCAATGCCGTTGTGGGCAACGTCAGACAGAATTTTGCCACAGATGAAAAAAGCGGCATTATCATAACCTACGTAACAGCGGTCATTCTTTGCGGTATCGTGGGACTTGTTATCATCGGAGGCATCAAGTCCATAACAAGAGTATCTGAAAAACTTGTGCCTTTCATGGCTGCATTTTATGTTTTGGGATGTTTAGTGATCCTTGTTATGAATGCAGATGTTTTGGGCGATTCCGTGGTTGCCATTGTTTCTGCTGCATTTACAACAAAGGCTGCAGGAGGCGGATTTATCGGAAGCACCATTGCGGCTGCCTGCAGATACGGTTTTGCAAGAGGACTTTTTTCCAATGAATCTGGTATGGGATCTGCGCCACTTGTGGCTTCCGCCGCTCAGACCAGAAACCCCAAGAGACAGGCTCTTGTATCCATGACAGGAACCTTCTGGGATACAGTTGTGGTTTGCCTTATGACAGGACTTGTTCTGGTATCAAGCATCATCAAGCATCCTTCTATCGACGGACTTTCCGGAAACGGAGCTGAGCTCACAACCCTGGCATTTTCCAAGATTCCAATAATCGGAGTTCCGGTACTTGTCATCGGACTTGTGACCTTTGCGTTTTCAACTATCCTTGGCTGGTACTACTACGGCGAGCGCTGCGCAGTATATCTTTTTGGAGAAAAAGTTATCATCATTTACAAGATTCTCTGGATCGCAGCAATCTTTGCAGGCTCCGTTGCCGAGCTGAACCTCATCTGGAATATAGCAGACCTTCTCAACGGCCTCATGGCTGTACCCAATATAGTGGCAGTCCTTCTTCTTTCCAGGGTTATTGCAGAGGAGACCAAAAAGTATTCCGGATCACATATTGATGATAAAGATGAAACAGCAATCCCCGTTCTCAAGAATTCCAAGAAGGGCGTGCTGTTCTGATGACTTTGAGCATTCGCTCAAGTAAACATTGAGATAAATTCTCTTGCTATTGGAGAAACCGGATTATAAAATGTTTTTATGGTGCAAATTGGCAGAAATACTGCGTTTGCGCGATTATATCAAAGGAGACTCTATAATTTTATGAAGAAACGATTACTATCAGCCATCGCAGCGACACTTGTGACGACATTGACTTTTTCGACACCGGCATTTGCCGCTACATCTGAACTGACAGGACTTCCTGTAGATGATGCAATTGCAGGTCAGAGACCGGTAGCGATCATGGTTGACAATGAAAAGAAAGCTCTGGCACATTACGGAACAGCTGAGGCAGATGTTGTTTATGAGATGATGAACAGCACAGCCAATGCTCGTGTTACCAGACTTATGTGTCTTTACAAAGACTGGGCAAACCTGCAGCAGACAGGCAGCATCCGCAGCGTACGTACTACAAACGTTATGCTTGCAGATGAGTACAATGCAGTTCTCATTCACGACGGTGGCCCTGTCTACATCAATTCATATCTGGCTCAGCCCTACGCAACTCATATCAGCGGCGGATTTTCAAGAATACCTAACGGCAAGCCCAGAGAATTTACAGAGTATGTTTTCGGATCAGAGCTGGTTGGCAGATTTGCCAAGGCAGGCATTCCCACAACATATGCCATCGGCCTTGAGAGGGGTTCACACTTCCTCTTTAACGATGCAGATACAGATCTTGCAAGTGAGGCAGTTGCCAATAACGTTAACCTTGCAAGCGCCTTTGTTCACAACAGCAGCACACTTGCTTTTAATCCCGGCACCAGGACCTATGACTATTACGACTACGGTTCACTCCATCAGGATGCCGAGGACGGACAGGCGCTTACTTTTAAAAATGTCATTCTTCAGAATGTGTCATTTACACAGCTTGATCCCAACGGCTATCTGACATACAACGTTATCGGTTCAGGCTCCGGCTATTACATCACAAACGGCAAGGCTGTTCCCATTACCTGGTCCAAGGGAAGCGAGACCGGATTTACTCATTTCTTTGACGGTGCGGGTCAGGAGATAAAGATCAACAGAGGAAAGACCTACATAGGCCTTGTTCCTTCAGACGCCTGGGGCAGCATCGCCATCAACTGATAAAGGGTTGACTTACAGTGTTATCATGTTAGTGGCTTTATGCCAAAAATACAGTAAAATAGAAATATATGTTTTATCAAGGAGGATTTACTAATGTTTTGCCCTAATTGTGGTTCAGAAGTAGGAGATAACAACAAGTTTTGCCCCAGCTGCGGTGCTGATATGCAGACCGGTGCCATGGGCGGTGATACTCAGAGAACCAATACTCAGTACTCACAGAATACCAATACCCAGTACACACAGAGCACACCAACCATGGATGCTACAGCAACCGGAGTCGTTGCTTATATAACCTGGATTGGATTTTTGATCGCATATCTTGCAGGAGACAGAGAAAATGCCAAGTTCCATCTCAATCAGGCTCTTGTTTACCACCTCTTTTCAATGCTCTCAGTAGTTCCTTTTGTTGGATGGATATGGGGTATCTTCATGTTCATATGCTTCATTCTTGGAATTATCGCTGCTGCAAATCGTGAAGAGAAACCTTTGCCTATTATCGGTGGCATTAGAATATTGAACTAAAAAGGAGAACAAAGAATGAACGAAACCGGAAAGAAACCTGTAGTTACTGTAAAGAACATACTGAGAGTACTTTCAGTTCTTTGCACGATCATCTGTTTTTGTCCCACCTTCCTGGTATCCTGCTCAGGTAAGGACATCAATGTTTCTGCCATGACTGCGGTGACAGGACTTAAGTCGGAAGGTTATGAGTTTGCAAAACCTCATCCAGCCATGATCGTAGTTTTACTTATTCCCATACTGATGATCGTATTTCTTTTTGTTAAGACTATGGTGGATAGGACTGTGGCTATGGTAACTGCTGTTGCAGGCGGCGTGGATTTCATCATCTGGATAGCTTTCAGAGCAGGCGTCAAAAAAGCTGCAGAGGACAATTATTGTGACTTCAAGTCTACTTTCTGGTTTGGCCTTAATATGGTAAGTCTGGCGGTGATAGTTCTTTTATCTGTTCTGGTTGTCTTAAAAGTATTGCAGATGGAAGCAGAACTTGTAAATGCTGCGCAGGCTCAGGGAGCGCAAAATGCTCTTGGCCAGTTAACATCATCTGTCGGACAGCTGGCAGGCAGCGTAGCTTCAAGTGTAAAGACTAAAGTTCCCAAAGAGGATATGATCGGCTACTGTTCCAAGTGTGGAAGCCAGCTTGTTTATGGCAATAAGTTCTGCACAGCCTGCGGAACACCGATCCCGGAGAGCCTCATAGCAGAGGCTGAGGCAGCAAGAAAGGCCGCTGAAGAGGCAAGGATCGCTGCTGAAGAAGCTGCTAGAAAAGAGGCAGAGGAAAGAGCTAAGAGAGAGGCAGAAGAAGCTGCAAGACGTGAGGAAGAAGCACGTAAACAGGCAGAAGCAGCAGCACAGGCTGCGCCGGCTACGCCCGTACAGATGGTACCCGGATCAAAACCTGCTTTCTGCTCACAGTGCGGAGCAAAGGTTTCAGAAGGCGCTGCATTCTGTGAGGCATGCGGAGCAAAACTTTAAAGATCAGTCATAAATCCCCGGTCTCACACCGGGGATTTTTATGAAATAGGGAATCGACATGCAATTTTAGTTCTTATAATTTAAGGAGGAATGAATATGGCTTTTTGTGGAAAATGCGGTTCCACTAATGATGACGGAGCAAAGTTTTGCAAAAGCTGCGGAGCTCCTCTTGGTGCACCTGCAAATACAGCTGCCCCCAAGATGACGCCCCCTATAAATAAC
>JAILOW010000188.1 GCA_024690635.1 Butyrivibrio sp.
CAAAGCCCCTGTCTGTCTGGATTTTGAGATAGAGCCCCTGCAAAAGGATGCGGACATTTACCTGCAGAATCCGCCTCGAATCGTCGGACAATCCCTATCAAAACTCAGAAATATTCATCTAAATGTGATTTTTTCCATGATTATTTCATGATTATGTCGTATAATAGTGTTGTCGGTTTATGGAAACCGGCAACACTTTTCTTTGTCGGGGCTTACGGCTGATGCTGTATAATTTTTACTTTGATATTTGCGCTATATGTATACTTGTGACCATGGCCGTTACGTCGCTGTCCAGAAGGTGGGTTCCCGCCTACAGGCAGAGGGCGTATACGTTGCTATACTTTTCTGTACTGATTGCCACACTTTCTGAACGTGTAGAGACCTATCTTCAGATGTTTCCGGTTGATGCAGGCTGGTATCATCCTATGGAGATGGTGACCGGTTCCCTTTATTTTGTGGCACATCTTACTTCGGGATTTTTCTATCTGATCTACATTTTTTCCGTTCTTGATATTTACGTGGATCTTCAAAGCTCCCATGACTTTTCCAGAGTTGCGCTGCCAAGCTGTATTGGCATACTTCTTGTGATTATCAATATCTTTACACCCATTCTGTTTTATTATTCGGAAGACGGCAGATATCACAGGGGAAATTTTATCGTTCTCTTTTACCTGTTGGCGATATATTATCTGGCATTCGGAGCTGTGAGCCTGTATAAATTCATGCATATTATGAGACGAAGGACCAGATCGGTGGTCACAGCCTTTGTTTGTCTTGTTGTCTCAGGCATGATCATACAGTTCTTTGTCCCCACCGTGCTCATAGAGAATTTCTTTATGACCATCAGTATCACTCTTGTTTACATCACTCTTCAAAATCCCAGCGAGATGGTGGATGAGAACCTAAATATCCTTAACAGAAAGGCCTTTCTGGAAGGGCTTGATCTTAAGACCAACAGAAACAGCCCTCACGGAACGATCTTTGTATCAATTGACAATATGAAGGCTCTCAGCGACGAGATCGGTTACAACCAGACTCAGGGAGTGCTTAAGAGGATCACCAAATATCTGAAAAAAGTCGGAAGATACGACTTCAGGCTTCAGACCTATACCTACAGATATTCGGAAAATGTTTTTGCTATAACCGTTCACTGTGAAGATGACAGAAGGATAGAAGCTCTTTTGTATGCTATTTCCAAAAGACTTACAGAGCCCTGGACTGCGGCAAACATGACCATCAGAGCCGAGGGACACTGCTTTCTTATAAAATACCCCGAGCATTATTCCGATACCTCTGAGCTTATGAGCAAGCTTGATATCATAATGAATGCCGTAACGGAAGACACAGAGCCCATCATTGACGTGGATAAACTCAACATCACGGAGATGAGACGTGAACTTGACTATGATCTTATGGCCAGGAGAAATCTTGATACCAAGAGCAGCATCATAAGATTCCAGCCCATGGTTTCCAAGATCTACAAGATGAACTATATCTGCGATGTCATGGTATTTTTGACGGATGAGTACGGCAATGAGATCGATATGAGAGGTCATATACCGGATCCCGGCTCAACACAGTCTCTTATGGATACTGATGAGTACGTATACCGAAGAGCCTGCAGAGCGCTCACATTCTGGAACGACGGAGACAAAAACGGCAAATACCGCGCAGTTGTCGGCCTGAGCCAGGGAGAAATATCCAGAACCGATTTCATCAGAAGGATAAAGAAAATCCTCAGGGAAGAGAGAACAGAACCCGGATGGATCTCAATAAAGCTCACCGAGACTACGATAACCACAATGAATGCCATAGCAGAGAGAAACCTCAAGATGCTGGCAGACATGAAAGTGTCCATCATCGTGGACAAGTTCGGAAGCGGATACGGAAATATCAGCAAAATACTTGAACTTCCCGTCACCCAGGTAAACATCAATCATGAGATACTGGAAAAAGCTACTATATCCGGCGGAATGATGGACGTTGCCAAGGGAATTGTGAATCTTTTCCACGATATAAGTATTTTTGTCGGTGCATCCGATATTGAAAACGAACAGGATAAGCTCATAGCAGAAGAGCTTGGCTGTGATTACCTCATAGGTGATTTCATCGGACGACCTATGAAGGACAGCTCTTTTACTAAAATAATAGATGCTTATTATGACTAGAGGGACAAATGGACGTAATCACCAACCCAAAGAATTACAACATAGCGTTCACTATTGCTTCGCTTGTGCTTTTGATCGTGACGCTGGTCATTCACCTTGCTGAGGATTCGCTTTACAACAGACAAAAGCAGCTTTTCGGAGCTCTTATTGTCGACGCCCTGATTTTAAATTGCATGGGACTTGTGCACAATCTGTGGCGTTACAGCGACTTTGTGAGAGGGTTTATTTCCTATCCCGAAAATTGTGCCATTGTAATAATAGAAAAGATATGCGCATATCTTATAGCATACTTTTCCATGGTCTATGTTATGTCCATATTCCGTCTTGAAGCGGATACCTTATTCAAAAAAGTGGTTCTTATAGCTCCTACGGCCTATGTGATAGGTGTGTTTGTCAGCGGATTTATCACCGACTTTTTCTTTTACTTTAATCTGGACGGAGAGCTGAAATACAGATATCCTCAGGGGACATCTGTAAATATCGGAGTCTACCTGTATTTTATCTTTGCTTCCTATCTTTATTTCAAATACTGCAGATCCCTTAGTACCGAGAAGTTTGTTGCTCTTATTTTCTACTACATGCTTCTTTTAGCGGGAATACCCATCAGGATCATCACCAAGTCAAGCTCCATATTTGAATTCAGCGCATCTCTTGCGCTTATTCTGTGTGTATATACTTTCCAGAATCCCAGCGAGTTTTCGGACAGAATGTCCGGAGCAGGCACCAAGAATGCCCTGAGCTTTGCCGTGTCCAATAATCTTTTGCAGAAAAAGAGATTTACCGTATTCGGCATCAGGATCGAAAGACTGGAAGTTATGCTTGGTTCGGAGTCTTTAGAGACATCGTCGGACCTTCTTATCCAGATCACTTCTTATCTTAAGAGACTTGGGACCGAGGGAAGCGTCTTTTATCCGGATGAAGGTATCTTTATGATGATATTTGAAGATACGGACCCGGATGACCCCGTTATTGAAAAGACCTCCGATCTGATAAAGAGAAGATTCAGAGATTCCTTTACTCTCGGAGATAAAGAAATAAGGCTTTTTGAGAGCCCCTTTGCCATCGGACTTCCCGGGGAAGCGGACAGCCTTGATAAATTCAATGAGATCATAGTTGCCGTAAGGAAGGTCCTTAACAGACATAACAGAAATGTCCTTAGGGTTTCGGATCTTAACTTAAAGCATGTGGAGCATGACAAAAAGATCGACAGTATAGTAAAGCATGCTATGGATGACGGGCTTTTGGAGGTTTATTACCAGCCCATTTATAATACAAAGACCGGGAAATACACAAGCTGCGAGGCACTTTTAAGACTTAAGGATCCTCAGCTTGGTTTCATTTCTCCTGCGGTGTTCATGCCGCTTGCAGAGCGAAACGGCAAGGTGCTCGAGATAGATAACTATGTTCTTTGCTCAGTTTGCGAGATGCTGGCTCATTCCGAGGCAGTAGCCCTTGGCATAGACTACGTGGAGGTTAATCTGTCGGTGGTTGACTGCATTCAGGCAAACATGGCTGATAATGTAATGAAGGTTTTGAAAAGATACGAGATCGCTGAGCATCAGATCAACTTTGAGATCACAGAGACCTACGAAAGAGGCATCAACTCTGTAATGAATGAGAATATCAGAAAGCTTGCGGAGCAGGGCATCAGATTTTCCATGGACGATTTCGGGACTGGCTATTCCAATATAGCCAGGATCTCCTATCTTCCCGTTGATATGTTCAAGCTGGACAAGAGTATCGTTCAGGCGGCTTTTGAATCAAGAAAAGCCTACATGGTAATGCATAACCTTATAAAGATCATCAAGTCCATCGGCAAGAAGATCGTGGCTGAGGGAGTTGAGACACAGGAGCAGGCAGAGCAGATAATAAGACTTGGCTGTGACAGCATTCAGGGATTTTACTATGCAAGACCCATGCCCAGAAGGCAGTTTATAGAGTTCCTTCGCCAGCACAACGCTAAAGACAGTGCTTCCTGATGAAAAGTTGCAAAGGAATTTGTCTCATAGTAAAATCTAACACATATTTTATTATACTAAAGTAAGGATGGTATTTTATGTCGTTAATAAAAAAGCCCGTAACAGGAATGAAGGATATACTTCCCGCAGAAATGCAGCTTCGTGATTACTGCATCGGGATCATCAAAAAAACTTACGGCGAGTTTGGCTTTACATCAATAGAAACCCCTTGCGTTGAGTCTTTATCAAACCTCAACAGCAAGCAGGGAGGAGAAAACGAAAAGCTTATATTCAAGGTTATGAAAAGAGGCGAAAAGCTTAACCTTGAGACTGCAAAAGAGGAGAACGATCTTACTGATTCCGGACTTCGCTATGATCTTACGGTTCCTCTTGTAAGATTTTATGCAAATCATGCAGGAGAACTTCCTTCTCCTTTCAAGGCTCTTCAGATGGGCAATGTATGGCGTGCTGACAGGCCTCAGAAGGGCAGATACCGCCAGTTCATGCAGTGTGATATCGATATTCTCGGCGAAGCTTCAAACCTTGCAGAGATAGAGCTTATCCTTGCCACCACCACAACTCTCGGAAGGCTTGGATTTAAGGATTTCAAGATCCGCATCAATGACAGAAGGATGCTGAAAGCCATGGCAGCCTACAGCGGATTCCCCGAGGAGTCTTATGACAATGTCTTTATCACCCTTGATAAAATGGACAAGATAGGCATTGACGGCGTATCAGAGGAGCTTGCAAAAGAAGGCTTTTCACAGGATTCCATCGACAAATACCTTGAGCTTTTCAGAGCTCTTTCAGAAAAGAGCGGCATTGATGGTATCGCCGTTATCGCAGAAAAGCTGGGAGACTTCCTTGACGCCGAGTTAAGAGAAAATCTCGAAGAGATCATAAGCTCTGTGGAAGCTACCAAAAATGCACAGTTTGAAATGGAGTTTGACCCCACTCTCGTAAGGGGAATGTCATATTATACCGGCACTATTTTTGAAGTGGCTATGCCTCAGTACGGCGGAAGCTGCGGCGGTGGCGGAAGATACGACAAGATGGTCGGCAAATTCCTTGGACAGGACACACCTGCCTGCGGATTCTCCATTGGTTTTGAGCGTATCATCATGATCATGATGGACGAAGGCTTCAAGATCCCTGAGTCATCAAGTCCGGTTGCCTTCCTTATAGAAAAAGGAATAAAGGGAGAGAGACTTTCGGAGATCATCGCAGAAGCTCAGAAAGAGCGTGCAGAGGGAAAAAGAGTCCTTGTTGTGCGTATGAACAAAAACAAGAAGTTCCAAAAGCAGCAGCTTACGGAGCAGGGATATGATACATTCAAGGAGTTTTACGTAAATCCTTTTTAACGATCGGAGGTAAAACGTGGATATCCATGTGATCAGAGTGGTCATATTAGTCATCCTCGTGCTTTTATCGGCCTTTTTCTCATCGGCCGAGACGGCGCTTATGACTGCGAACAAAGTAAGGATGAAGGCTCTTTCCGATGAGGGCAACAAAAGAGCGGATCTTGTTTTAAAGATCTGCGAGGATACTCAGAAGATGTTATCCGCCATTCTCATTGGAAACAATATCGTAAACTTAAGTGCTTCCGCGCTGATGACCGTGTTTGTGACAGATCTTTTCAGCGGCAATTATGTCATCGGTATCGGCACAGGTATACTTACTCTGGTGGTTCTCATATTTGGCGAGATAATCCCCAAGACTGTGGCGACTGCCTACGCGGAGAGCATTTCTCTTGCTTATGCAAGGCCTATTATGGCTGTTATGGTGGTGATGACACCCATCAGCTTTGCCATCAACAAGCTGGCTTCCGGAATACTGAAGGTTATGCGCGTTGATGTCAACAGCAGACAGGCTATGACAGAAAATGAGCTTAAGACCTACGTGGATGTTAGCCACGAGGACGGCATTATAGAAAGCGGTGAAAAGGAGATCATCTACAACGTATTTGATTTTTCCGATGCCGTGGCAAAAGACATTATGATCCCCAGGATCGATATGTCCTGCGTAAGCTCCGATGCGGACTATTCCGAAGTCATGAAGGTGTTCAAGGAAGAGATGTACACCAGAATCCCTGTTTATGAAGGTAATGAACAGGACAACATCATCGGACTTATCAATGTAAAAGACCTGATCCTTTTAAAAGATAAAGATAACTTCAAGATCAAGGACTGCCTGAGAAAGGCATATTATACCTACGAATTTAAAAAGACAGCGGATCTTCTCATGGAGATGAGAGAAAAGACTCAGAACGTGGCTTTTGTCCTGTCTGAGTACGGAACCTGCGTTGGTATGATAACCCTTGAGGATCTTCTTGAAGAGATCGTGGGTGAGATCCGAGACGAGTACGACCTTGATGAGGAAGAGCTTATCAAGAACGTGGGCGGCAGAAGATATCTGGTTGAAGGCAATATGAAGCTTGATGATATCAATGACGCTCTTGGCACAAGCCTTGATTCCGAGGACTATGATTCCATAGGCGGTCTTATGATCGAAGCTCTGGACAGACTTCCCAGCTACGGCGAGACTGTTACACTTGAAGACGGCACCACTCTTACAGCCAGAGGCATTAAGAGAAACAGGATAACCAAGGTGCTTGTTACCGTAAATACACGTCCTGAAGAAGAAAATACAGATACTGAAAAAACACTTTAATATTTTATGAAAATGTGTTATACTAACTCGATGTAAATAACTCGAAAAGTGGTATATTCCGCATTTTCAAGTAGGAGGCAATTTTATGAAGCATGTTAAATCTTTAGTTACCAGGAATCTTAAGGAGTCAATGAAGAAGGGCGGATGCGGTGAGTGCCAGACATCATGCCAGTCAGCTTGCAAGACTTCTTGCACAGTAGGCAATCAGAGCTGTGAGAAGCTTGGCAAGTAATTATTATTACCGATAAGAAAAGATCATGTCGGGCAGCGGCGATTGTCGCTGCTTGATTTGTGTAGGAGTATTTATGATTCACGCGTACAAGAACAACGGCTACAACATCGTTCTGGATGTAAACAGCGGATCGGTTCATGTTGTGGATGACGTTGTTTTCGACCTTGTCACCGTCATTGAGGATGAGCTTGCCGCCAAATACGGCACCGCAGCCGCAAGAGATGAGGACAGGGAAGGAGATGAGGACTTCCAGGAACTCTTTAACAAGATAAACAATATGGAAGAGATCTCATCCAGGTATTCATCCGAGGATATCGCCGAGGCTGTTTCCGAGATATTGGAGCTTCGTGCTTCCGAGGTTTTGTATACCGATGATGTTTACGAAAATTATGTGGAAGATTTCCAGAACAGAGAGACTGTAGTTAAGGCCCTTTGCCTTAACATAGCTCATGACTGTAACCTCAGATGCAAATATTGCTTTGCAGACGAGGGAGAATACCACGGCAGAAGAGCTCTCATGACAGAAGAGGTAGGTAAGGCTGCCCTGGACTTTTTGGTTAAGAATTCCGGCAACAGAAAAAATCTTGAGGTTGATTTCTTTGGCGGCGAGCCCCTTATGAACTGGGAAGTCGTTAAAAAGATCGTTGAATACGGCCGGAAGATAGAAAAAGAGCATAACAAGAATTTCAGATTTACCATCACCACAAACGGAACTCTTCTTAATGATGAGATCCTTGAAGATGTAAATAAAGAGATGGGCAACATCGTTCTTTCCATCGACGGACGTAAAGAGGTCAACGACAAGATGCGTCCCAAGAAGGGAGGACAGGGAACTTACGATGAGATCATCCCTAAGTTCCAAAAGGTTGCAGAGTCAAGGCATCAGCTCAGATACTTTGTAAGAGGTACCTTTACTCATAACAATCTGGACTTTTCCGAGGATGTTAAACATCTTGCAGACCTTGGATTTAAACAGATTTCGGTTGAGCCTGTTGTGGCAAAGCCCGAAGACTGGTATTCTTTAAAGGATGAGGATATTCCCAAGCTTTGTGAGGAATACGACAAGCTTGCCAAGTTCTATATTGAGAGACATAAAGAGGGAAAGGGATTCAATTTCTTCCACTTCAATATAGATCTGGAGGGAGGCCCCTGCGTAGCAAAGAGGCTTTCCGGCTGCGGTTCGGGATGTGAGTACCTGGGAGTTACTCCCTGGGGTGATCTGTATCCCTGCCATCAGTTTGTGGGTAATGAAGATTTCATCATGGGCAGTGTCTATGACGGAATCACCAGACCGGATCTTCGTAACATGTTCAAAGAGAGCAATGTTTACTCCAGACCCGAATGCGAAAAGTGCTTCGCAAGATATTACTGCAGCGGCGGATGCGCTGCCAATGCCTACAATTTCAACGGCAACATAAATACGACATATAAGCACGGTTGTGAGCTTCAGAGAAAGCGCATAGAATGTGCGATTATGATAAAAGCGGCATTAGCCGAAGAAGAAGGTTAAACGGAGGAATTTAAGTTATGAAACGCTTAAAGTATGTAGTTGCGCTTATCCTGACACTTGCTTTACTTGGGGGTATCGGATACTCAGCTGTAAACGGACTTGGCGCAGACAAGTCAGGATCACTTTCAAGCATCAATCTTGGTCTTGACCTGGCAGGTGGTGTCAGCATCACCTATGAAGTAGTGGGTGATGAGAACCCCAGCAAAGAGGATATGTCTGATACAATCCTCAAGCTCCAGAGACGTGTGGAGCAGTACAGCACAGAGTCACAGGTTTATCAGGAAGGCTCAAACAGGATCAACATCGAGATCCCCGGCGTATCTGATGCCAATGCCATCCTTGAGGAACTCGGACAGCCCGGTAATCTGTACTTCATTGCACAGACAGACAGCGAGGGCAACGAAAACTACACATACAGCAATGGTTATACCGTCGACGATGACGGAAATATGGTAATGGATGAGAACCCCGTATTCGGATATGTTCTCAACAAGTCTCTTGAAGAGCTTCAGGCAGACGGATCCATCGTTCTTTCAGGTAACGAGGTAGAGGTTGCTCAGGCAGCTTCACAGCAGGATGAGTACGGTGCTCAGGAGCCTGTTGTATCACTTGAGTTTTCCGAGAGCGGAACCAAGGCTTTTGCAGATGCAACAACCAAGGCTTATGCAGCAGGCGAGTCAATCGGTATCTACTATGACGGTGAGTTCATCAGCGTACCTAACGTACAGGCAGCCATCACAAACGGTAAGGCAGTCATCACAGGAATGTCTTCTTTCGAGGCAGCAGAGAACCTTGCTTCCATGATCCGTATCGGTGGACTTAAGCTTCAGCTCAACGAGCTTCGTTCAAACGTAGTAGGAGCTCAGCTCGGATCTGACGCTATCAGAACTTCACTTATTGCAGCAGCAGTTGGATTTGCACTTATTGCAGTATTCATGATCGTATTCTTCAGACTCCTTGGTCTTTCGGCAACACTTGCCCTTGGATTCTACAGCGGAATGATCGTATTCCTTCTTTCTGCTTTTGAAATGACACTTACGCTTCCCGGTATAGCAGGTATCATCCTTTCAATCGGTATGGCGGTTGATGCCAATGTGCTTGTTTTCTCCCGTATCAAGGAGGAGATCGCCGGAGGCAAGGATGTGGATGCAGCCCGTAAGAACGGTTACAACAAGGCTCTTTCATCAATCCTTGACGGTAACATTACAACACTTATCGTAGCAGCAGTTCTCTGGTTCCTTGGAACCGGTAGCATCAAGGGATTTGCCGAGACTCTTATCCTTGGTATCATCCTTTCAATGTTCACAGCACTTGTTGTTACAAGATGGATCACAACTCTTCTTTACGGCATCGGCCTTCAGAGCCCTGTTCTTTACGGCAAGGCTAAACCTGTTAAGAAGTTCAACTTCATCGCAAAGAGAAAGATCTTCTATGCGATCTCCTGCGGCATCGTTCTTATCGGTGTAATCTTCATGGCAGTAAATGCTTCAGCAGGAAAGGGAGCTTTCAACTACTCACTTGATTTCGTAGGAGGAACTTCCAACACAGTAACATTTGACAGACAGTATGATCTTGCAGAACTCGAGTCAACAGTAGCTCAGGACATCAAGTCCGCAGCAGGCATCAACGAGATTCAGATCCAGACAGTTACAGGAACCAATCAGGTTATCTTCAAGACAACTACTCTTGACGTAACTCAGAGAGAGGCAGTTGAGAACATTCTTGAATCCAACTACGGCGTATCAAGCGACAACATCGCAGCTGAGACCATCAGCGGTGCTATCAGTAAGGAAATGAGAGCAGCAGCTCTTGAAGCCCTTGCAGTTGCCCTTATACTGATGCTGATCTACATCTGGATCAGATTCAAGGATATCAAGTTCGGTGCTGCAGCTATCATCGCTCTTGCACATGATGCTCTCATCGTTATCGTATCCTACGCTATTACAAGACTTGCAGTAGGCAGCACCTTCATCGCAGTTGTGCTTACAATCATCGGTTACTCGATCAACGATACAATTGTTACCTTCGACCGTATCCGTGAGAACCTTCACAACGCAGCATCCAAGAAGGATATGGAGGAGCTTGTTAATAACTCAGTATCACAGACCATCACACGAAGCCTTTTCACTTCCGCAACAACCTTCTTCACAGTATGCGCACTTTACATCTTCGGTGTTGCAGATATCAAGGCATTCGCACTTCCTCTTATGGTTGGTGTTATCTGCGGTACATATTCTTCAATCTTCATCGCATCACCTATGTGGTTCGATCTTAAGACCAAGTTCAATACTTTCTTAAAGAAGACTGAAGCTTAATATCATTGATCTATAGAGCGCTGTACAGACATATGTCTGTGCAGCGTTTTTTATTGCATAAGGAGCGTCGGGAGGACGGACAGTTTACGGGCGGATGGTGAAAGTTGTGAATGGTAACGGAATAGTTGCTATGATGCTTCAAAGGGGGATAAAAGGGACAGCGTTTGTGGTATCATTTATTTTGTAGAAAAAGATGTCAGGAGAAACTATGTCTAAATGGTTTGAGATCAGAAAAGGCGCCGATTTTAAGGCAATAGCGGATAAATTCGGAATTAGCCCCATCACTGCCAGGATCCTTCGAAACAGGGAACTTAAAAGTGATGAGGAAATAGAAAAGTACTTAAAGTGTGATGTCTCGATGCTGAATGACCCAAGGGGCATGGAAGATATTGAAAAGGGTGCGTCTATTATTCTTGAAAAGATTAAAGAAGGCGAATGTATCAGAGTAATCGGAGATTATGACGTAGATGGCATATGCTCATCATTTATTCTGGTTACGGGACTTAGGCTCCTTGGAGGGAAGGTGGACTATGTACTTCCCGACAGAGTAAAGGACGGATACGGCCTTAGTGAAAAGCTTGTGGACGATGCTTTTGAAGCAGGGATTGATACTATCATTACCTGCGACAACGGTATTGCTGCCTATGATCAGATTTCTCATGCAAAAGAAAAGGGCATGACAGTTGTTGTTACGGACCATCATGAGGTCCCTTTTGAACAGGATACCAAAAAAGAGATCCTTCCTCCCGCAGATGCAGTGGTGGATCCCAAGAGGTCAGAGGGAAGCTGCAGCTTTAGGGAAATCTGCGGAGCAGTGGTTGCCTACAAGTTTTTGCAGGTGCTCAGTGATATCGCAAATGAAAATGAAAAGACAAAAGATTTCTTTGACGAGATGCTTGTTTTTGCAGGTATCGCCACGGTTTGCGACGTAATGGAGCTAAGGGATGAAAACAGGATAATAGTCCGTGAATCCCTAAAGAGGATAAAGAATACTAAAAACAGAGGTCTTCAGGCACTTATCAATGTAAACGGCCTTGACGCTTCGTCTATGAGCGCTTACCACTACGGCTTTGTAATAGGTCCCTGCCTTAATGCATCCGGCAGACTTGACCTTGCATCAAGAGCTCTTTCCCTGTTTCTGGAAGAGGATGAGAGAGAAACCGCAAGGATCGCTCAGGATCTTAAAGAGCTTAATGACAGCAGAAAAGATATGACGCAGCAGGGAGTTGTAAAGGCCTGCGAGATCGTAGATAAAGAGGCCGAGGCTACCGGAAGTCTTCCCAAGGTTTTGGTTGTTTATCTTGAAGAGGTGCATGAATCCATTGCAGGTATCGTGGCAGGCAGGATCAAGGAAAAATACTACAGACCAACCATAGTTCTGACCAGAGCTGCAGACGGCGGAGCCAAGGGCTCAGCCAGATCCATAGAAAGCTATGATATGTTTGAAGAGCTTTCAAAATGTAAGGAGCTCTTTACCAAGTTTGGCGGGCACAAGATGGCGGCAGGCTTATCACTTCCGGAAGAGAACGTCTCCGTACTAAAGGAGAGATTAAATGATAACTGCGCCCTTACGCCGGAAGAGCTGGTGCCGGTAGTCAGGTTTGATATGGTACTTCCTTTTAATATGGCAAGTCTTGATGTGGCGAGGGAACTTGAGATCTTAGAGCCCTTCGGAACAGGCAACAACAAACCGCTTTTTGCCCAAAAGGATGTAAGGTTCATAGAAGGAAGGATCCTTGGTAAAAACAGAAACTGCGGAAAATACAGAGTATCCGACGGAAGCGGATTTTTTGTTCTGATGTTCTTTGGAGATCTTGAGAGTTTTCACAATTTCCTTTCGGAAAACTTTGGAAGAGATTCAGTAGATTCCCTTTACGACGGAAGGGGCGGAGATATCTGTATAAAGATCTGTTACAGTCTATCTGTAAACAGTTACATGGGTAACGAAAAAGCGCAGCTTGTTATGAGTGATTATTCCATGTGATAAGCATAAAAAAAGCCCCATAAACCACAAAAACACGCCCAAGGGCGTGCATCTGCGGTTTCTTATGAGGGGGAGATGATGAGTTGTTAACTCACATCTATGTATTTATATTATATCATAAATGTGTTTAAATTGTGTCTAAAATATAAAAAATAGCGGCTTTGATTAACATTTTTTAGTTAACTTATTATTAGTTTAAGACAATAGCTGAAATTGTATATCAGGAGGTAAATATGAAACTAATTGAGCTTTTGGAGGAACTTAGATACACCGTAACCGAGGGAAACACTGCTAAAACACTGGATCCCAAGGATATTGAGATCACAAAAGTGGTCAACGACAACAGAAAAATTGAAGAAGGATCTCTTTTCATATGTATTAAAGGAGCAAACTTTGACGGACACAGCTGTGCTGCAGAGGCTGCTGAGAAAAAAGCTGCAGCCATCGTGGTTTCACAGAATGTAGAGCTTCCTGAAGGCTGCAAGATGGCTGTTATAAGAGTTGAGGATACAAGATACGCAATGGCGTTTATCTCGGCCGCTTACTTCGGACATCCTGCAAGAAAGCTTAAGACCATAGGTATCACAGGTACCAAGGGTAAGACCACTACAACCTACCTGATCAGGAGCATGCTGGAAAATGCCGGACATAAGGTTGGACTTATAGGCACAATAGAAGTCATCATCGGAGATGAGCATATCCATGCTGAGAACACAACGCCTGAATCCTACACACTTCAGGAATACATGGCAAAAATGGTGGAAGCAGGGTGCGACGCCGTAGTAATGGAGGTTTCATCCCAGGGCCTTATGCTCCACAGAAGTCAGGGATTTATCTTTGACATAGGAATCTTTACAAATATCGAGGCAGACCACATCGGCCCCAACGAGCACAAGGATTTTGACGATTATATGCATTGCAAGGGACTTTTGTTCAAACAGTGCAGGATCGGTATCTGCAACGGAGACGATATCCACGTGGATGACATTCTGGAGGGACACACCTGCGAAGTTGAGACCTACGGTTTTGGAGAGGGTGTTGATATCAGAGCCATCAACCTTGCTTATATCAGAAAGCCCGGAGAACTCGGAGTTTTCTTTGATACAGACGGACTTATAAATATCCATGCTGAGATCAGAACTCCCGGTAAGTTCAGTGTTTACAACGCGCTTTGCGCCATAGCTGTGGCTAGGCTCTTTGACTGCACTCCCGAAGAAATTGTTCCCGCTCTTAAAGAAGCCAAGGTTAAGGGCAGGATCGAGATGGTAAAGGTATCCGATGAGTTTACCCTCATGATTGATTATGCTCACAATGCAATGGCGCTTAAGAGCCTTCTTACAACCTTAAGGGACTACCGCCCCAACAGACTTGTGTGTCTCTTTGGCTGCGGCGGAAACAGAAGTAAGCTCAGAAGATTTGAGATGGGTGAAGTCAGCGGAAGATATGCTGATGTTACCATCATCACTTCCGACAATCCCAGATTTGAAGAGCCTGAGGATATAATAAACGACATTGAGACCGGCATCAAAAAGACAGATGGTAAATACATCAAGATAACCGACAGAAAAGAAGCCATCCGCTACGCCATAGAAAACGGCCGGCAGGGTGATATCATAGTCCTTGCAGGAAAAGGTCATGAGGACTATCAGGAGATAAAGGGTGTAAAATATCCTATGGATGAGAGAGTTCTCATAGCAGAGATTCTTGAAGAAATAAAAAAGTAATTGATTAAAAAAGACAGGAGCTGTGGGCTAGGAGCGCCCCAAAGCAGATATGGAATATGCCGCTTACGCCAACATAATAATAGACATATCCCATGAAAAGGTGGACAGACCCTTTCAGTACAGGATCCCGGAGAAACTGCGCCCTGTGGTTCGGATCGGAGACTGCGTTGAGATTCCCTTTGGTAAGGGCAACACTGCAAGGAAGGGCTATGTTATAGACTTTTCCGATGAGCCTGAGATAGAGCCTGAGAGGATCAAGGATATTGCCGGTATTTCCAGGGAGGAGACCTCTGCAAAAGAGATTTCCCTGCGGCTTGCCGCCTGGATGAAGCATACCTACGGTTCCACCATGATAGCTGCCTTAAAAACCGTTCTTCCTACGGGAAAGCAGATGAAGAGGCAGGTTCACAAATATGTATCACTACGCCTTGATGAAGTTCAGGCAAGGGATTTTTACAACGACTGCGTAAGGAAAAAGCAAAAGGCCAGGGAAAGGCTCCTTTCAGAGCTTTTGGAAAATCCAGGGGAGAGGCTTCCCTATGAACTTATTACAGGTAAACTTGGAGTTTCAGGTGCTGCCATAAAATCCCTTGCGGATAAGGGAATCGTAAAGATCGAAGAGGAGAGCTATTTCAGAAATCCCGTGGCTGGTGTTACCACCAGATATGAAGATAAAATCTTAAGTCCTGAGCAGCAGGAGATAGTAGATACTGTCAAAAGAGACTACGATGAGGGCAAAAGAAAAACCTATCTGATCCACGGCATCACAGGAAGCGGCAAGACTGAAGTTTATATTGCCCTTATTGATGATGTCCTTAAAAGAGGAAAGCAGGCTATTGTTTTAATACCTGAGATCGCTCTTACCTATCAGACTCTCATGAGGTTCTACAGGCACTTTGGAGACAGAGTATCTGTTATGAATTCATCTCTTTCTCCCGGAGAAAAGTTTGATCAGATGGAGAGAGCAAGGACAGGGGATATAGATATCATAATAGGTCCAAGGTCAGCTCTTTTCACACCATTTCCAAATACCGGAATCATAATAATTGACGAGGAGCATGAGTCCTCTTATAAGAGTGAGACCATGCCCAAATACCATGCCAGGGAAACAGCAATAGAACTGTCAAAGCTTGTGCCTGACGGAGCAAGCGTCGTTCTTGGTTCTGCCACGCCTTCTCTTGAGTCCTATTACAGGGCAAAGACGGGAGAATACCACCTCTTTGAATTAAAACGAAGGCTCACAGGAGGCACACTTCCTGCAGTTGAGATGGCGGACCTTAGAAAAGAGCTTAAAAGCGGAAACAGATCCATCTTTTCCAGAAGACTTCAGGAGCTTTTGGATGACAGGCTTAAAAAGGGCGAGCAGGCAATGCTCTTTATTAACAGAAGGGGACTGGCGGGATTTGTCTCCTGCAGAGCCTGTGGCCATGTGTTCAAATGCCCACACTGCGACGTTTCTTTATCTGAGCACAGGGGAGGAAGGCTTGTATGCCACTACTGCGGCTATGAGGAGCCCCTTAAAAAGATCTGTCCCAAGTGCGGCTCGAAATATGTATCTTCTTTCCGGGCAGGAACCCAGCAGATCGAGGATGAGGTTAAAAAGTTCTGGCCGAATGCACGTGTTATCAGGATGGATGCGGATACCACCTCCACCAAGGGAAGCTATGACAGGATACTTTCAGCTTTTTCCAATAAAGAGGCGGATGTCCTTGTGGGGACACAGATGATCGTAAAGGGCCACGATTTCCCGGATGTAACTCTGGTAGGCATTCTGGCTGCGGATATGTCTCTTTATGCCAGCGATTACAGGGCAAGCGAGAGAACCTTCCAGCTTCTTACTCAGGCTGCCGGCAGAGCGGGACGAGGAACCAAACCCGGCAATGTTGTTATACAGAGCTATCAGCCTGAGCACTACAGCATCGTGGCAGCATCTCACCAGGACTACGAGGGATTCTATGAGGAGGAGATCGCCTACAGGGATCTGCTCAGATATCCTCCCGTATCCCATATGATGTCTGTGCAGATACAGAGCACCGACGATGAACGCGGCATGGAGATAGCAACAAGGCTAAGAGCAGTTATGGAGGGCGCGGGAGTAAAAAATGCAGTATTTATCGGACCCGCCTTTTGTTCCATCGGAAGGATAAATGATGTTTTCAGACTTGCGGTGTATGTAAAGCATGATGACTATGAGGCGCTCACAGGCCTTAAGGATATGCTGGAAAAATATGTAAGAGAACTTGAAGATATGGGAAAGATGCGCGGCATCACCATGCAATTTGACTTTGATCCCATAAATATGTAGCATTGTTTTAGATAAATGATAATAGATGTTTCAAGAAAACGGAGAATGATATGGCACTTAGAGAGATCAGAGAATACGGAGATGAAGTTCTTGCAAAGCCCTGCAAGGAGGTAAAGGAAGTTACTCCCAGGATCAGGGAACTTGTTGAGGATATGAAAGAGACCATGTATGAGGCAAACGGCGTAGGCCTTGCAGCACCTCAGGTGGGAATCCTTAAAAGGATCGTTGTGATAGATGTTTCTGCAGAGCAGGACAGCCCCATCGTTATGATCAATCCTGTTATTTTGGAGGCTGACGGCGAACAGACAGGCTATGAGGGATGTCTTTCCCTTCCCGGAAAATCAGGTATCGTCACAAGGCCCAATCATGTTAAAGCCAAGGCTTTTGACCTTGATATGAATGAGTACACCATTGAGGGAGAGGGACTTTTGGCAAGAGCTGTCTGTCACGAACTTGATCACCTTGACGGTCACATGTACGTTGAAAAGGTCGAGGGCGATCTTGTGGACAACGAGGAACTTATGGCACAGCAGGAACAGGAGTACATGGAAGAAGGATGAAGATAATTTTTATGGGAACTCCGGACTTTGCAAGGTCCGCTCTTGAAAAGATAATTGAGGCGGGGCATGAAGTCCTTCTTGCGGTTACACAGCCCGACAAGCCAAAGGGCAGAAGCGGCCAGCTCCAGATATCTGAGGTCAAGGCCTGTGCCCTTGAACATAACATACCGGTATTTCAGCCTGAGAGGATAAAGCTTCCGGAGAATGTGGCCGAGCTTAAAAAATATGATGCTGACATCTATGTTGTGGCAGCCTTTGGACAGATCCTGTCAAAGGAGATACTTGATATTCCAAGGCTTGGATGCGTAAATATCCATGCCTCCCTTCTTCCCAAATACAGAGGGGCGGCGCCTATTCAGCAGGCTATAATTGACGGAGAAAAAGAGACCGGCGTTACCATCATGCAGATGGCAGCAGGTATGGATACGGGAGATATTCTCCTTCAAAGAGCCCTTCCGATATCCGATGATGAAACCGGAGGAGGCCTTTTTGACAAGCTCTCAGCTCTTGGTGGCGAACTCATAGTTGAGGTACTTCCTCTTATAGAGAGGGGTGAACTTACTGCTATCCCTCAGGATGAAGAAAAGGCAACCAAGTGCGGCAAGCTTTCCAAGGATATGGGCATCATGGACTTTTCAAGGGATGCGGCTTCACTTTGCAACCTGGTAAGAGGACTTAATCCCTGGCCCAGCGCCTTTACACATCTAAACGGCAAGGTGCTGAAGATCTGGAAGGCAGCAGTACTTACGGATGAACAGGTAAAAGAGCTTTCACAGCAGCCGGGAGCAAAGCTTTTAGCCAATGGCGGCGAGCGCAGCGGATCCGTGGTCCTTACCACAAAGACAGAGCTTGTGATAAAAACAGGCGAAGGCTTTTTGTCTGTGACAGAGCTTCAGCTTGAAGGCAAAAAGAGAATGCCGGTTTCGGATTTTCTGCTTGGATATAAGATCGAAGAAGGAACAGTTTTGAGGTGACGAAAAGTCACCTCTTTTTATTTCATGGGAAAATTCATTGGAAACTTATGATAGGCAGATAAACCCTAAAGTGATAAAATATTAATGCATTTTTAATAAATTTTTTATAATTTATCAAATCAAGGAGGGGAAACATGAAAAGACGTATTTTATCCTGGCTGTTAGCTATTTCACTTACAGCAGGAAGTCTGGTTCCTTCAATACCTGCTTTTGCGGCAGAGTATGCTACGAAATCAGTGTCAGAAGCATCTGTTGAAGACAGTGCAACAGAAGAAACTTCTGAAGAAGATGAAAAAGGGGAGCCGGAAGAAACTCCCGGTGAAACCGGCGATGAAGACGAGGCCGGAAAAGAGTCTGGATCGGAAGAAGGCACAGATCCTTCAGAGAATCCCGGCGAAGCTGTAGAGACACCGGCAGCTACTGAAGAAACAACAGAAACAGAGGATCCTACAGAGGAAGTTTCTGCGGCAGAGGAAAGCTCCGAAGCAGCAGACGAAGCATCTGAGGATATCTCTTTAATTGATGATGAACAGCTCATGGAAGCAAAGCTTCTTGGTGAAGAGGATTCCGATATAACAGCTAACGAGATCGGATTCCTTTGCACTGAGGATGAAAGAACTGAAGAAATTGTAGGACCTTGTCTTACCGTTAAATCCAAAAGAGTTGGTGTCAATGTTGATGTCTATGCTGCAAAAAAGGCAGATAAAAAGAATGCCGTAAAGATCGCTACGCTTGAGAAAACCGGTAGCAAGCTGAGTTATTATGACGACGTGCTTATGTCCAAAGAGACAAAGTACCTGATCAAAAATGCCATTAAGGCTGACTTTGCTTCTCTGGGAGCAGGTGACTTTTTCCTTTTTGCCAGATTCTACACCGGAGAAGGAAAGAGCGGATATGTTGATTCCAAGAATACCATAAAGCTTCACAATCCCAAGGGACCTGAGATCAAGAGTATAAGAAATTCCAAAACGGCTTCGGAAGAGGACATAGACCACGATCTTACTCCTGAAGAAAAGGAACCTTTATATGGAAAGGCTGTTTTCAAAGCAAAAGAGGGAGATGGATATCTTTATTACGGACAGGGTCTTCCTACAAAACCGGCAGATGAAGAAGGAACTGAAGAGGGCGAAAATTACTTCGCTGCTACAAAGCTTCTTCCCGGCAAATATGTTGCAATAAATGAGGCTCAGAAATTAGAGGCTCTGTTTGCCGACGAATATACCGGACAGTCTCAGGTTACAGAGTTTGTTATCGGTCTTGAAGCTCCAAGCATTAAAGGTATCGATGTTATAAATTGCATTACAGGCGCACCTATTCTCGAAAGTGTTGATCTTCCAAGCGGAAGCACAATGCGAATAAGAGGAGAGGTTATGCCTTCAGATGTTAAGGATAAGGCTGTAACCTTTAAGAGCTCTGCGCCCAAGGTTGTATCAGTTGATGCGGGAGGTAACATAAAGGCTCTTAAGGCAACAGGAAGCGCTGATATCACCGTTTCAACTCATGAAAAGGATTCAGCGGGAAAACCTGTTAAAGAAGTTTCATTTACAGTAAATATTACTCCTGCAGTAAATCTCAAGATCAAGAATGCAGCGTTTAAGACAAATCCTCTTACTGCAACATATGAAAGTGATGGCGAACTTACACTTGAACTTGAATGTGATAAGGATATTGAGTGCCCTGTATCCTGGACTATAAACAATATTGGAGTTATCACTTTTGAGGATGAAACATACGCTTACAATTCAATGGTATCAGCAGGAACAGCCACTGCCAAAGTTGTAATGAAGAAATATGGAAAGGCTACTGTTACCGCTAATATCGGCGGAGTAAAGACTGTAACCTGCACCGTAAACGTTGACGGATGTGCAGATCTTTTTGAGGAACCCTACTGTCATAACGGAAGCTACCTTTCAGGTGTCTATGCTTTCAAAGTAGGCGAAAAGGAGATTGCTGCCTCCGGAGCAGATGCTTTAAAACTCTCAGACGGATATAACGTTATTTATTATGATCCTGAATCGCATTATCCTGTAAACAACCAGACAGTTACGATAGGTAAGAAAATGTACTTCTTTAACCCCGGCGGAACTCTTTACAGGGGAAAAACAGCTAAGGACGGCTCTAAATTTAGCGTTCTTGCAAACACAAAGGGCGAGCTTTTAACAGGCTGGCAGATTGCCGACGGCGACACTGAAGAAAAGACAAGATATTACAGCCCTACTATAGGCTACTATGTATGTGACTCCTGGGTTAAAAAAGGAAAGGGATATACATGGGTTGATAATTACGGCTACATGAAGGATGACGAGGGTTATCTTCTTAATAAAGATGGTGGCCACAGAGTTGACGGTCATTACTACCTGTTCAAGGGCGGACTTAAGCAGTTTGGTTTTGTTTACTTTGACAAGGACAATAAAATTACAACCGCCAAAAAGGCAGCCTATGCTATGTACTGCGATCCTGCCACGGGAGAAGTGTATGCAAGTACTTCAACAAAATCAGGTCTTTTTGCAGTTAATGGCAAGCCTTATCTTGCTGACGAGTTCGGAATGGTTGGCTATAACAAAATCGCACAGGATAAATATACCGGATATTACTACTACTGCGGTAAGGCCGGCGTAATTGAGAAAAAGAAGTTTATCTCTGTTACTTTTGATAAGGTAAATAAGATAACTGAGACATACTATGCAGATGCAGACGGTGTATTGTATGCTGATGGTGTTTTCTTAATCGGTGGTAAGCTTTATGAGTTTGACAAGCAGTGCAGACTTGTTGCCAATACAACCGGACATGAAACTAAGTATTATGCAGAAGAAGATGGAGATGGTGATCCTGTTTATTTTTATGCCAAGGCAGCAAATGCAAAGAAGGCTACGGATGGCGAAATCCTGTATACCGATGCGACATGCAAAACTAAGGTTACCAGCTGCTGGGTTTTTAAGTCCGGCGACGAAGAATATGGTACAACTCCTGCCAGACGTTATATAGACAAAAACGGTAAGTTTGCATCGGGCATGGTTACCGTAGACGGAACACTTTTCTTCTTTGATCCCGAGGATGATAACGCGTTACAACTTGGAGTAATAGATAAGTGGGTAACTTTCAAATATAAGGGTAAACTTTACCTTCGCGGCTCGCATGGTCAGATCTTAAATGATCCAAGTAAGTTCTTTAAGGCAAGCAAAGGAAACTATTTCAGAGCCAAGGATAAGACCGGAGTTCTTATGACCGGACTTCAGACCATAAATAAAAAGAAGTATGTGTTTACTGACGAAGGAGTACTGGATTGTCCCGGAACAGAGGGCCTTTTAGCTATAAATAAATTTCAGATTTATCTTGCTAATAAGGACTATGATAATTCTAAAGATTCAGACAGCCCTGAAAAATGGTTTGTCTATGCTCCCGGCAAGCTGGTCCTTGGTAAATATTTTTCACGTAAGGCAATCTTTAACAAAGACGGATCCATGAAGTTTAATGGCTGGGCAACCGTTGACGGCAAGAAATATTATGTATATATGGGCAATATGCCGCAAGGCAATATTATCGTCAGGATCAAAGGAAAGTATTATTCATTTGATAATGACGGAGTTATGCGCAAAGGCTGGGCCCTTCTCAGTAGTCCTGATATAGTGGATGTAGAGACCTTAGCTTACGAAGAATTTGAGTATGACGGAGCTGCATACTACTACTTTGATCCCAAGACAGGAGCCATGGCTACCGGCTGGAAGACCATGAATACTCTCAGGATCGATTCTTTCGGTAACGTGATAGATGATGTTGAAAAAGGCGTTACCGGAACAAAGAAAAAGATCTATTTCAATACTGCTACAACAAATGAATATCCTGTCGGAGCTCTTGTTCGTAATATGGACTTTATTGTAGGCGGCAAGCTCTACAGATTTAACGCAGACGGAAGTGCTGCTACAGGAGTTGAGGGATTTGTCAGCGATGAGCCCGGAGATTTATCTGTTGACAGAATAAGAACTTACAAAAAAGCTGACGGAACTCTTGCCAAGGGCAGAACTCTTGTAAAGACCGCAGCCGGTAGTGTTTATATGTACTTTAGCCTGGCTGACGGAGTAAAAGAAACCAATGTTGTAAGAAAGACCGGAAAGAAGTGGTACTACTATGACAGTAACGGACAGTCTTCAACAGCGGTTCAATTAAAACACAGAGGATCAGATAAGGCTGTAACCGCTGTATTTAATGCAGACGGAAGTATCAAGCAGTTTGTAATGCAGGATAGAATCGGAACAGTAGTAAAGAATGATTTTGTCGTTGATGCTATTTCCTATGAATATTACGTTCTTGGAAAAGACGGACTTCCTCTTACAGGCATGGTGACTATACCCGGAATGAACATGACCATGAATGTTGCTGGCGACGGAAAAGGCATAACAGTAAAAACTATGTCTATTCCTGAAGGAAACTACCAGCTTAAGAAAATTGGCAAAAAGTATTACATGCTTATGAACGGTGTGGTGGTGAATAAGAATCTGGTTACTTCCGTTGACCTGGAACAGGCTAATTACGATTATGGATCAAGATTCATCGTTGTGGATTCTTTTGATGAAAGTACTTTTGATTCTTTGTCCTCTGCTGACAAGGCTTATGCGGAAAAATGCATGAGATACAATGATGCGATTGATGAAGTGCTCGACCAGCCTTTGGTTATTATTTTAAATCCTGATGGATCGGTGAAGACAGGTGCTGTCAAGACATATGCGGGAACTTATTACACCAATAAGTTTGGTATTCCTCTTGACCTTTTGTCTCCTTTTGTTGGAAAGGGAGGCTGGAGAATCTCATCTTGTATGGGCAATAAAGCCGGATCTATGGAACTTGAAGCTGTGAATGCCAAGAGCATTAATCCTGATGTCAAGCGTACACTTGTATTTTCCTGGGATGAAAACGGTAAGCTCCTTCCTATCACAGATAAAGCAACAGGAAAGAAAGTTACCGGAATCTTTGCCCTTTCAAAGATGGCTGGTGTCTGCGTGATAATTAAGAACGGCAAGTTATCCTCAGGAAATGTAACTTTGAAATACGGACCACTTACTTTCAAAGTTGCGGTTGATAAGGAACTTGGAATAGGCGTATTGCCTATGGACGAATGATAGCAGATTATAATATCGTAAAACAGTACAGGCTTAATTTAAACGGCACCCTTTTTGGGTGCCGTTTTTAGCTTTTTTAGAAAACTAGTGTATGGGTTTGCCGGAGAGCAGACACTAGAAATGAACAAGTATAGAAAACTAGTGTAGGATTTGCCGGAGAGTGGGCACTAGAAAAAAGATAAATAGAAGAATCTAGTGTAGAGCATACCAAAAAGTGAACACTAGAAAAAGAAAAAATAAAAGAATCTAGTGTAGAGCATACCAAAAAGTGAACACTGGAAAAAGAAAAAATAAAAGAATCTAGTGTAGAGCGTGCCAAAAAGTGAACACTAGAAAAAGAGCAAATACATGAATCTAGTGCATGTGCTGCTCAAAAGCATACACTAGAAAAAAGATAAGCACAGGAAATTAGTGCAGAGTCGGTGATATTTAGACACTGGGAAATAGAATAGTACCTTTGTTTAGTGTATTTATAAAGGACCAAGACCTGAATACGAACAAAAGTGTCAATTAGGGAAAATGCCGTTTAAACAAATAAAACGGCAAGAAGGTAAGGCTGGTAGAAAATGGATAGGCAGGGCATTATCTTTAATTATGGTATAATATTATTGGTGTGAGTTCTCACACTAATATTTTTTTAAAGGACAAAAAATGGTAAATATCAGAGAAATAGTTCTGAATATACTCATGGAATATGACAAAAAGGGCGTGTACAAGCCTGCCATTTTAAAGGACAGTCTGGAAAAGTATGACTACCTGGAAACAAGGGACAAGGCTTTTATCAAAAGAGTCACCGACGGCTGCCTTGAGAGAAAGCTCCAGATCGACTATATACTGGATCAGTTCTCGAAAACACCTGTAAACAAGATGCAGCCCCTTATCAGGAGCCTCTTGAGGATGAGCGTCTACCAGATCATGTTCATGGACCAGGTGCCTGACAGCGCAGCCTGCAACGAGGCGGTAAAGCTTGCTGCCAAGCACAAATTCGCAGGGCTTAAGGGCTTTGTGAACGGAGTTTTGCGAAACATATCAAGAAACAAGGACAAGATCGAATATCCTGACATCAAAAAGGACGGCGGCGCCGAGTATCTGTCGGTATACTACTCAATGCCACGCTGGATCTGCGATATGTGGCTTACAAGATTCGGACTTGAAAAGACAAAGGCCATGCTTGAGTTCTTCTTACAGCCAAGGCCTACAATTATAAGAGTAAAAACAGAGAATAGGGAAGATAAAAAACTCTCGGATGATAAACTGAAGGCTGAACATATTAAGCAAGCAGTTGATTCCTTGAAAAAACAATTTGAAGACGCAGGCGCAGTGGTTCAGAAAAACGAAATTCTTCCCTTTGCTCTTGAACTTGAAAAGATCGACAACATCAGATTTCTTCCGGGATATGACGAAGGTCTCTTTACCGTTCAGGATGTGAGTTCCATGCTGGTTACCGAGATTGCCGATCCAAAGCCCGGCGAGAATGTAATAGATATCTGTTCAGCGCCCGGCGGAAAGACAACCCATGCGGCAGAGAGAGTAAAACTTGATACAGACAGAACAGCAAAAACAAACAATGAAGACACCGCAGTGGAAAAAGCTGTTCTTAACGATAACAGCGGAGTGGTCCTTGCAAGAGACGTATCCGAAAGAAAGTGCGATCTAATACGTGAAAATGCAGAAAGGCTTCAGCTGTCAAATATCATGACGGAAGTTCATGACGCAAGGATCCACGATGAGAACCTTGAGGGCAAGGCGGATATCCTCTATATGGATCTTCCCTGCTCGGGACTTGGCATAATAGGCAGAAAAGGAGATATCAAATACAACGCATCTCCAAAGAGTCTGTCGGAAGTGGAAAAACTTCAGTGGGAGATCATCAAATCCTCCTGGGACTACGTAAAGCCCGGCGGAATCCTCATGTACTCCACCTGCACAGTCAATCAGGCTGAGAATGAGAAGATGGTTGAGCGCATCATAGAGCAGCTTCCCTTCGAAAGAGTGGACATAACAGACAAATTGCCTAAATCCCTCACTGATAAGACTTTCGGCTCAGACAGCGCCACCCGCATCAAAAACGATGCCAAGCACGGCTTCATTCAGCTCCTTCCCGGAGAGTGCGGTACAGACGGCTTCTTCATAGCCAAACTTAAACGTGTATAATAGTTACTTCACGGTGGAAAACTTGTTTTAAGATACAAGGGCACGCTTTCGCTCCGACCTCGCTGGCAGCGGTACATAAGATGCTGAAAAACAGCATCTAAGTACCGGCCGCTTGCTAGGGCCATGTACCCTCAAAACAAGTTTTCCACCTCGTTGAAACAAATCATACAAAAAAGAATAAGGTAGATGATTAGAGACATCATCTGCCGAAAATAACATATAAACAGGAGAATAAAACTATGTATTACGGAAACAGACTTGCTTATGGCTACGGCTTTGATCCCATGTATATCCTTGTGATCATCATGGCGATACTTTGTATGGTAGCCAGCTATAGAGTGAACTCGGTTTATAAGAAATATGCCAGGATTCGCAGCATGAGCGGAATGACAGGCGCTATGGCGGCTGAGGAGATCCTTAGGAGAAATGGTGTTAATGACGTGGCTGTATGTCATGTGCCGGGAAATCTTACGGATCACTTTGATCCCAGGAACAGAACAGTTAATCTGTCTGATGCAACCTACAATTCAAATTCGGTAGCTGCAATTGGTGTGGCCGCCCATGAGTGCGGACATGTTATGCAGCATCAGAACGGTTATCTTCCCTTAAAGATCAGGACCAGCCTTGTTCCTGCAGCAAATCTCGGCTCAAAAGCAGGCATTCCCATTATCATTCTCGGAATGTTCCTTAGCATGTCACCTCTTATCACTATCGGAATCTGGGTATTTTCACTGGCAGTTCTTTTTCAGGTGATAACTCTTCCCGTAGAGTTTGATGCTTCTCACAGGGCTCTTGTGATGCTTGAGGAGTACGGAATCCTTGGACACGAGGAGGTTTCCGATTCAAGAAAAGTGTTAAGCGCCGCAGCCATGACTTATGTGGCAAGTGCAGCTTCTGCTGTGGTACAGCTGTTAAGGCTTGTACTGCTGAACGGAAGACGCCGCGACTAAGCTCAAATAAGGCATACCGGGAACAGGCAAAAGAAAGAATTAAGAAAAGAAAGAAATACAGTTAACATGTCAAAAGAAGTAACAGACAATGCAAACAGCATAAACAGCATATTAAGCGAGAAATCCATTGAGGGCAAAACTGACATAAAGTCCCTGACTTTTTCGGAGCTTACGGAGGAGGTTAAAGCCCTCGGGGAGCCGGCATTTAGAGCAAAACAGCTCTATGAGTGGATCCACGTAAAGATGGCAAGGGACTACGATGAGATGACCAACATTCCCAAGTCCCTGAAAGAAAAGCTAAAAGAGCACTTTTTCTTTATCTCTTTAAAACAGGTGGAAGTAAAGGAATCTCAGATAGATGAAACCAAAAAGTTCCTCTTTGGGCTTTATGACGGCAATGTGATCGAGAGCGTTTTCATGAAATACAAGTT
>JAILOW010000075.1 GCA_024690635.1 Butyrivibrio sp.
ACCCAGTAGCCCTCACCTGTTCCGCAGTCCTCGTGATACTGCTTGTCTATGATCTGAAGTTTCTTTGGTTCTTCCTGCTCTGCATTAGTGCCGGTAAATGAAGCAGGTAACGCTTCATCAGCTGTCATAGTCCCGGAAAGAGGCATCTTATCTTCGTCAATGGCTTTTTCCGCGGCTGTATTATCCTCAGCGCTCACCATGACTACGGGAATGCTGGTCTCGTTGGTAACAGCCTCCGTAAGAGCTTCATGATAAGAAGGCACCATTATGTACATAACCAGATTGAAAACAAATGCTCCGACTAATGTTCCGGATATCACTAATGCAATCACCAGTGCTTTTCTCATTTAAAAATCTTCCTTCCATCCTTGTTAATAATAAACTGAATACGCTTCCTGCTTTTCAAGAGGCTTGGCGGGATAATTGCTGTAGGTTTTCTTGTAGTATCCGCTTCCCTTGGCTCCCTGCATCTCGGTATCGTAAATGTACCAGTTTCCGTTTACCTTTACTTCCGTCCATGCGTGGGGCGTCTTTCCTCCAAGTGAGGATTTGACTGTTCCGACGCAGATCTTAGCATCGTATCCAAGTCCTTTGGCGATATAAGCAAATGCTGCGGCGTATCTGTAGCAGTTACCCTTGCCGTTTACCAGCATTTCTTTTGCGTAGCTTTCTGTCCAGTCCCCGTAAGGAACGTCCATGGTTCTTTCATAAGAAGATGTGCTTACAAAATAATCAAAACATTTCTCAAGCTGCTTTTCCTGTTTCATATCACCTGTGGTACTGGCTTCAACAACTGCAGCCGTAAGCTTTTTGATCTCCGTATCGGGCTCTGTAACGGTTCCGTCCGCCTGTCTCCATTTAACACCGTACTGGGTGTGAACGAAGTGAGCTCCGGGCACCTGCCATTCGGAAAGATTACCCTCTGCCTGAGCCAGAACCACGTTTCGGATCTCTTCTTTGAGAGAATCCCCTACGCCATGAAGTGCATTCTCACCTATTGATACGACGGTATCGGGTATTGCGGCACCTGTAAGTGCGGCAGGGAAACATAAAAGTTCTGTCATCGACTTGTTATACAGGCAGTTGCTGTAAGAAGCATAAAACAGATTATTTTCACTGACGGTTATGGACCTTAGATTCAACAGTCCTCTGAAGGCCGATGAAGAGATGCTTGTAACGTCGCTTCCTATATGGATGGTGGATATTCCGGGATTACCCCGAAATGTCGTTGCATCTATAGTAGTCATATCTCCTGCAAAAGACTTAACTCCTGCGTTCAGAAAAACCGAGGCTGCAAGGGAAAATCCCATCAGTAATGAAATTGTCTTTTTCAAAGTATTTCTTTTCATAACTCTTTTCCCGGGATCAGTCTGTCTTTGTGGGCTTTTGTGTCTTTACTTCAAAGAGCTTTCTTACCTTTGAGTAGGATACGCCCTTCTTGGCATCGCCGCCCTCATCGGGGTGCTTGCCGTATCCTGCCTGAGCAAGAAGTGGATCGGCATAGCCTTCCTGACCGTCAACGATGATCTTGCACCACTGATTTGCCCATTTATTGGCATTTACATGAACCCAGGTGATACCAAGTTCATCAAGTATAAGTCCGAGGGCTCTGGTGGTTCCCGCACAGGAGTACTCGCCTCCTATGAAAACGCCGTAGGCTGTTCTGTACATCTGTCCCTTTGTTGTATAGGTTCCAAGAGCTGCATAAGCATTTACAATACCTGCCGCATAGGCAACCATCTCGATCTCTTTAATGCCCTTGCCGCTGGAGGATGCATCTGCAGCAGCCTTGATGTTGTCTGCTATCTGCTTGGCAATGCTCCTTGCCATAACCTCCTGCTCGTAGGTCATTCCGCCGTTACCGTGTTTTGTCTTGGGAATGATGGTAATAGACTCTTTTCCTGTGGGAACAACAAATTCCGTTGAATCTCCGATCAGCTTGTTGGCAACTCTTTTTTCCTTCTTGCCAAAAAGAACCCAGTGCTCAACGAGCTTGTCGGGATCGGCGCCGAAAGCATCGCGCAGATCCTGATAGTTCAGATAGTAAAAGAGAGGATTGTATTCATTTTTGTAATCCACTCCGTTGTATTTGGTTGTAGCTTTGGAAAGTGCAGTATAAGGATTGTCGGCAGCCTGCGCTTTGATGGTAAAAGGCTGCACAGCAACTAGAAGAAAGGCAATTACTGCTGCCAGAATAAAACTCAAGATCCTTCTCATAAACTTCATAATATATTCTCCGTCTCGCCCCAAACGGCGCACAAAAAATAGCGAACACCATGTTCAATTATCTTATCGACAGAAGTTTATGAAAAATTAATACTTTTTCTCAAAAAATCTTTGAAATAAATATCTCTTATATTACTTTCATGGCATCGGAAACAGAAGATACTCCGATGATCTCAATATCTTTAAAAGTTTCTTTTAACTTCTTCTCAAGAGCCTTGGGAACTATGCAGGTTTTAAAGCCAAGCTTTTTGGCTTCCTGTACCCGGGCCTGAGCCATATTTACGCTTCTTACTTCGCCGGAAAGGCCCACCTCACCAAAGGCGATCATGTCATCGCTTATGGGCTTATTTCTAAAGCTGGATATAAGTGCAAGACAGATTCCAAGATCAAGAGAGGGCTCTGCTATCCTCATACCTCCCGCAAGATTTACATAAGCATCGGATTCACCCATCTGAAGGCCTATCCTCTTTTCAAGGACAGCCATCAAAAGATTTACCCTGTTATAATCCGTTCCGTTTGCCTGCCTCCTGGGGAAGCCGAAATTACTCCTGCAGACAAGGGCCTGTATCTCAATGAGAATGGGTCTTGTTCCCTCAACAGAACAGGTGACGATGGATCCGCTGGCGTTTTCAGGTCTTCCGTCCAGCATAAACTCGGAAGGGTTGGTTACTTCCAAAAGTCCCTTCTCTCCCATCTCAAATACGCCGATCTCATTTGTTGAGCCAAAACGGTTTTTCACAGCCCTAAGGATCCTGTAGGAAGCATGCCTGTCTCCTTCAAAATAAAGAACTGTATCCACCATGTGCTCAAGGACTCTGGGGCCTGCCACCTGACCTTCCTTGGTAACATGTCCCACAATAAAGATAGCGATATTAAGGCTCTTTGCGATGCGCAAAAGAACAGAAGTCGACTCCCTTACCTGAGATACTGAGCCGGGAGCTGAAGTAACCGCTTCATTGTACATGGTCTGAATAGAGTCGATGACCAGCACCTCAGGCTTTATGCGATTCACAGCTTCTTCTATATTGGCAAGATTGGTCTCGCACATAAACTTAAGATCATCTGTAAAATCTCCAAGTCTGTTGGCGCGAAGCTTGATCTGCTTTAAAGATTCCTCTCCGGAAACATAGAGAACACTTCTTTTATCGGAGGAAAGATTTCCGGCAACCTGTAAAAGGATCGTGGATTTTCCTATACCGGGATCTCCTCCCACCAGAATAAGAGAGCCCTTTACAAGACCTCCTCCCAGTACTCTGTTAAGCTCCCCGATGTGAGTATCATATCTTTCCTCATCATTCATCACTATTTCCGAAAGTGACTTGGGGCTTTCAAAACTACCTGCAGCACCGGAAGAAAGAGCTGACACTCCCTTAACCGCTTTGGAAGCAGGTTTTACCGCCTCCTCCACAAATGTATTCCATTCCTTGCAGCCGGGGCACTGCCCCATCCATTTTGAAGATTCATAGCCGCAGCTCTGACAGAAAAATACAGATTTTATCTTTGTCGCCATTTTTGCACCATTCCAAACAAATATAAGAAAATTTTAATACCCTATTATATCACGTTAGGATATAATATTTTTGTAATTATACATTCACCAATACTTAGGAGGGATACTATGGCTGTCGTAGAACAGTTGATCAGAGCTGAGAGCGATGGAAGCGTCAGCTTTGGCAATTACAAGCTTCCCGAGAAAAAGAAGCTGGAGAATTTTGAGCACAACGGTAATCTTCTCAAGGTAAAGACCTTCAAAGATATCACCAAGCTCGAGTGCAACGAGAACTTCGTATATGAATCCGTTCCCGGTACTGCCGTAACCAATTACAAAGAGACAGACAAAGGAGTGGAATTTAACGTAGAGGGAGACAACGATGCCCAGATCACTCTGGGACTTGAGGAAAATACCGAGTACAGCGTTTTCGTTAACGGAAACAGCATCGGCAAGATGAGCACCAATCTCGGTGGCAAGCTCAACTTAAGCGTAGAGCTTTCCGGAAAAGACGCAACAAGCGTGCGTGTGGAAAAATAATAAGAACTTAATAATACAGATTATAAAAGAGCTGCTTTCCAATGAAAGCAGCTCTTTATTTCGTTACCTGTTATTTGGATTTCTTAGCAGTCTTTTTTACTGCGGTCTTTTTCGCTGCAGGCTTTTTGGCTGC
>JAILOW010000113.1 GCA_024690635.1 Butyrivibrio sp.
CGTTGGTATGACAGACCAGAAGTTCAAGGAAGAGGTTGAGGCAAGATCAAACGGATCAATCATCATCGACCTTCAGGCTAGCGGTGTTCTTGGATCAGAGAACGACGTACTTGACACAATGCTCGGTGGCGGCGGCACAATCGATATGTCCCGTATCTCAGCTTTCGCTCTTACAAGCTACGGCGGACAGAAGTCAATGCTTCTTTCACTTCCTTACATCTTCACAAGCCGTGAGCACTTCTGGAACTTCGCTACATCAGATCTCGCTCAGGAATTCCTTCAGGAGCCCTCAGAGAACGGTTCAGGCGTTAGAGGTCTTTTCTACGGTGAGGAAGGTTTCCGTCATTTCTTCACATCTTATGAGATCTCAGACATCAACTCTTTCAAGGGCAAGAAGATCCGTGTTTCTAACGACCCTATCATGAACGGTCTTGTTGAAGGTCTTGGCGCTTCTCCTACAGTTGTAGCATTTGGTGAGCTTTACTCAGCTCTTCAGTCAGGCGTTGTTGACGGTGCTGAGCAGCCTATCGCTAACTACAAGTCAAATGCATTCCCTGAGGTTGCACCTTACATGATCCTTGACGGACACACACTTGGTGCTATCCAGGTTATCATCACAGACGAAGCTTGGAACAAGCTTTCAGCAGATCAGCAGCAGATCCTTATGGATGCAGGTAAGGCAGCATCTGAGTACAACCGTTCAATCTCTGAGGAGAAGGAGAACGAGGTACTTGAAGAGCTCAAGGCTGACGGCGTTACAATCATCGAAGTTGAGGACGTCACACCTTGGCAGGAAGCAGTTAAGCCTGTTATCGAAGAGAACATCAAGGGTCTTGAGGATTACTATCAGAAGATCGTTGACATGAAATAATTAACAACGATGGAAAAGAGGCATTATGAATTCATTCTTCAAAGCGGTTGATAAAATTAAACCACTATATGATGTGACTTATAAAGTAATGCTCTTTGTGTGCAAGATCCTGCTTATTGCAGATATTCTTATTACAAGCATGAGCGTTGCGGGACGTTATATCTCTTTTATCCCCGATCCTTCATGGAGTGAAGAGGTTGTGCTCACACTTATGTCCTACATGGCAGTTATTTCTGCCGCTCTCGCCATCAGACGAGGCGCTCATATCAGAATGACAGCCCTTGACAGATATCTTCCCAAGAATCTGCTCAAGGTGCTGGACCTTCTGGCAGATGCCTGCGTAATGGCACTTGCGCTTGTTATGCTTATTGTCGGATGGAGATATGCAACCACAATCGGCAGCAAGGGAACCTATGTATCACTTCCCAAGCTTTCAAGATTCTGGATGTATTTCCCTATTCCCGTTGCAGGTTTTGCAATGATCATATTTGAGCTTGAAGCTCTTTACAATCACATCAAAAGTATTTTCATTAAGGACACAAAGGAGGTGGATTCATAATGGCAGTTAACTCCACCGCCATCGCGATATTGCTCATCAGCTTTCTCGTGATGATATTCCTTAGATTTCATATCGCATACGCGGTTGCGCTTTCATCTATTCTCTGTCTCCTTTATCAGGGACTTCCCCTGAATATCGTGTGTCAGCAGATGGTTAAGGGTATCAGTTCTTTCAGCCTTATGGCTGTTCCGTTCTTTATCACCATGGGATGTCTCATGGGATCAGGCGGAATCTCGGAAAAACTTATTGCCCTGGCTGATTCATGTGTAGGATGGATGACCGGAGGAATGGCCATGGTTAATATCGTGGCATCCTACTTCTTCGGAGGTATCTCCGGATCTGCTGCGGCAGATACAGCTTCCCTGGGAAGTATCCTTATCCCCATGATGGTTGAGCAGGGATATGACGATGACTTCTCTACTGCGGTTACTATTACATCTTCCTGTGAAGGACTTCTGGTTCCTCCCAGCCACAACATGGTTATTTACGCCATGAGTGCCGGCGGAGTTTCAGTAGGAAGCCTCTTCCTGGCAGGATATATCCCCGGAGCGTTACTGGCAGCTTCACTGATGATCGGATCTTACATCATCTCCAAAAAGCGCCATTACCCCAAGGGAGAAAAGTTTAATATCAAGACTTTCCTTAAGCAGTTTGCCGTTTCATTCTGGGCACTTGCGGCTATCATCATTGTGGTCGTTGGTGTTGTAGGCGGTGTATTTACTGCCACAGAGTCTGCTGCTATTGCGGTTATCTACAGTCTCATTGTCAGCGTATTTATCTACAAGGGACTTGACTGGAAGGGTGTGTGGAAGACACTCGAGCAGTGCGTTGATACACTTTCAATCGTGCTGATCCTCATCTCCACATCCAGTATCTTTGGATACTGCCTCACAACACTTCATGTGCCGGACCTTGCAGCCAACGCAATAATCGGACTTACAAGGAATCCTGTGCTTATAGCACTTTTACTTAACCTTATATTGCTGGTTCTGGGATGCATCATGGATATGGCGCCCATCATTCTGATCGCAACACCTATCCTTCTTCCCATTGCTCAGTCAATTGGTATAAACCCCATTCAGTTTGGTATAATGATCATACTGAACTGTGGTATCGGACTTCTGACACCTCCTGTAGGTGCGGTGCTCTTCATCGGCTCGGCTGTAGGAAAGGTAAAGATGGAGAGAGTAGTAAAGGCAACACTTCCTTTCTACCTCTGCATGATCATAGTTCTTATGCTTCTTACCTTCGTTCCCGAGATCAGTATGTTCCTGCCTAATCTGCTGATGAAATAAAGGATGGGACTTAAATGGAGTACAAGTATGTATGCGACGTAAAGGCATCTGATCTTTGGGTGCTGGCCATGCGTCGGACCTACAGATCAATTGTGGGTGTTGTGAATATCGTATTCACTTTGGCGATGATCCTTCTTACCTTAAGGTTCTTTAACGGAACCGGTGACCTTTTCAAAGTTTTATTGATCTTTGGGTGTATCCTATTTCCTGTGATACAGCCCATTGCAACCTATACTATGTGCATTAAACAGCTTGAGGACATGCCAAAGGACATGGAGCTTACCTTCAATGACGGCGGGGTTCATGTACAGACCGGCGGCAAAACTCAGGATATCCCCTGGAAGAAGATCACCAACGCCATAAAACAGACCAACATGATCGTGGTTATGAGCGATGACAGGCACGGATACATGCTTAGTAACAGGACTCTCGGTGATTCGAGAGACGAGTTCTATGACTATCTTTGCAGCAGGATAAAGGCATAAGTTTTGTGGTAATAAACACGAGGCGACGTTATAATTGTTTTAGGACAACGAGACGTCGCCTCTTTTTATGAGAATTTGGCAAAAGAAATATCGGGTACGTGATGAGATTTAAAGATTTCTGGGACAGACTCACCCTGAAAAACAAAATAGGAGTGTACACAGGTCTGGTATTTTTCATAATAATGCTGGCCTTTCTTCTTGACGCCTTTATTTTGAAGCTCTTTGTATCCGACTTTAACGACATCATGGCAGACAACCTTGTGGGAGGCCAGCTGGTGGCGGCCATCGCCGATGAGACCAAGAGCTTTGACGAATACATCAAGGGCTCTGATCCTGATGAGACTGCCGCTTATGATGCTTGTGTAGAGGCAACTTTACACAGTATAAAAAAGATTCCTCTGAATTATGCTTATCTTGGAGAAAACAGATACGCTCAGATGGAGGCTCTGACCAATGCCTATACCACCTACTGCAGCGCAAGAAATCAGGTGGCTACAGACTACCGCTCCGAAAAACTTCTGGTGGACAAGCTTTACGATGTTTATGACATGCAAAAATATCTAAGCCTCTATGCCCAGAAGT
>JAILOW010000128.1 GCA_024690635.1 Butyrivibrio sp.
TAATAACTACAATTAACGTGTTGGCAATTGGTAATTTATGATTGACCGACTATACTTTCGACAAGGAGAAGCTAAAAATGCGTGAGTTTTTTTACCGTTTCTTTAAGGGACGCTACGGTTCCTACGGAACGGACATACTAACAAGGTTTCTGCTTGTGGTCGCTGTTGTTTGCCTGCTGGCATCCATTTGCACACCATTAGACCTTTTATATTATTTATCATTCATAATTCTGATATATTGCTATTTCAGGCTTTTCTCAAAAAACATTACCAAAAGATATCATGAAAATGAGATCTTCAACAGTTTTTTAAAAAAGCTTGCCAGTCCTGTCCGGAACATCAGACAGAACGCTTATCAGTGCAAAAATTACAGGATATACAGATGCCCTGACTGCGGGCAAAGGATCCGTATTCCAAGAGGTAAGGGGCATATTATCGTTATGTGCCCAAAATGCAAAGCGGAGTTTAGAAAAACATGCTGAAAAACCTGGTTGTTTATTCCAGCGAGACGGGTAATACCAAGCTTCTCGCGGAAGAGATCTACAACTCCATATCTGCCAAGAAGGGCTCTAAAAAGCTTGTTGATGTGCGCTCCTGGAATGGCACCCTTGACGCAGAAAACTATTTCATAGGCTTCTGGATCAACAGAGGATCCTGCAGCCTTGAGATGATTGACCTTATTTCCTCACTTCATGGCAAGAACGTAGCCTTTTTCGGAACATGCGGCCTTGGAAACACCAGGGGATACTACAGATCACTTGAACAAAATGCAAGAGTGTGGCTTCCCGATGACAATTTCTTTTTGGGTTCCTTCTTCTGTCAGGGCAAAATGCCCTACGCAGTTCGCGAAAAATACGAATCCTACAGGGGAAAATGCGACGATCACAAGATAGACCTTATGCTTGATCTCTTTGACGCAGCCATGTCCCATCCTGATGGCAACGATCTATTAATGGCTCATCTGTTTGCGGAAAACAGCCTTCGCAATATTCCGGACAGAGAATCTGCATACGTTTAAATAAAAGCAAAGAATAAGATGCGCTTATTAGGCGCATCTTTTTACTTTGCTTTTTCAGTAATTCAGCCTGCGTGAAGGGTTTCTATGCTAGCCTCAAACTGTTCCTGACAGTAATCATCCTCTGCCCTTTGGTAGGTCACGGTAAAGGTCCTGTATCTGGAGATTACCATGATCACTGTCTGATAGACTCTCTCCTGCCCCTCAAGCTGATAATCCGCTTCTATCCTGTAGCCGGGAAGGCCGTCAACCTTGATATTTTCAAAAGAGCTGACTTTGTAACCTACATTCTGGGCGTAGCTGCTGTTATAAGCTGCGGATACAGTTTCCTCATAGACATCCCTTGTAAGATTCATGCTCTCATCTGCAGGAATGGAAGATGCTTTTGGATCTGCCGCCGCTGCAGCTCTTTCTCTGTTGGTAAGGACCTTGTCCTCACCGTTGTAATACACGCTGTAGCTGATGGAAGAAGATTCCATGGGATGATTCCGGTTAAGGAAAACTCCCGGCTCTGCTGAAGGGACAAACTCCGAAGGGATCTTGAATGACAAAAAATCCGCCTCAGGAAGTGAATCCCTGGCATCAGATGATACCGCAGTTCCAAGCACAAGGCTCAGGGCAAGCACCACCCCAAGGGCTATTCTGAATGTCTTTTCAAATATCTTTTTCATGTTACTCCTGTAATCTGAAAGCATCAAACCAGTACCTCTCCATAAGGTAACTGCCCTCGTTCTTTGAGGTGATGCCATACATTTCATTCCAGTCAAGAAGGATGTCCTCACGACTGTTAAAGCTTCCAAGGAAAAGGACATCTTTTCCGGAGACAAGATAATTGTGTATATCCACAGGATCCTCAATTGTCTTAAGTGTAGGAAGCATCTCGCTCATAAGAGCTTCCGGAGAAGCGCCGTAGAGATAAACGTCCATTTCCTTTTCACCCCTGTTAAGATAATAGGACAAAAGAGCCTGAGCCTGATCGAAGTTACTGATCACTATGGTATCCGGGTCTATGGTATCGAAATACTCATACATGTTTGCAAGCTGGACCTTTCGATACTCTTCATTGCCCCTAAAGACCTTGTAATCCTGAATTCCGGTAACGAGCATCATAAGGATCATGGCAAAGGTAAGTATCCCGGGAACAAGCTGCTTTTTAAAGCCCCTTTTCCTCAAAAGAGCTATCTCTTTTCCAAGCATTATGCATACCGAAAGCCAGAGGCATCCAAAGGCGGGAAGCATGTATCTGTTAACAAAAACAGGCCTTATAAGGGCTGAAACCGCAAGTCCCACCGCAACTTCCAAAAGAAGGATCAAAAATGCATAGACCGAAAATCCCGCATCCATGTCTTTTTCGCGAAGCACTCGCAGGAACGCCCTGATGACCAGCGCCGCCGTTATAAGGAACATAGCTACTGACAGGCCATAGATCAGAACATCGTTGAAGAAATAGCCCATGTAGATGTATTTCACACAGCTTCCAAGGCTTCTGATGCCAACGGGCTGAATCCAGTAATTGCTTTTTACCGCCTTTACCTGGGAAAGAACCACGGATGCCCATGGGATATAGGAAACCGCCGACAGGTTCATGCATATGATAAGAGTTGCAACAGCTTTGAAGCTGACTTTATCGCCATTGCCCTTCATGCGCGATACATAGGCACATAGCATCCTGATAAAGAGAAGTCCCAGGATGATGCCCACGCAAAAAGCCGCATAGTAATGGGTGTAGGCTGCTGCCGCAGTATATACAAATATCGCGGCTCCGTCGGGAATATCCCAGCCGGGAGCGCCCTTTATAAAGTGCCTGTACAGTCCAAAGCTGTGAAGGAGCGTTGCCGTCACAAAAAGCATTGCCCAGCTGTACATACGGATCTCTGTGGTGTACTCGGGAAGCTGGGGCATAACCACTATAGCAAGTGAGAACAGCCCTGCCGTCAGCATTCCGAAGTGTTTCCTGACCGTTGTCATGGCATAGATGATCATAATGACAAAGGGAAGGAGGGATACCATCTTGGCTGCCGATTCCACAGGAAGAAGCTCTGCGCCGTCTCCCACGAAGCCTGCCGCTTTTCCAAAGTCCTCAAAGGCTTTGAGGATAAGGTAGTAAAGAGGCGGATGAACATCCCTTGCAGTAAGGGAGATCAGCTCGCTCACAGGTCTTTTGACAAATTCCATGGAAAAGAGCTCGTCATACCATATATCCGTTGAAAATGTAAGCAGGAAGGACCTGATGACATAATAAACGGAAAGAGCGGCAAACGCCGCTCCTGCCAATATATCAAGCCTTGATCTAAGCTTAGCCAACATATTATGCCTCATAGCTGTCGATGAGTTCGAGGCTGTGCTCCTCGTTCATCTTTTTGCACATCTTGACAAGTTCATCAAGAGGCACGTTCTGAACCTGCTTGTTGGATCCGCGGACATTGATGGATACCGTATTCTCGGAAGCCTCTTTGTCGCCCACAACGATGATATATGGATCCTTGTAGTTCTTGTACTTCTTGATCTTTTCCTTCATGTTGTTGTCTGAGTAGTCGCTCTCTACGCGGATGCCTGCATCCATGAGGGCCTTCTCAACCTTCTTGGCATACTCGTTGTGCTCTACTCTGATGGGAACGATGCCCACCTGATAAGGGCTGAGCCAGAAGGGGAACACGCCCTTGAAGTTCTCGATTATGATACCGATGAATCTCTCCAGAGATCCGTAGATAGCTCTGTGGATAACAACAGGCATCTCCATGGAACCGTCCTGAGCCTGATATGTAAGTCCGAAGTTGTGAGGAAGCTGGAAGTCAAGCTGTACTGTACCGCACTGCCATTCTCTTCCGAGGGCATCCTTGATCTGAAGGTCGATCTTGGGGCCGTAGAAAGCTCCGTCTCCCTCGTTGATCTCGTAGCCGCCCTCGCCGTATTTTTCATCAAGGATCTCCTTGAGGGCTGCCTCAGCTCTGTTCCAAACCTCAATATCTCCCATGAAGTCCTCAGGCCTTGTGGAGAGCTCTGCTCTGTAGGTGACACCGAAGGTGGAGTAGATTTCATCTGCAATAGAGATAACATCTGCGATCTCGTCCTTGATCTGAGACTCCATTACGAAAGTATGATCGTCGTCCTGACGGAACTCCTGTACGCGGAAAAGACCGTTCATCTGGCCGGACTTCTCTTTACGATGGAGCACATCATACTCACTGTATCTGATAGGAAGCTCTTTGTAAGAGTGATTTGTTCTCTTGTAAGTCATCATGGCATTAGGGCAGTTCATGGGCTTTGCAGCCATGGTGTCCTCAAGCTCACGGTTGTAGATAACTGATCCTGCCTGGATCTTAACAGGCCCTGGCTCCTCTGTGGGGTCGTTGTTGTTTTCAAGGACTCCGGGGATCTCTGCATCAGCCTTGAGCCATCCTGAGATACCGGGAACCATGAACATGTTGTTTACATAGTGAGCCCAGTGTCCGCTGATGAGCCAGAGCTTTTTGTTGTTTACCAAAGGAGCAGCGATCTCTGTGTAGCCGTGTCTTTCCTGGATCTCTCTTGAGTACTTGAGAAGAGCCTGGTACATCTTCCATCCTCTGGGAAGCCAGTAAGGCATACCGGGTGCTGTCTCATCAAACATAAACAGATCAAGCTGAGGTCCGATCTTTTTGTGGTCTCTCTCCATTGCTTCCTGGATCATCTTGATGTGCTGTTTAAGCTCATCCTTGCTGGGGAATACATAGAGATATATTCTTGAGAGCTGATCTCTCTTTTCATCGCCTCTCCAGTAAGCACCTGAAACGGACTTGATCTGGTAGGAAACGTTCATAAGCTCCTGTGAATTTTCTACGTGAGGTCCGCGGCAGAGATCTGTGAAATCATCTCCCGTGTTATATATGGTAATGGTCTCTCCCTCAGGAAGGTCATTGATGAGCTCTGTCTTGAACTTCTGATCTTTGAAAAGCTCAAGAGCCTCAGCCTTGGAAACCTCCTTGCGGGTCCAATCCTCCCTGCGCTTGATGATCTCGCGCATCTTGTCCTCGATGGTCTTGAAATCATCCTGTGTTACAGCCTTGGGAAGTACGAAATCATAGTAACATCCGTCGTCGATCTGAGGTCCGATCGCGTACTGAACTTCCTTGCCATAGAGCTCGATAACGGCCTTTGCAAGGATGTGTGCCATGGAATGGCGGTAAACTTCTGCAAATTCTTCTTTTGTCATTTTAATTTCCTTTCTAGCCATGCCAACCGGGCGCAGCTAATCAATATTCACAAAACCCGCTCAGAGAACGGGTTTTAGTGTCCTTATATATGGTCAGGCAGCATCAAACTCTGCCGTGGCACTTTTTATACTTCTTGCCGCTTCCGCAAGGGCAGGGATCGTTGGGATAAACCTTGGTCTCTTTTCTGATGGTGTGAGAAGACTTCTCCTCTTTGTAGAGCTCTTTTCTCTTATCCTCATCAAAGATCTCCTCCCACTCAGGAAGGTTGTAGAGCCAGTCAGCACCTGCGCCAACCATGTTCTTGTAAAGAAGCTCTTTATCAAATGCAAGGCTTACCTCTGTATCCTCTTCCATGTCATCAATGGGGTTCTGAGCCTTAAGGCTGTCATTGATACCGTCAAGGAAACCTGTCATGGTCATGATATCGATGCCGTATTTATCAGCAAGCTCTTTTACTGTTCCCTTAACTTCCTCGTCAGGGTTCTTTAAAAGCTCTGCGTAGATGTCCTTTTCCTTCTGAAAATACTCTGTCCAAAGTCTCTGAAGATCGCCTTTGTTTGCTGTCTCAGAGTACGCCATATCGCGCCATTTTTTTAATAATGCCATTTTATTTACTCCTGTTTTCTATGAAAAAATATTGATCGCGGTAAAACAAGCATACACGCAATCAATATTTTAACTTATTTCTCATGATATGTAAACTAAACCGTCTTAAGGAAACATTTGCATTTTACGTATATTTAAGCATCCCTCACAGATATTTGTCAGGCTCGTTAAGGAACAGGTCTGTGACGCCCATGCGGGCATATCTGTCCGTGTCGAGTTTACCTCCTGTGGGCTTTTCGGGATAGAGATGACCTCCAAACCAGGCTCTGACATCACGCCCCGCAAACTTCTGTGGAGGAAGGTCCATTCCGCCTCCGCCGGGGTGAAGCGCTATACTGCCGGGCTCTGTCTCCGGCCACAGGGATTCAAGTCCGATGGCCTTGTAAAGACAGTTTGAAAGATATGAATCAAGGACTCCAAGCTTTGCCTTTGGGTCAGCTTCATGGACTTTTACCAGGGATTCAACATAAAAGCTTGAATACACTATCGCATCCTCAACTCCGAATTCCCTTGCCATTTCAACTGTCTTTTTCTCAATACCGGGATAAAAGAAAACGCCGGTCTTAAGCTCGATATTAAGTCGTATGCCGTTTCCTTCTTTGTATCTTTTGAGTGCGGGAGAAAGAAGCTCAAAGACCTCCCTCATGGTGGGGATGTGCTCCGTGGCATTTCCGCTGTTGTAGATATTAAGCGCCTTCAGCTCTTTTAATGTATAGTCCTTCACATAGCCAAAGCCTTCTGTGGTGCGGTCCACTCTCTCATCGTGGATCACAACAAGCTCATCGTCCTTAGTAAGCTGAACGTCCAGTTCGATACCGGCAAGGCCCGGGATGTTCATGGCTTTTTCAAAAGAGGTCAGGGTATTTTCCGGATACAGCTGGCTGCATCCTCTGTGTGCCCAGATTTTCATGTCGCTCATAATACAGGTTCCCCCTTATCTTCTCACAGCTTTGTGAAGGATCTCCGACATATACTCTATCTTTTGTCCGGAAAGGCCGGGATATACGCCAATCCAGAAGGTGTCATTCATAACCTTGTCTGTTGCGGACAGATCGCCCACAACGCGGTAGTCCCTGCCTTCCTCGTACTCTTTGAAACAGGGGTGTTTGATGATGTTCCCACTGAAAAGAAGTCTCGTCTGAATGTTGTTCTTTTCCAAAAATGATGTGACGGAGTTTCTGACCCCTTCTTCCTTCATGGTCAGCACAAACCCAAACCACGATGGCTCGCTATCGGGGCATACCTCAGGGAGGATAAAGATATCCGAAAGGTCTGAAAGGAGCTGCCTAAGATGCTGCCAGTTCTTTCTTCTGGCCCTGGTAAATTCGGGAAGCTTGTCCATCTGGGCACAGCCTATGGAAGCCTGCATATCTGTGGCTTTCAGGTTGTAGCCAAGATGGGAATAAACGTATTTGTGATCGTAGCCCACGGGGAGATCACCGAACTGTCCGTCAAATCTGTGTCCGCAGTAGTTATCACAGCCGGGAGGGCATACGCACTCTCTTCCCCAGTCCCTAAAGCTTCTGACGATCCTGTGAAGGAGCGGATCATTGGTAAAGACTGCTCCTCCCTCTCCCATTGTGATGTGATGAGGCGGATAGAAGCTTGCGGTTCCTATATCTCCGAAGGTTCCGGCAAAGCCTTTCTTTCCATCCAGAGTATATTCCGTTCCAAGGGCGTCGCAGGTATCCTCCACAAGCCACAGATCATGGGCCTTGCAGAATTTCTTTACTGTTGCTATGTCAAAGGGATTTCCGAGAGTATGGGCTATCATCACCGCTTTTGTCTTATCCGAAAGCGCCTCCTCAAGCCTTGATACATCTATGTTGTACTGGGGTATCGTCACATCGACAAATACCGGTACTGCGCCGTATTGCATGATGGGCGCCACCGTGGTGGGAAAGCCGCAGGCAACAGTTATTACTTCGTCGCCTTTTTTGATCCTGCGATCTCCCAGCTCATGAGAAGTAAGTGCCATGAAAGCAAGGAGATTTGCGGAAGATCCGCTGTTTACAATGCTTACATATTCTGCACCCACATATTCACCGAACTTTTTCACAAATTCAAGGCTGAATCGCCCTGCGGTGAGCCAGAAATCCAGAGCGGAGTCCACCAGGTTCTCCATCTCCTTTTCATCGAAGACGCGGCCCGAGTACGGTATGCGATCCCCGGGTTCAAACTCCCCTTCGTCCTTGACAAAGCGTCTGTAGTACTCAGCCACCTGCTCTTTTATGTGATTTCTTGCAGCCTCTTTTTCCGCTAAAAATAAGTCTTTATCTTCAGGCATCACCTATTAAACCTCTTCAAAATATTCTTTTATCTGTCTGTCCATGCACTCTTTGTGGCTGCCCTTTTGATATTCCAGGGTCCACAAAGCGCATTTCAAAAGAGCTGTATCGATATCCCACTTGGGTTCCCAGCCAAGTCTTTCCCGGATCTTTTTGCAGTCAAGATACAAAAGCCCCGCTTCATGAGGACCTCCGTCCTTTTTTACGGAAAGATCAAGCTCTTTTCCGGAAATCTCATTCCACTTATCTGCAAAAGAAAGCGCGATCTCTCCCGCACACTTACAGTCTTCGTAAAGGGGACCCACATTGTAAGCTCCCGCAAAAGACATATCTTCATACTGTCTTTTAGCAAGCAAAAGATAAGCCGAAAGAGCCTCAAGCACATGCTGAAAAGGCCTTACGGAATCAGGATTTCTGATGATCATCTCCGATCCGGAAAGAGCCGCTCTCATAAGATCCGGAGCAAGCCTGTCCGCCGCAAAGTCGCCTCCGCCGATGACATTGCCTGCACGGGCCGTGGATACGGCTATATTCATATCTTTTAAAAATGAATTGCAGTAAGAATGGGTAACAAGCTCCGAGCAGGACTTGCTGTTGGAGTAGGGATCGAAACCGTCAAGCTTATCCTCTTCAGAAAAGCTCCTGCCATCCTCGGGATTAAGATAGACCTTGTCTGTTGTCACATTAACAAAAGACTTTACGCTCCCGCCAAGTCTGATGCACTCGCACAGATTCACGGTTCCCATGACATTGGTCTCATAGGTAAGCCTTGGCTCTTTGTAGGATGTCCTTACTATGGGCTGTGCCGCAAGATGAAAAACGATCTGAGGCTGCGCCATATCAAAAAAGCTCTTAAGCTCCTGATAATCCCTGATATCTCCAATATGTGATGTAAGTCCCGGGCTGTCTTTTACGGTATAAAAAAGGACTCTGTTGCCCTCTTCAGGCTCAAGAGCATATCCGTAAACTACAGCTCCGGACAGGGCCAGGATCCTGCAAAGCCAGCTTCCTTTAAAGCCCGTATGCCCTGTTACCAGGACTCTTTTTCCTTTGTAAAAATCAAGCATCTGATCCGTCCTTTATTCCGAGATCTCGGAAGCCTCACGCTCATAGTCAACAGCCTGCTCTTCGTTTCCAAGCTTTCTGTAGCACTTGGCAAGTGCAAGCCTTGGAAGAGTCTTACTCTTTCTAATGTCCAGAATGCTGGGGCACTCGTAGGCTGCGTTGTAGTACCAGATTATGGCTTCATCCAGATCCTCTTTTTCAAAGTAATAGTCCCCAAGCTCATAGCACATCTCAGCAGACATCTCCGTGGTGGCATCCTTAAGAGAATATTTCAAAAGAGCCGCAATATCCTTTTCAAGTATGGCAATATGCGCAAGTACGCAGCTCGCCTCCTTGATCTCATCAAGCTCTCTCATATTGTCTTTTACGGAATCCTCAAAAAAGCCCTTGGCCTTTTTAAAGTCTTCATCAGTGCCTGCCATAAAAAGCTCTCTGGCATACATGCCGTGAAGTCTTCTTGAAAGGCGCCTTCCGTCGTCAACAGCCTTTCTGAAAGCCGCAAGATCCCTGTCTGCGTGACTCTCTCCGGGATTGTGAATGATCTCAATATCGGAATTGCAAACGATAGGATCCAGCATCACCTGCTCGTGGATGGGATCCTCCCAGACAAACTTTCTGACGCGTTTAAAGAGCTTGGGTCTAAGCTCTCTGTCGTAGTTATATACTGTCTTATACGCCAGCTGATTGCAGTAATACATCTGAACAATGTCAACATCCAGCTGCTCAATATCACTTTTTAATTTGAGGAACCTCTGTCTGTTCTCTTCATCCAGCTCCTCGTCAGCATCTGCGGAGTAGATATAATCTCCGGTGGCAAGGGAAAAAGCAAAGTTTCTGGCTGCCGCAAAATCGCCTGTCCATTCATAGCATGCAACCTTTGCGCCATGCTCTTTAGCAATTTCCTTGGTCTTATCCCGGGAGCCTGTATCAACGACGATCATCTCATCAACGATCCCTCTAAGGCTATCCAGGCACTTTCCAAGCTTCTTCTCTTCATTTTTAACTATCATGCACAAACTGATGGTTACCATAATAAACCCCCGGTTATAATATTTGGCATTCATTCCGAATACCATGCACCCCTCATCAATAATGTTATCCGTTTATGCGGTATTTTTCAACTTTCATCGGCGTGAAAGATATTGTAGAATTGTATTTATGATCACGATATTTCAGGGACTTGAAAAGTGTATAAAAAGAGGCAGAGTGGCTGTTGTGACAGTGGCTGTCCTAGGCATGCTGGCAGTTTCGGCTGCAGGCTGCGGTAAAGACGCCGGTGAAAAAGAAGAGGCCGTAAAGGTAGCAGCTTACGATGCAGGCACGTATGTGCGAATGTCCGACCTTACATCAGCAGGAGAAGATCCTGAGCTTGCCGCTTCAGGTTATGAGCCCATCCACAATTTCGATACAAAGCTCAGCGTACCCACCTGTATAACTAAGATCGATGATACCTGGTTCATAGTAGACTGTTATCACAACAGAGTTATCTATTCAAAAGAGCTGGGAATACCCCTTGATCAATGGTACATAATGTCTGCTGAAGCAACACAGCCCCATACCATTGCTTCCGACGGAGTAGTCTATATGATCGAAGATACCGAAAACAACAGAGTTTTGGTATATGAAAAGATCGGTGATAAGTTCATAGGAACACAGGTCTTTTACGGCATCGGCACAAGGCCTCATTTTACGGTTTATGACAAGGGCACCGATACCTTTTATGTGTGGAGCTCCGAAACCGGAGAGCTATACTGTTTCAGGCACACGAAAGATTCCGGCAGAATGTACCTTACCGAGATCAAAAAGATTGAAAGCCTTGACGGCATCTATGTCAGATCTTTTTCTATTATAGACGGAGATATCTACTTTGTTTCGGGAGTGTCCGGAGCAGGCACAAAGCCGCAAATACTGCAGTGTGATCTAACTGACCTCTCCGTAAAAAAGACTTATGCTGTTCCTGCGGAATTGGCAGGAATGGTACAGATAGAAAGATTTGAAGGTGATTATTACATAACCGTATCCACAGACATGTACGGTGATCAGAGCCACGCCACATTTTTAAAGACGCCTTCCCTTGAAGAGCTTTCAAAGGGCAACTACGAGGACATCTACTCTTCTCACTTTGTGGGCGGCGGAACGCCTTATTACATCACAGAGATAGACGGAACATGTTTTCTTACGGAACACAGGCTCACAGATCACGCCATTTGGAGCTTTAAGATCGATGATGGCAAGATCACAGATGAGACTACGCTGTACTGATAGCCGCATTCAGAATTCTCCGGTACAAGTCAGAAACAGGTAAAAAAACATACAAAAAACGCAGAGGCAAAAACCTCTGCGTTTATTTTTTCAAATAACAATTACCCTGTTTCTGCCTGAATTCTTGGCCTTGTAAAGGGCGTTATCAACGTTTTGTATCGACTTGTTGTAGTCACCGTCGTACTTGGAAATACCAATGGAAATTGTGAAAGGTACCGGTGTGTCGGTGGCGTTTTCGATGTCCTGTCTGAACTGTTCCATTCTGGCACAGGCAGAATTTACATCGCAGTTTTTGAGGATAATAACAAATTCCTCGCCGCCGTATCTGATGACATAATCATCATCGTGGGTTTCTTTTGAAAGCTTCTGTCCTATATACAAAAGAGTAAGATCTCCGGTGTAGTGACCATGTTCGTCATTTATCTTCTTGAAATGATCTATATCAAGCATTGCTATGGTCACAGGGCCCCTGACATCTGTAAGAGCATTCTCGGCTATTATCTTTTCCAAAAGATGTCTGTTATAAACCTGAGTCAAAGGATCAGTGATCATGGCTTTTTCAAGCTTTTGCTGCATCCTGTAGTGATCCAGATAAAACAGAGTCAGGAAAATATGGGATGCGATAACCGCAAGTCCGCATGGAATCTCCAAAGAGAAGATTATATCCAGGTTCTCGTATCTGTTGAAGGAATAAGACAAAAGTATCTCAGCCCAAAACAGCAGTATGGACATGGAAGTCTCACGAGGCCGCGCCACAAATCCAACTGTCAGAAATACCAGATTCATGATAATGAATCCCTCGCTGGCATGGGTCCTGATATCCAGGTGGTATATCGCCCAGATGGTTGCCAGCACTATTCCGTGGGCCACCATACAATCCAGCAAAACAAAGGTCCTGCTCTTTTTCGCTAGTATAGTACCGATATAGTACACAACCAAAACCGCAAGAATTGAAAGTCTTGGTATCAGCGTCGGCCAGATTGTTCCGTTTAAAAGATAATCGGAATAGATATACATCAGGGAAGCTACTGCTCCCGCAATCAGGCTGATCTCCACATAATTCTGATAATAATCACACTTTTCCTGATAGAAACAGGCAAGCTCTTCTTTATCCATGGTGCGGTAATCTTTATAAAGATCCACCAGCATCTTTGCGCCGTTTTTTAATCTCATAAAAACGAAACTCCCTTACTTACAGCTCATTATTCCTCAGAAGTATCGCCAACGGGTTTTCCGCCTGTTGCAAGCCATTTAAGATATGCATTGATGAAAGGATCAAGCTCACCGTCAAGAACACCGTCCGCATTTGAAGCTTTGTAGCCTGTTCTTGTGTCGTTTACCATGGTGTAAGGCTGAAGCACATAGGACCTGATCTGGCTGCCCCATGCATTGTCTTTTACCTCTCCTCTGATGCCTGACAGCATAGCTGCCTGCTCTTCCTGCTTCATGATAAAGAGCTTGGCCTTCAGCATCTGCATAGCCTTGTCCTTGTTCTGGAACTGTGATCTCTCATTCTGGCAGGCAACTACAACACCTGTGGGAATATGAGTGATACGTACGGCTGATGATGTCTTGTTGATGTGCTGACCGCCGGCACCACTGGAACGATAGGTATCGATCCTGAGGTCATCGGGATTTATCTCAATATCAACGTCCTCTTCGATATCAGGCATAACATCACATGATACAAAGGATGTCTGTCTCTTGGCCTGAGCATTGAAAGGACTGATACGAACAAGTCTGTGAACACCGTGCTCGGACTTGAGAATGCCATTTCTCACAACCTGATCCTGTGCAATCGCGAGAATTTGATGAACCAGTCCAGCGTCATT
>JAILOW010000148.1 GCA_024690635.1 Butyrivibrio sp.
ATCACGGCATCTGCCAGAAATGGCTATTGCTTCATCCCGCTTATCCTGATCCTTCCGCAGTTTCTGGGTATCACAGGAGTTGAGATGGCACAGGCCTGCGCAGATGTACTGTCACTGTTTGTGGCTGTCCCCATGGCATGGTCGGAGCTTAGAAAGTTTTAGCGAACGCCCTATTTACAAAAGTGGTTTTATTTTACAAGCGTGAATTGGGGTTTTTCTTGTATTGGAAGTGATTGGGCATTGTGAGCTGAGGGGAATGTGAATTGAGTCCTCTCCGACGCAGAGCATTCTACAAGCTGGTTGAGTCGGTAAAAAAGCCCAAAAACGTGACGCTATATCGATAAATGGCATGTTTGAGCACTTGGTTATCAGGATAGCGTTTGCGTTTCTTGAATTCTGTACGTTATTACGCAAATACTACCGACGCAAAGCCCCATAACAGACAAATGCGTCGGAAACGCCTTGCCAAAATCATCGAAATCTTGTAAGTCCGCAGCAGCATACCTAGCAGACCGAAATGTCTGCAGAATCTTCTGATGAGACCAACGCAGGGGAGACCGCAGAGGCTCCTTCAGAGGATACATCTTCCGCTGACGGTGAGAAGATTCTTCACACCGCAGCATCATTTGCTTATCCCAGCCTTGACGTACACAAGGAATATTACGGATGGTACACTTCCATCTACGGAATTTCAGAGGCTCTTTTCAAACTCGACGAGGCCAAGAACTATCCCCAGATCTATGTTACCTGCCTGAAGCCATTGAGGGCATCTATGAAGGAAAGGGTGTTGCTTCGACATTCACATATGTAAAGAGATAAGGAACTTGCACCTTTGGGTTTTGAGCCCCGGGGACGAAAGTTTTGGGACCATTTTTTGGTACTAAGACTTCCGCTCCCGGGGCTTTTTTATGCGCCAAAAGGACGGTAAAAGGAATACTTATATCAGGCTATAAGGTTCATGTCTTATACAAATCAGGTAAGTATATGGATAATGGACCCAAGGAACGAAGTCATGGAACCGTCACGGTGAGTTTCGGAGGTAGCAATATGAAGCAGATATTAGCATTCGGTGATTCAAATACATGGGGCCTGGTGCCCGGTTCAAAGACAAAGGAGAGATATCCCTGGGGCGTTAGGTGGACAAGCCTTTTGCAGGAAAAATACAGAGATGTACACATCGCAGAAGAGGGCCTTTGCGGCAGGACCACAGTATTTGAGGATGAGCTTCGCCCCGGAAGAAAGGGAAGCGGATCCCTTGAGCCCCTTATCGAGAGCCAGTATCCCATCGACGGCGCCATACTGATGCTTGGCACCAATGACTGCAAGACCTATTATCACGCTTCATCCTATGTGATAGGTAAGGGCATTGAGCGGTGCCTCGACATATTGGAGAAGTACGTGGCTCCGGAGAACATCCTTCTGATATCTCCCATGGAACTTGGAGAGGATGTCTGGAAGCCGGAAAAAGACCCGGAGTTTGGAACAAGGTCTGTGGAGACAAGCAGGGAACTTAAGAAAGTCTACAGAGATATCGCCAAGAAAAGAGGCACAAGATTCCTGGCTGCATCCGACTATGTGGCTCCCAGCAACGTAGACGATGAGCACATGGACGAGGCTGGACACAGGGCCTTTGCAGAGGTGGTGTATGGCGAACTGGAAGCGGTTATCGAATAACCGGAAATTAAAGTTATAAGAAAATCTTATACCCACCGATAAGAATACAGCGTTTTACAAAGGTATCACGCTAAAGCATAATGGCTACTAACAAATTTGATTCGGGGAGGACAAGGATGAAACTGCTGGAACCGTTTAAGGTAAAGAACATTGAGTTTCAAAACAGAGTAGCGATCGCTCCCATGCATCCCTTCGGAGTATCAATTGGGGAGGGGGACAGCATAGGGGACGATATCCTGGAGTATTACAGGAAAAGACTTGAGACAAGACCCGGACTTCTTATCACTCAGGCCATGAGGGTTAAGGACAGGGATAACCTCCTGGGAGGTGTCGGACTTATCACCGACACACAGGCAAAGGGAGTAAGAAGACTTACGGATCTTGCACATGAGTATGACATCAAGGTTGTGGTACAGCTTGCGTTTCCGTCCAACGGTCACCACAGACATGACACCATCGATTTCTGGAGACAGGATGAACTTAAGGAGATCGAGGATGCATTTGTGGAAGCCGCAGCAAGAGCCAAAGCAGCAGGTGCAGACGGAGTAGAGCTCCACGGAGCAAATCTCTTTTTCCTCAATTTATTCTCATCACCCATTACCAATCACAGGATCGATGAGTTTGGAGGAGATGTTCACGGAAGACTCAGACTTGCAACCAACATCATCAAGAGGATACGGGAGGAAAACGGCGAGGACTTCCTTATCGATTACAGGATGGGATGGAACAAGGATCTTGAAACGGATATAGAGACTGCCAAGGCACTTGAGGCAGCAGGTATAGATCTGATCCATATATCCTACGGAATAAGGGAATCAGACAGATACATGCCTTACTATTATCCTTCATTTGTAAGCTTCCCGGGAACCACAAGACAGAAGCAGATAGGACCTGCGGACTTTGACTACAACGATGTGGTATACACCGGAGCAAAGATAAAAGAGAACGTCAGCATCCCGGTGATCCTGGTAGACGAGATCTGGTCACTGGAAAGAGGAGAGAAGCTCCTTGAGGAGAATGCAGGAGATTTCATAGCTTTCGGAAGACCCTTCCTGGCAGATGAGAAGTTCTTGGAAAAGGGAAGAGAAAACCCTGAGTTTGACGGATGTTATAAGTGTAAGGACTGCGCGTGGTTTTACGATTACCACGATTGCCCCAAGGCAAAGCAGAGAGGATACGCTTAACACATATAAACAAAGAGAAAGAAGAGGAGATAAGGATATGAAAAAAAATCTATTACAGAAAACAGTAGCAATCGGATTGGCACTTAGCACTTTGTTTGCAATGACAGCCTGCGGCGCTCAGGCAGAAAAAGCTGACGCAGCCGAAGGAAGCGGAGCAAAGAAGGTAACATTCGCCTATAGAAACACAGGAACATGGCCTATTTATGGCGAGGATGAAAACGGAAATCCCACAGGATACGACATCGAGGTGCTCAAGGAAGTGGACAAGCTCCTTCCAGATTATGAATTTGAGTATGTTGGAACCAGCTACGATGATGCTTATATCGGAATGGAAGCAGGAAACTACGATGCAGCCCTTACAAATGCCTTCTGGACAGAGGAAAGAGAGCAAAAGTACCTCATTTCAGAGCAGAACCTTGGTGCATCAGTACTGATCCTGGTAAAGACAGCTGAGAACGACGCTGTTAAGAACCTCACAGATCTTCACAACGCAGGACTTGAGCTGGCACCCCTCCTTGCAGGAAACGGAATGTACTATGTTGTTAAGCAGTACAACGATGATAACCCTGATGCTCAGGTTGAGATCAAGACAACAGACGATTCCACATATGTTGCAGGATCTGTAGAGGAAGTGGTTGCAGGTAAGTATGATGCGGCAATTTTCACAAAGCCGCAGTTCGAGGCATCTGTAATTGCAGAGGACGGTGACCTTCACGAGTACCTTGATAAGATTTCCTACTCAGAGTTTACACTTGCCAAGACCTATCCTATGTTCAGCAGAAATCTTGGTGAGGACTTCCTCAAGGCATACAACGATGCCCTGGTAGAAGTAGTAAAGAGTGGCAAGGCATCTGAGCTTTCAAATCAGTTCTTAGATTACGACATCTTCAACTACAAGTACGAATAATAATCCTTTGATAAAAAGAGAGTGCATATGAAAACCTTTCGCTTTGAGAAAATACCGGAATTATTCCTGGAGATAATAAAAGCCTTTCCGGTAACAATTCAATACGTGCTTTTGGCTTTCATATTCGGAGTGTTCTTTGGAGGGCTTCTGGCTGCAGCCAAGCTGGGAAAAAATAAAGTGATAAAAGCCCTGGCTTTTGGATACACCACAGTTATGAGGTGTGTGCCCGCGGTAGTTCTTCTGTTTGTAGTCTACTACGGCCTTCCAAGGATCATACCTCTGGATACAAGCGGAAAAGTAAAGTTTGTGGTCATAACATTGACTCTTTTCACGGCAGGTTCAATGTCCGAGACCTTCAGATCCGCATACAATTCCATAGACAAGAGTCAGTTCGAAGCCTATAAGAGTATCGGAATGACCGGTCTTCAGGGATTTATACACATCATACTTCCGCAGATGATAAGGATATCAATTCCCAATGTGAGCAACAGCATTCTTGCTCTTCTAAAGGAAGGAGCACTTGCCTATACCATCGGACTGTACGATCTTCTGGGCAAGGGCAATTACATAATAGGCAAACACCTGGGAGCATTTGTAATAGAGACCTATGTAACTCTCATGCTGATCTACTGGCCTATATCAGTGCTTATCACTATAGGAAGCAAAAAGGCAGAGTCGCTTTTGGACTTTGGCAGGACAGCTAAGGAGGTAAAAAATGCTTGACTGGAAATTTATAGGTAAAACAATTATCCAGTGCGCAGGCGGTATACCGGAAACCTTCATGCTGGTCGTTGTTTCACTTCTGATAGCAATACCCATTGCCTTTCTGATGGCAATGGTCAATCTAAAGCCCCAAAGGATTCTCAGTAAAGTCCTTCAGGTATATATATCCTTTGTAAGGTCATTGCCTCTGATCCTTATCATCTATCTCTTTTACCATCTGATCCCCCTTATGATAGCAAGCTTTGCCAAGGCAATAGGATCGGATATGGATATCTACGGTATCAGCGATATGGTGTACGGATACGTGATATTCGCATTTGTCACAATACCTATTTTGTCTGAGGTGTTCAGAGCAGGACTTCTGGCAATACCCACAACGCAGGTAGAGGCAGCCAAGAGTATAGGAATGACAGGATTTCAGTCAGCGGTGCACATCATACTGCCACAGGTTATAAAAAAGCAGCTCCCCGTGCTTTGCACATTCACAACCAATCTCATCAAGATGACCTCTCTGGCATTCTGTATGTCCATAAGAGAGATCACCGGAGAAGCGAGAGTTGCTGCAGCGGACAGCATCAGATATATAGAGTGCTATCTGGTCATATTCTTTATGTACCTGATCATATGCGTACTGGTTGAGCAGATATTCAAGTTTTTTGAGAGGACAACGGCAACATGTTAGAGGCTAAGGGAATTAAAAAATCATTTAACGGTCTGGACATCTTAAAGGGTGTGGACCTTCATATCGATAAAGGTGATGTGGACGTCATCCTTGGAGAGAGCGGTTCAGGAAAAACAACACTGCTTCGCTGCATAGACTTTCTGGAGGAAGCAGATGAGGGCACCATCAGTATCGGAGATCTTACGGTGGACTGCAGACGGGCATCCAAGTCCGAGGAGGTAAAGCTTAGAAGAAAGATGAGCTTTGTGTTCCAGAACTACGGACTTTTCCAGAACAAGACAGCTCTTGAAAACGTAATGCTGGGCCTTGATGTTGTAAGAAAAGTTCCCAAGGCTGAGGCCAGGGAAAGGGCGCTGGCAGCCATCGAGAAGGTTGGCCTTCTTGACAGAGCTGACCACTATCCCTCACAGCTTTCAGGCGGACAGCAGCAGAGGATAGGAATAGCAAGGGCGTTTGTTACTGAACCTGAGGTTATTCTCCTGGATGAGCCCACAGCTTCACTGGATCCCGGTCTTGTTGGGGAAGTATTAAGGACCATTGAAGAACTGGCAAAATCCGGAGTGACCATGCTTATCGTCACCCATGAGCTTTCATTTGCCCAGAGGGTATCAACCAATACGATGTTCATGCATAACGGGGTGATCCTGGAAAAGGCGCCCACAAAAGAGTTCTTTAACAATCCCAAGAAAGACGAAACAATCGAGTTCTTGAGAAAATCCAGCGCAGATTACAGCTACATGATCTAACTATAAATTACGGGAGGAGAAATAAAATGAGCCATACACAGAAACTTGCAGAACTTATTTCGGGAATCAAGTACGAGGACCTTCCTGCTTCAGTTGTTGAGCAGGTAAAGAGACTTACAATCCATACAGTTGGTGTTTCCGTGGCATCAAGCCCCATCAGCACCACAAAGACAGCCATCAAGCTTGCAGAAGCAAACGGTGGAAAAGAGGAAGCTACAATCTGGGGAGGTCATGGCAAAAAGGTTCCCGCTGAGCTTGCAGCCTTTGCCAATGCCACACAGGCAGACGTTCTTGACTGGGAGGACTGCTCCTGGACAGGCCACCCTTCAGCAGGCGCTATAGCAGCAGCTTTCACAGTAGCTGAGGCAAGACACAAAACAGGTAAGGACTATATCACAGCTGTGGCAGCAGCTTATGAGGGCTATCAGAGAGTTGCTTCATCGGTTTCTCCCAGCGGCAATTATCTTAAGAACCATTCCTGGGGACTTAGCAGCTGGCAGATCTTCGGATCAACCTTTGCGGCAGCAAAGCTCTTCGGGCTTGACGCAGATAAGACCAATCAGGCAGTTGGCGCAACAGTTTATGCTACGCCCGTAGCTGTAGGCCTTCACGCAGCAGGCCCCGCAAAGTCTGATATCTATCACTTCGCTCACGGAACAGATGCCTACAGCGGAATCTTTGCAGCCAAGATCGCAGAGGCCGGATTTGATAACGGCAGGGATTATCTTGACGGCCAGATCGGCTATTGGAGCACCGTTTCCGATCAGCACGACGATGCCTGGTTCAGAAGAAAGCTTAGGGACGACAACTGGCT
>JAILOW010000162.1 GCA_024690635.1 Butyrivibrio sp.
AAACGTACACTCTCAGCATTGCTCCCCTAGCGGTTATTATTTTATTCAATGACAATTATGACCACTTCAAAGGACTTTTGTCAATGTTTTGGTTGACTTATTTTTCGATGCTTATACACTTTTTTTCATTATTGGAGGATATATGAACAACTACAAATATCTGCTTTTTGATCTTGACGGGACCGTGACCGACTCAGGCCCGGGCATCATGAATGCTGCTGCCTATGCCCTTAAAAGCTACGGCATAGTAGAAAAAGATCCGGACAGGCTAAGACTCTTTGTGGGTCCTCCTCTGGATGCAAGCTTCATTGAAAGATACTCTTTTTCAAAGGAAAAGGCCCCTGAGGCCATTGCTAAATTCAGAGAATACTACAATGTGACAGGGATATTCGAAAACAGCGTATATCCGGGATATGAGGAGCTTCTTAAAGAGCTTAAGGATAACGGTCACATTCTTGCCATTGCTTCAAGTAAGCCCCAGGTTATGATCTACAGGGTACTTGAGCACTTTGATATACAGAAATACTTTGACGTTATCGTCGGCTGTGAGCTCGACGGAAGAAGGAGCCAAAAATCCGAAGTTATAGATGAGGTTTTGAAACAGCTTTCAGAGCTTGAAAGCAAAGCTTCACAGAGCCCTGTGACAGTTTCCGACATCAAGAAAAAAGCTGTGATGATCGGCGACAGAGAATATGACGTCAAGGGCGCAAGAGCCTTTGATCTTCCCTGCGTTGGTGTTACATACGGCTACGGCACCAGAGCTGAACTTGAAGCTGCCGGTGCCGATTACATCGCAGATACCACAGATGATCTTAAAAAGATCCTGTGATATCCGACAATATTTAGCTTTCATTAAGACTTATCTCCTGTCCCAGTGCAAATGAATAGATGAAAACTTCTTTGACCTTGAGGCCCGTTGCGGCTTCAAGGGCTTTTTTATAATAGTCCAGCTGTATACTGTATCTTTTTATCAGTTCAGAAGCCTCTTTTACCCTGTCGGTCTTATAGTCAAGAAGGACAATATCCCCCTTTTCTATGAACCATGCATCCACAATTCCCTGTATCAGAACCATCTCGTTCTCCGGAAATTCCGGTTTTAATTCAGAGGCCGGAATACCCATCATGAAAGGCTTCTCTCTGTACAGGTTGCCTGATCTGAAGGCTATGCCCATCCTACTTCCGAGGTCGGTGGCAAGGAAGGTGGCTATATCCGGCGTATATACCGCCTTATAGTACTCCTCCGGGATCTTACCGACGTCAATCTGCGACTGTATCCACTTTCTAAGCTCTTTACATACAGGGGAAGGATCTGACCTGACGCCCTCCATCAGAGCTTCGTCTCCGTAAATACTATCATCCAGAAGTTCCATAACTCTGTGGTAGGCTGTTCCTCTGTCCGCTCCCGTCAAGGTGCCGCTATCTGCAGCTTTTTCTTTAGGCTGCGTTTCTTCCCCGGCAGCATAGTCCGGGACATTTACGCTAAACTCGCCATCTTCTTCAAGAAGCTTTTTCTTAAGTTCCGTAACTGTGGTCTTGGTAAATAGCCCTTTGAGGTTTTCATAAGCATATTCGGAAGAAAACTTGACCTTGAGCCTTTCCTCCAATTCGCTGTCAAAGTAATCCGAAGACTTATCAAAAAGAGCTGCTCTTACCTCTTCGCACCGCAGGTTTCCTCCCACATCCTCTGAAATAAGTCCCTGTCTTATGTCCGTTCCCTTGATGCAGCTTACTTTAAGTGCCGGAAGATCTGCACCTTCATCAAAGGCAGGCTTTACCATCTCCGCAATTTCCGGATAGTCTTCAAATACCTGTCCCATGGCTGGGTGTGACAAAAGAGCCGGCAAAACCAGATCAAAATAGCTCATGGCACCACTTCTTAGTGAATAGGGTAGCAGCTCGCCCTCTGACCTTGAACGCCCCATAAGCTCCTTCAAAACTCTCTTTTGAAGGTTTGTTACCGATGCAGTCATTATCAGCTTATCTCTGGCTCTTGTCAGAGCAACATAGAGGACTCTCAGCTCTTCTCCGAGACTGTCTGTTCTCATTCTCTCGGAAATCACAAATCGCTTTAAGGTGTCGTATTTAACTCTGAGATCAGAATTTACGCACTTTACTCCAAGTCCCAGATCCATATCCACAATGAGGTCGCCCTTTAAATCCATCTGATTAAAACGCTTACTCATCCCGGCCACAAACACAACAGGAAACTCAAGTCCCTTACTCTTGTGTATGGTCATAAGGCGCACAACGTCTGCATTTTCATCTATTGTGCCGGCTTCGCCGTAATCAACGCTCACAACCTTAAGATGCTCTATGTATCTTACAAAATGGAAAAGCCCCTTAAAACTGCTCTTTTCGTAGCTTGCAGCATTTGCCAGAAGAAGCTCTATATTGGCCCTTCTCTGCCCTCCGCCGGGCATGGCTGTAACAATGCTCTCAAACTCAGTCTCATCGATTATGTACTGCAGTAGCTCATGGACAGGGGTATAGGTAGCCATAACCCTTATTTCCTTAAGAAAGTCCATGAATCTCTGTGTCTTTTCCCTAACCTGCTCAGGTACCCTGTCCCCGAGAAGTTCAATCGCTCCGTAAAAAGAATCGGCGCAGGATGCAGCTTCATCTCCATCTGCAGCTATTCTGAGGACAGACAGCTCCTCATCCGTAAAGCCTCCTATGTACGAGCGCATTACACTTACAAGGGGAATATCCTGCCTCGGGTTGTCGGTAACCGACAAAAGATCCAGCAGCACCGCAACTTCCCAGGCATTAAAGTATCCGCTCTTTGCCTCTGAATAGGAGGGAATTCCCTGCTCGGCAAATATGCCCTTGAAAACATCATCCCACCCTGCAGCAGACCTTAGAAGTACCACTATGTCCTTGTATCTAAGGCTCTTATCCTCCTGCATGAGCTGTTTGATGCGCTGAGCAATTACAAGAGCTTCTCTCTCCCTTGAATTCATCTCTTCGGGGTCATAGGCATCATCCGCCCGGTCTTCATCATCCCCGCCAAAAGAGCTGTCTTTTCCATCATCTGAAGATGAAGAAGTATCAGCACCATCACCGTTTTCCGAATCCTGCTGATCCGGGTTAAGTCCCATGCTGGCTTCGTCTATGAGAATAAACTCAGGGGTAACATCAAAGGCTGCTTCCTCACATTCTCTTCCGGTCACAAGCTCCGCATCTTTGTCGTAATCTACCTTTCCAAGGTCAGCTCCCATGATCCTGCGGAATATATAGTTAGTGATTTCAAGAACTTCCTTTCTGCTTCGGAAATTCTTGTGAAGATCTATCCTTCTGTCATGCGCCCCCAAAGTCTTGTCATAGGAATGGAATTTCTCCATGAACAGCTCGGGACGGGCAAGCCTGAATTTGTAGATGCTCTGCTTTACATCTCCCACCATGAATCTGTCGGATATGGTCACATCGTCGTTTGCCACAGCCTTAAGAATCATCTCCTGAACATTGTTGCTGTCCTGATATTCATCTATGAGGACTTCCTTGAAGAACTCTCTGTATTCAAGTGCCACCATTGAAGGGGTACAGAGCTGTGAAATTTCTTCTGCGGTAAGCCCCTCACAGGTCTTTTCATCCGGATGGTTTAAAAGAATCTGAAGTGCAAAATGTTCCATATCGGAGAAGTCTATAACCTGCTCCTGCCTTTTTCTCTCATCAAACCGCTCCTTGAACTCAAGGGTGAGTCTGCATATCTCTTTAACAGCTCTGTCACA
>JAILOW010000179.1 GCA_024690635.1 Butyrivibrio sp.
GTCGATAAAAAAGCCATCGATGCCTTTTTTCAGCATATCGGAAGCGATCTCATCCACCAGAAAATCCTGCGACTTGCTGTCGGATACATCTACCCAGTACTCGCCTTCCCAGTTCTCATAGGCTCCAAGGATCAGTCTGTCAAACTTTTTAAAATACTCCCTGAAATCCTCTAAAGATCCCACGTTTAAGTAAGAGTAGACTTTGCCGTTTTTCTTTTTAAGGTTAGCGATCTCCTGAGCCGTAAAATACTGGGCATCGATAACAACCTCGTCGCAGCTTAGGTTTGCAGGGAGCTCTTCGTATTCACAGCTAAGGTACACGCCGTAGGGTTGTCTCGAAACGCCCTTTACCTGGCCGGCTTTTGACGCTTCGTTATCCGCAGAATACGAACTTCCACAGGAAGTCAGCAGTAAAGAAGACAGTATCAAAACAGCTGATAATACTCTGAATCCGACTTTTATTTTACTATTCATAAGCAAATCTCCACCTTCTAAACCGCTTGCATCTGCCCGAGCTCTCATGCTGCAAGATATATTACTTAAGGTCGTATTCAAGCTTTACGGTGATGGTTGCGGTTTTATGTCTTGAACTTGTATCAAAAGCGCCGTCGTAGGAATAGCTGCCGGTGCCTGAGTTCTTGGCTGTGATCTGGAAAACTCCAAGGCTTGAATTCTTGAGCTTTCCAAGGCTTGCGCCTGAGTTCTTGGCGATGATGTCGATCCTGTCTTTTGCATTGATGGAAGCCTTGTCGATAAGATCAAGCTTTAATGCATCAAGGTCTGAGTAATAATACTCGGGAGATTCTGATGTAAGCTCAACGCCTTTATCCAAAAGGCTGGAAATATCTCTTGATATCTTCTCAACCACATCAAGGTTGTTTGAAGAAACGGTCACGCTCTGAGTAAGCTGATATCCGTCTGCCTCGGATCCAATGTAGTTGCCGTTATCATCATAGTTGTCGTGGTAGGTTCTTCTGATGTCAACGGAATTAAAGATTATCTCGCTTTCGCTGGCGCCGTTATCCGTAAGATATTTCTTTACCTCATCAGCATCGCCCTTGATCTTGGTGTAGGCTGCCTGTGAGGTATAAGCTGTTGATGAAAAAGAGCCTCTCCAGATGATGATGTCCGCGTCAAAATCAACGCTTGCGCTTCCCGTAGCGGTTATAACGTGTGTACTCTCGGACCTGAAATGTGACAGTCCAAATGCCAGTGCAAGGCAGCTCATTATGATGCACAATCCGATAATAAGCGCGCTTACCCATGTGTTTTTCTTTTGTTCCATAATCTTTCCCTCCTAAACAAAACTTTTAAAATCTTCCCCGTGATCAGTTACTGTTATTAACAAGCTTGTCTTTTAAGGACAAAAGCGAGCCTGTATCAAGCGTTAACGTATTGCCTGCAAATATAGTCTTTATGAGCCATATAAGGAACACAAATACCAGGATCGGTATCACGCAGGCGGTAACTATCATCACCGCAAGGGCTTCAAGGAGACTGCTAAGGAAGTTCGTCGCCTTGTCCACGGTATTGGTGGTAACAGTTGTGATCTGGTCAAAAAAGCCTGTGTCCCCGTCATCTTCCATGTCATTGTACTGCTCTATCGTACTGTTCACCCTGTCGGCCTGAGTCTGATAAACCTTGTCGGAAAGCCAGACGCTGGCAGGAACTATTATAAAGATAGCAAGTCCCACCACTGCGATCTTGCCTGCGATACTGCCAAGATTCTTTTTACCAAAGAGTATGGCAATTGAGAGCAAAAGAAGCGCCGCCGGGATCAGCACAGAAAACGTGATGTACCCGGATATGGTGATAAGGAATTTCTCCAGATAAAGAGCGCTTAGGATCACAAGAAAATACTTGGCCAGCTCTGCAAGCTCCTCGGAGATCGGAGTACATACGTCCCCCGGCAAAAGAGATATGGCTGCGGAAGTTGCAGCAGCTCCGCCGGAAAGAGCCATGACCGTTGCGATCTTGTCATCTGTCTGTTCTATTGAATGAGCATGATTAGTTGGATCTGCTGCCCAGGGGGCAACCTTTGTAATCGATATAGCAATTATCAGTATTAAAAGCGCAGTAATCGCGATCTTTTGAAGCTTCATGACCTTCTCCCCTTTAGTCCTTTGTGAATTTTATCCTGTATCCCTTTACAGAAGGCAGGTTCTCGATGAAATTGGTCACAAGAGTCTTGGCCTGCTCATCGCTTCTTTTTAGGATGCCGCCATCTATGGCTTTCAGCTTGGCAGCCGCCTTGAACTCCGACTGGGAAATGTTGAAATCCTCAAGTCTTACCCTGTTCCAAAGATAATCTTTTTCCGTATATACCTGAAAAGAGTCGTTATCTATCTCAACGCTGTAGATCTCGGAATCCGGAAGCTTTACAGTGATCTCTTTTTTATCATCATCCTGCTGAACTTCGATCTTTTCAAAATCCACACCTGCAGTAACTTTTCCGTCATAGCTGTAGACAAATCCGGCTTCTGTGGGAATGACTTTCAGGATCTGCTTTTCCTTGGTGTAATGCTCAACCTGCGTAAAGTAATACTCCTGGGTCACGAGAAATCCCATGTCCTCAAGGTGTTCCTGAATAGTTTCAGTACTTACGGTGATAAGGACCTTATCCTTTTTCTCTTTCTCCTCTATTGTCACCGCAGTCTTTGGATTTTCTTCCTGCGCCCCGGCTAGCGCCGCCTGCCGCCTCATGTAGCCCGTCAGCATGATAATAGCGATAATAAGCGAAAGAGTAATAACACAAATATATGCAATGTTCTTTTGCTTTTCAGTGATCTTCATATAAGTTCCGCCTTTTCCATACAGCCCCCGAAAGTTACTACTATTGTAGCACAATTTTGAATATCTTATTTCCGGCGGGCACCGATAAAAAATATTCAAAATTGCACAAATACTACTTGACGCATAATACTATGTGACGTATAGTATGATGCAACAGGAGGTATTACGATGGAAAATCAAATGAAGCGTGGACTGCTTGACGTATGTGTCCTTGCCGCCATCAAAAGTGAAGACTCCTACGGTTACCAGATCGTGAAAGATATGAGTCCTTTTGTGGAGATTTCAGAGTCGACTCTTTACCCTATTCTGCGAAGGCTTGAAAACCAGCAGATGCTCACCGTCCGGACCGCTGAGCATAACGGACGACTCAGGAAGTACTACCACATTACCGATTCCGGCCTTGAGAGGCTCAGGGCTTTTGAAGAGGAATGGAAGGAACTCAAACAGATCTATGAATTCGTAACGAGGGAGGAAAAACATGACTAAGGCAGAATTCACATCACAGTTAACAAACAGCCTGATAGGCCTTTCTGAAGAAGATATCAAAAGATCGGTTGATTATTACACCGAAATGATAGATGACCGCATGGAAGACGGAATGACCGAGGAGGAAGCGGTAAGCGCCCTTGGCTCCATTGACGAGATCAGGTCACAGATACTTTCGGAAGTGCCTATCACCAAAATAGTAAAAGAAAAAATAACACCAAAGAGAGCATTCAGCGCAGGTGAGATCGTGCTGCTGATACTGGGATCCCCCATATGGCTTCCCCTTTTGCTGGCAGCCATAATAGTTTGTCTGGTACTCTACCTGACATTCTGGATCATCATCCTGTCACTTTACATTACTGACCTTTCAATATTTCTCTCAGGCATTGCATCATTTTTAGCGTCCATTATTCAGCCGGGAGGATTTTTCCAGAAGGTGTTCCTTGCAGGCGGCGGTATTGCCCTTGTAGGAGTTGCGATACTTCTGTTCTTTGGATTCAACCAGGTTACAAAGGGACTTCTTTTCCTCAGTAAAAAGATAGTCCTTGGAATCAAGAAATTGTTTGTGGGAGGTAAGACAAATGAGGCTTGAAAAAAAGATTACCATATTTGTTGCGATAGCTCTTGTGGTTATCGGCATTGGAATGATGTCGTTATCTCTTTTCGCAGCAGGAGGAAACATCATGAACCTTATTAAGACAGTAGAATACGCTGAAAAGACAATAGATATCACGGATCAGAATTTTACCAGCATCGATATCCAGATCGGCGCGCACGATATCCAGATCCTGAAATCAGATGACAAGAACACACACTTTGAATGCCACGAGGCAAGCGATGACAAGTACAAGATCCATGTTCAGGGCAATACTCTTGTGATAGAAAACAAGGCCAGCTGGAACCTTAAACAAAACCTTTTGGTAAGTCGTCCACACGTGATGGAGGTTCTTTACCTGCCCGGAGATACTTATCAGGATTTCACCTGCAAGGTGGGAAGCGGAGATGTTTATCTGCAGCCCGAGTTCACCTTTGATAATGTGGAGGTTTCCGTGGGAAGCGGCGAAGCCACACTTGAGAACTTCAGGGCAAAAGACATCAAGGTTCATTCGGGAAGCGGAGATATATATCTGAAAGACATGGTTTCAGCAGGAGTTGATATCCACATCGGAAGTGGTGACATCACAGTAAACAACCTTGACTGTGAGTCAGAGTTTCAGGCCGAGAGCATGAGCGGCAAAATAAAGCTCACTGATGTTGTTTCCGATAACAGATTCTACTCTTCAACAGGTAGCGGTGACATCTACCTTGACGGATGCGACGGACATTCCATGGAGTTTAAAACAGGAAGCGGCGATGTTCAGGGAACTCTTTTGACCGCCAAAAAGTTTGATGCCAAATCAGGCTCAGGAGATATTCGCATCCCCCAAGATGGCGGAGAAGGACGCTGCAACATAAAGACCGGAAGCGGAGATATAGATATTTCGATAAAATAATTTTTCACAAAAATAAATCCTCAGAGGTTATCCCCTGAGGATTTTGTTTTGAGCTTCTTCCCTTCCCATCTTCCTTACAGTAAAGAGCATTGTGATAAAGCATGCGGTTCCGCCGATGACGTTACTGATGGGCTCAGCGGCAAAGACTCCGTCGGTACCCATGTGGAAAAGATAAGGAAGCATGTAGGTAAGCGGTACCACGATGAAGGCTTTTCTGAAAAGAGAAAAGAAAATCGCATGACCTTTTCTGCCAAGGGACTTAAATACAACCTGTCCCGAATGCTGGAAGGTCATAAATATAAAGGTTGAAAAATACAGATTAAATGCAGGTATCGCGTCAGCAAGAATTGTTTTGTCATTACTGAAAACGCCGATAACCGTTGCGGGAAACAGTCTAATAAACATCCATACTATGAAGGTATATCCAAAGTCCATGGCCACCATTATGGCTATGGATCTTTTTATTCGGTCAAAGCGCCTTGCCCCGTAGTTGTAGCTGATGATGGGTGATGTACCCTCTGAGATGGCAAGGATCGGGGTCTCCATCATCTGTCGCGCGGAGTTGACCATGGTCATAACGGAAACATAGAGATCGCCGCCTACGTGAGACAGTACGTTGTTGCAGGAGATTGAAACCATGGCATTGGTGAACTGCATGATAAAAGCAGCGCTTCCAAGGGTAACGATGCTGACTGCAGTACTTCCGCACTTTTTTATCTCGGAGAGAGTCATGATCTTGAGGTTATATGCACACTTTTTTCCAAAGAAAAATCTCAGAACATAAATTGCGGAAAGTCCCTGGGATATTACAGTTGCAATGGCTGCGCCCTCAGGTCCAAGGCCGAATACAAATATAAAAATCGGATCCAGAATGATATTTGCTGCAGCGCCCACAACTATGGTCGTCATGCCGACTATCGAGTACCCCTGAGCCGTTATAAAGGGATTCATGCCTGTAGCTATCATGGAAAAAACCGTGCCGAGAAGATAGATACGAAGATAAGGAAGTGCATAGATCATGGCCGCATCGGAAGTTCCAAAAGCTGACAGGATTGGACGCCCAAAGAGCTCGCCTACTATGATCAAAACAAATGCCGTTATTATCAGTAAAAAGAACGAGGTGTTCTGGATCTGCCTCGCCCTTGTTTCATTTTTCTGTCCTCTTGCTATGGAAAAAAGCGGAGCGCCGCCGCTGCCAAACATATTTGTAAACGCCGTAGTGAGGATCACAAGCGGGAAACAAAGTCCCACCGCACCGAGAGCGACTGTACCGATCTGAGGGATACGGGCTATATAGATCCTGTCCACAATGTTGTACAAAAGATTTATGATCTGCGCCACCAGCATGGGAATTGCTGTCGCAAGAATGTTATTAAGTGTTTTTCCATTTTCAAAATCAATGCGTTTCATAATGATCCACTAACCCCGTCCCCCAGGTTCTTTTTCTGCAAGCCACAGTGCTCCCTTTATTCCCTGGTCGCCGCCAAGAGCTGCATCAGCGCCTTGCCGATGTAGTCAGCCTCACGCTCCCAGACTCTTTCATTGTCAATAAGATTATAGCCTTCTGTTCCGTATCTAGCCTTGATGGCGGGACCGGAAGCAAGACCTTCAAAACAGTTTCTATGATAAGGGCAAACGCCGGCAAAGTCATCACCTTCTTTTAAAGAAAGAAGAATATGGCCTGCTTCGGGATGAAGCATTCCATGAAGAAGCCGCCTTGAAAAAAAGATGAAGTCATTATCCTTCATCCTTTAATGAGCGATCACTTTGAACTTTGACCTTTGAGTTAATTGTATCACGTTATTCCTTATCCCATCTTCTTTATTCTTCAACTTTGATGCTCAGGTTCCGCACCGGAAAACTTCTTTTAAGGTTCTCATAACTATATGACACTAAAAATTTATATTCTGGCTTTATCAGTGTCTGAAAAATCTACGCTCAACACTAGACTAATAGATTTATCTATAATCCAGTGTTCAGCATAACTAATTTTTGACACTAAAGAATTGCCCTATTTCTTTTTCTAGTGTCCACTTTAGAAAAAGAATGACACTAAAAAATAATTCCATCCATTTTTCCAGTGTCCCCCTTAGTCAAAAAGCAACACTAATATACTCACTATTCCAACAATCTAGTGTCCACCCCGACAAATACCCGACACTAAGAAACACCCACGCCCCAATATCCAGTGTCCGCCAAAAATAAGCGCGACACTAAAAAGCATTATTCCCCCGCAATCTAGTGTCTGAAAACTACCTCAATAACAACAAAACAGATCCACACCCCGTCTTAATCGACGAGATGCGGACCTGCGACCCGATATTATAAAAGTAAACCGATCAATTCATATGCAGCACTTTCGTAAAAGCCGTGCCATTACTTCACTATCATACCTGTCTCACGGTCTGCAAATACCGCAACCATGATAAGGAAGACGATACCCATGACGAGCTGCTGTGTCTTGGGTTCGATGCCCAGCATTACAAGTCCTGCTGTGAGGATCTTGTAGGTGAGGGCGCCAAGGATAATGTTGTAGAATTTGACCTTGGCGCCGCCATTGACGGGCATGCCGCCCAAAACGAGGGCTATCATGATCTGTGTCTCAAGCTGGTTTCCTGCTGTAGAAGTAACGGAACCAACCTTGATACTGTTAATGAAAGCTGCAAGGCCTGTGATCATGCCTGCTGCCATGTAAACAAGTATTTTTGTCTTCTCAACTCTTACACCCGCAAATCTTGCTGCGGTCTCACCTGCACCGATGGCCTTCAGCCTGTTTCCCAGTCCTGAGTACTGGAAAACGGCAAAGGCTATGAGGAGGATCAATAAAGTAAACGTGAGATTAAAGCCAATAGTGTTGTAGGATGTGATGTTTGACACACCGTAAACGGGAGTCTTTGTTGTTGCATAAGCAACCACGCCACGCAAAAGATACATGTTACAGATAGTAACGATGAAAGATGTGATCTTGCGCTTAACGTTAAAGAATCCGTTTACAAGACCTATAAGGCCTCCTGTTATAACGCCGCATATTATTGCCAGCACGATGTTGATATTGGACAAAAAGCATACAACAACGGAGCATACGCCCAGCATAGAACCCTGTGAGAAATCAAGTCCGCCCATGGTCATAACCATGAACACTCCCACACATGCGATCAATAGCACGTATGACTGTGACAAAAGGAGTTTAAGATTTCCTGCGGTAAAGAGCTGTCCGCCTGTCAGCACCGCAAACAATACAACTATGAATATGAACCCTGCAAAGGGCATTACAGTTCTGATGATTGGCCGCTCCATGATCGGAACACTCATTCTTTTTTCATTTTCCATAATCGGCCTCCCCTTATACCATCTTGGCAATGAGATCTGTATCCTTCAGATCTTCGCTGCGCTTAAATTCACCGCTCTGACGTCCGTCCTTCATGATGATGATGCGGTCTGCCATACCAAGAAGCTCCGAGATTTCCTCAGAGATCATGATAATGGACTTGCCGTTCTTTCTCATGGAATTCATCATATGATAGATGTCCGCCTTAACTTTTACGTCGATACCACGAGTGGGAGAATCCAGAATGATGATGTCCGAATTCTTACCGATCCATCTGGCCAGAACAACCTTCTGTTTGTTACCTCCGGAAAGAGCTGACATAAACTGATGAACACCTTCCATCTTGGTACTCATCTGATTTGCAAACTTCTCCGCAAAGGCCTTCTCATCCTTGGCATGAAGGATGTGATTTCTTTTAAGATCCTCCAGTGAAGGAAGGCAGATGTTGTCCTGTATCGTATCGTTTATGACAAGTGACTCATTGTCTCTGTCCTTGGAAGCATAGGCTATGCTGTGATCGATAGCTGTCTTGATGTCATTGATGGCAGTGCCGTCCGCAAGGGTAACACTTCCCTCTCTGTCAAAAGATGCACCGAAAAGAGCCTTCCCAACTTCATGCATTCCGCACTCGGAAAGTCCGCCGATTCCAATGATCTCGCCCTTGTGAAGCTCGATTGAGAAATCTTCGATCTCTCCGGGAACCGTCAGATGTTCGCCCTTTAAAACAACTTCATCCGAAACCTCTTCATCGTAGTCCGCACGATAGTAGTTGTTACTCATCTCACGTCCTACCATGAGTTTTTTCAGATCGTCAGAAGTAACATCACTGCTCTTTACCGTGTCGATCAAAACACCGTCACGCAGAACGCTGATACTGTCGGACTGCTCGATAACTTCATCAAGGTCGTGGGAAATAAAGATAACGCATCTTCCCTCGTCGCGTGTCTGCTTCATAACCTTAAAGAGCTCTTTTCTGCCCTTCTCTCCAAGCGCTGTTGTGGTCTCGTCAACAACCAGCACCTGAGGTTTGAAGTGAGTTGCTTTTACGATCTCAATGAGCTTTCTGTCCTCAAAATTGTATTTGTCTATAACGTCCGTGGCCTTGATATAATTAAAGCCGTAGGAATCAAGAAGTTCCTGAGCCTTTCTGTTCATGGCCTTGGTGTTCTTTACCTGGAACTTCGTAAATTCTTTTTCCTTACCGAGAAAGATATTCTCAGCAACGGTAAGTCCCGACAGGGTTCCTATCTCCTGAACGATGATGGCTACGCCCTGGTAATTACCGTCCACCTGGTTTTTAGCGTGGACTTCTTTTCCGTTCAGGGTAAAGGTGCCTTCGTCCTTGTGATAGATACCTGTAAGGCAGGATGTAAAAGTGGATTTACCGGATCCGTTTTCGCCGATCAGTGCATGGACTTCGCCTTTGTAAAAGTCGAGAGTGACATGATCAATGGCATGGGTTATACCAAAATTTTTGTCGATGCCTTCGGCATGCAGTAATACTTCGCTCATGTCTTTCCCCCTTATTTAACAACAGCACCTTTAACGGGCTTGATCGTCATAGTTACGATAGCAAGAAGAACGATACCGGTTACGATGTTCTGTACCGTTGTGGGAGCGCCGAGAGCAACAAAGCCCTGGAACAAGAGCTGGATAATGAACTCGCCCACTACGATGGCAACAACCGGATGTCCGTACTTTTTAAATGCCAGTCCGAAGAAGGTTCCCATCAAAGGAGGGAAGTTTCGGCTCATGGATGCAAGGTTGGATGCACTTGTCATGGAGGTTCCGTAGGAGATTGTAAGAATGGATTCAACACCTACAAAAAATCCGCAGAGAACAAAAGCCACAACCTTGTATTTATCTACATTCACACCCATGTTTTTGGCAACAACCTCGTTGGAGCCGATGGCATAGGTGTAGGTTCCGATCTTGGTGTACTTTAAGATAAATCCGCAAAGGAAGAATGCCAAAAGAGCAAGGATCAGGTTTCCGGGATAATCGCCGAATGCCCTGTACTGGGGTGCAAGAATGGCTTCTTTTCCGTTTGTGGCAAAGATGGACAGGGCCTCGTAAACAAGAGAAAGACCTGCCGTAACGATAAGAGATGAGATCTTTAATTTGATATATACAAGTCCGTTGAGGAGTCCAACCAGCACGCCGCTGATCATGGGCGCAAGAAGGAGTCCCGCATATCCGAAACGTTCGCTCATATTTACCGCAAGCACCGATGAAAGCACGATGTTTGCGCCTACACTCATATCAAAAGGGCCCATTACACAGATAAAGTAAAGGCCGCAACCACCTACCGCATAGTAAAGAGCTGTCTTAAGGTAGGTCTGCAATTTGTCAAAATCTCCGAAAGTCTGAGGGGCAAGTATTTTGAAAAATGCCCAGAATATAAAAGCAATTAGGGCTAGCAGTAACATTCCGTACCACTGGCTCTGTCTGAATTTTTGAAACTTATTCATAGGATCCTCCCGCAAGAGTAGTAAAGTAGCAACCCTCTTTCAAAGATATGCCGTATCCCCCGGATGGCGGGGAATACGGTATATCCAAAATATTTATCAGTTGCTGTGACGAGTGATAACGTCGTCGATTGAAAGATTAGAAGCTGCCTTGTTCAGTTCGTCGAAGCTGTAGCCAGCCATCTCTGCAAGCTCATCTTCTGTGTAAGGATCGTCTGTTACAAAGTACTTCTCATAGTTAGCGTAATCATCGGGAGATGATACATACAGGTAAGGGAAGAGGATCTCGTAACCGAATGTTCCTTCTTCTTTTACATAGTTGCCCTTAACTGCGTTAAGTACAAGGAAGAATGCGAAGAGAGGATCACAGAAGTGTCCGCCTGACTCTGCAAACATTCCGCCTGACTTAAGCTGCTCTGCAAGGTCATCAAGGAAGTCAGTTGATACAACGTCGATCTTGCCTGTGAGGCCTTCGTTTGCGTATGCACCGATGGAACCTACAAGGGGATCTCCACCGCCGCCGGCAACGATAAGAGCGTCCATTCCGGGATTGGAGTTGTAAAGTGACATAGCTGCTGCAGCACCTTCTTCTGAAGATGTGTTAGCGTAAACAGGCTCAGTCATAGTAGCGGGATCATCGGGATGAGAAGCGTTCCACTCATCGATTGCCTGCTGATAGCCTTTCCATCTGAGCTGGAATGTAGCATCACCAACTGTCCAAGCCTCAAGACCGATGGTTCTGTCGCCCTTTTCAAGAAGAAGGTTAACCAGTGTATATCCGTTTGTTACCTCATCTTCATGAACCGCACCAACATAATACTTGGAGTTGCAAGCTGTTTTGTAAACTTCAGGGCTGTTTTCCTCTGAAATGATACGGAAGAACTGTGCGATGTAAACGCCGTTCTCAGTACATGTATTGATGGCTGATGTCATCTCTGAATCTGCTGAGTTACAGATGATGATACCTTTACATCCTGCTGCGCAAAGCTGCTCAACAGAAGCTGTAACCTGCTCAGATACGTGAGCCTGGTCAACGTACTGAACTTCTACGCCGTTGGCCTTGGCTGCCTTATCAACGATCTTTTTACACTGGCTTCCCAGAACGTCTGTGGAACTCCAGATAGAAACACCAATCTTGATCTTGTCAGAGCCTGCGCTCTTTGAAGAAGCACCTGCTCCTGTGCCTACTGCAGCGCCGCAACCTGTCATAAGAGATGTTGCCAATACACCTGCCATAACCAGAGCGCCCAACCTTTTGAAACTCTTTTTCATAGCTTTGTTACCCTCCTTTTTCCATAAAAAGAAAATTTATTTCAATCGTCCCGTGCCATCCGCGGATTCGATTTGTTACCCCAATAATGTTTTATTTTTTAAGTCCCTTCACTTCGTAGATCTTGCTCTTTTCATCTCCGAAGGTAACTCCTGCGGAAGCTGCAGCTGTACTGTCGTAGGATACCGAAACAACTACCTGATCTCCGTTTGAAAGGCCTTTGTTTTTGTCGATGCTAAAAGAGATGGATGAAACCGCATTGATATATTTGGTAAGCTCGGAAAGATCCTCGATCTCATCAAGGTCCTTGATCTTTTCGGTGCCGCCGACCATCTCGGTTTCAAGGCCGTTGTAATCAACATTTACATACGCTGTGCCTTCCCCATTTTTCCCCGAGAAATCCACGGTTACATAATCAAAGATATTTGTGATCCCATCCGTTGTATCTATCTGCAATTGTTTTTGTTGTCCGCATCCCGAAAGCATCAGTACCGCTGCAACTATTACCGCTCCCAGTAGCGCTATGAAACTCTTTATATAGAACACCACCTTTTCCTCCCAAATTCCCCTCAAAAAACAAACAACTCCGCAAACAGGTTTCATGTAATCTTTCCTGTTTACGAAGTTATTTTATCAACTGATCGTTTTATCAATTAGCACAATTTCGAAAAACCAACTATCACAATTTTGAAAAATTATTTCGCTTACGGAATTCAGTGGGGCTCATGCCCTCAAATCTGCGAAATACCCTGCTGAAATAGTTGTAATCATCATAGCCCACTTCAAAAGAAATGACTTCAAGCTTGTTGTCTTCATCCTTCATCAGCTCTTTTGCACGATTCATTCGACACCCTGTAATGTATGCTGTTATGGTCTCTCCGTACTTCTGAGAGAACTTGCGGGAAAGGTAACTTGGCTCCACAAAGAACTGCTCCGCAAGATCGGAAAGGGACAAATGCTCCATGTAATGCTTTTCGATGTAATCGTGAATGCTCTCAACCTGACTGCTGATGGAGCTGCTCTCAGCAGCAGATGACCCTGAAGCAATGCGGATTGCAAGGGCTATATTGGCAAGAACTATCTCTTTATTCAAAGACCTGAGTCCGTAATTAATTGCATCCTGCACTTCCTCGTAGGCGCGGTTGTCCTTGTTTTTGTCACAGTCCGCAATGGTATTTAGAACTCCTGTAGTAAACTGAGTCACTTCAAAAAGACTCCAGCCTGCGTTTTCACACCTGCCAAGGCCTGCTGTATCCATGATGATATTTTTGGCCTGCTCCGTATCACCCTTGGAAAGACACTCTGTTAAAAGAGATTCTATCCTGTTGGTGTACCTGCCCTGAAGCTCTCCGCTTTTCTTGGATCCGGTGCACATAACGATGCTGTGGCTTTGTCCGAAAGGCCTTGTCACCAGCTCTGCGATCATCTCTCTGTAAATGGTTGCGATATCATCAAGTGAACTAGCCCTGTCATGAATCGCCACGGTGACAGGTCCCTGGGTATCTATGGGGAAGGCTTCCAGAATGCAGTCTGCGATCCTCCTAAGTCCCGCTGGTGTTTCGTTGAGTTCTATGATGAATTCGTTTACCTTGTCGGTGTAGTTAAAGACGATGCTGCGGTCATTTTCAATGATCTCACGAAGCTTGTTCTTGAGATCATAGGACATTCTAAGCACATCTTTTTCATAGTTCTGTTTCAGGATCTCAACGTCATGGAATTTAACCAGGATGGTTGAAACCTCCGAAAACACCTTGGTGCTGGGAATATGAAACTCATTTCCGGGCCTGAACAGTTTTCCGTTTAAAAGAGATGAGAATTCATCGTCTTCCAGAAAGGAGGAAACATAGTTTTCCCTTAAGATGTTGTCTTCCTTTTTGGCATTTTCCGCTTCTCTTTGTTCAAGAGTCTTTAATGCCTTGCTGAGAGAATCCACAAGCTGCTCTCTGCTGACGGGCTTAAGAAGGTAATCGATACCTCCCGACATGAACACTCCTTTTACTTTCTGGAAATCATCATAGCCGCTGACCGCCAGAGTTATGATATCCGGATATTCGTTTCGTATTCTGTCCAAAAGCTCAAGTCCGCTTAAAAAGGGCATATTGATATCTGTTATCACAATATCGGGCTGCTCTTTTGGTATCCTTTCAAGAACCTCTTCGCCGTCGCAGGCAGGCTCAAGAAATTCGATGGAGTAGTCCTCCCAGTGCAGCATTCTTTTTATATTCTCACGGCTCCACAATTCATCATCAGCCGACAGTACCTTGTATTTCATCCCCACCTGCGTCATCTCCTTTTACTATAGGTAATGTGATGATTGCTTTTGTACCAACCCCTTCGGTACTTTCAAAGTGTATCCCGTAACCTTCTCCGTAAACGCTCTTTACTCTGGCGTTTACATTCATTATTCCGATGGATCTTCCCATTTCGATCCTGCCGATATCCGCCTTGGCAAGCTCCTCATTCATGGCATCGGCATCCATTCCGGCGCCGTTGTCTTCTATGATGATGATGAGCTTTCCTCCTTCATGCCGCGCGGAGATCTTCAGCTCTTTATCCTTGCGCCTTGTGTTTCTGAGCCCGTGCTGCAAGGCATTTTCAACTATGGGCTGCAGGGTGATCCTGGGGATGTTGTCCCACAGAGTATCCGAATCTATCTGATAAGTAAATTTCACGGAATTGCCGTTTCGCACATCCATAACATACAGGTAGTTTCTGACATGAGCCATCTCCTTTTGAAGCGTTGACTGGGTGTCGGAAATATCCAGGCTGTATCTGAATATGGCTGACAGTGACTGACACAGACCGCTCACAAGGGTACAGTCCTGAGATGCCGCAATGCCGCTCATGGTATCCAGAGTGTTGTAAAGGAAATGCGGATTGATCTGAGCCTGCAGGACCTTGTACTGGGTTCTCTCCATAAGGACCTTGGCTTCGTACTCCTCTTTTACCATCTTCTGGATGGTGTCCAGCATCTCGTTGAACTCCTCGCCCATGGTCCTGATCTCTTCGCTCCATCCCGCTGTGCTGGCGCGAAGATCCGTATCACCTTCTTTGATTTCTTTTATGGTATCCGAAAGCTCTTCAACGGGCTTGTAGATAAACGCCGAGAACCTGGTACCCATCAGCAGCGTCACCAGAATGATGAAAAGAGCTATGACAATAAGTGTTCTGGCAAGAGCCTGCTGGGTGTGAAGCATAAGAGACTGGGGTGTCAGCATCACGACATACAGATTGTAATTGTCGGAAGGCCTGCTGTTTAGATAAAAGTCTCCGTACTCTGCTTTTAACTTGGGGAACTCATCGGCGGAGGTAGCAATGTCTTTTGTCAGATCGGAAAAGATCCTGCTCTCCTCCCTTGTGGTATTGCCCACTTTGGCAATGGGCGCATCCCCTCGTGGCTGAAGCCATACGTAAACATCTCTTGAAGAGATGTATTTGCTCATGATATTGGCAAAATTCAAAGTGTTAAAATCGCAGATAAGATAGCCGAACTGAGACCTGTCGTCATCATAGGTGTGAAGCTTTAAACAGAACCTGATAACGTCCTGATCCGCTTCCTCATTGTGATACCCCGAGAGCATCACAGAGTAGTCGTCGGACTTAAGATAGCTCTTTAGATGAGCCACATTAACGTACCGGTCGGTATCATAAAGGTTTTGGGGATAGTTGTAAGGCTGCCGCCTCCAGGAGCTGATCAGATTGTCCTCATTGTCATAAATATACATGGCAAGGAGCTGCTCCGAAGCATCAAAACGACTCTCCGACAGATGCCACGCAGTCCAGTAATAATCAAGAAGCTTTTTGCTGTGACCGTGGGAATGTCTCATGTCGTAGACCATGTCGGTTTCGCTATAGATAGTCTGCATCTTTACGATGAGACTGTGAATGTAGGAATTAAGCTCGGTTTCAATACGCTGGAGGGTCTCGTCGTTGTTAAGAAGACTCTCTCTTCTGATCTGCTGTCTTGAGGTCAGTTCAAACACCACTGTTTGCGCAATGATGGCAAAAAGCGTACAACCTATGACCAGGGCAAGAATAGCCTGGCGCATCGTCCATTTTCTTTTTTTCATACCCCAAAGTAACCCCTGTAAATTTGTTCACCCTCAGGATATATTATAAGCACCTTTTGCAGATAAATTCCATTCGAAAAATTGAATATGATAAAAACGGAAATAAAAAAGAATGTCGCTCGCGACATTCTCGCGCCGAGCGCGGTTGCTGAAGGCAACATATTCCTATCGCGCGAGTGCGCATCCATAGCG
>JAILOW010000182.1 GCA_024690635.1 Butyrivibrio sp.
AACCATGTTGAACTTGCGGATGTATGAAGGATTGTGGCATGCTACGAAGTCAGCCTTCTTGATGAGGTAAGTTGACTTGATAGGCTTCTTACCAAATCTGAGGTGAGACATTGTAACACCGCCTGACTTCTTGGAGTCATAATCGAAGTATGCCTGAGCATACATGTCTGTGTTGTCACCGATGATCTTGATGGAGTTCTTGTTAGCACCAACAGTTCCGTCAGCACCAAGTCCCCAGAACTTGCAGTTTGTTGTTCCCTCAGGAGTTGTTACGAGAGGAGCACCTGCATCAAGTGAAAGATTTGTTACATCATCCTCGATACCGATTGTGAACTCTTCCTTAGTATCATTGTTGAATACAGCAACGATCTGAGCAGGAGTTGTATCCTTGGAACCAAGTCCGTAACGTCCGCAGAATACAGGAACTGACTCGAACTTTGTTCCCTTAAGGGCTGCGATAACATCAAGAGCAAGAGGCTCACGATATGAGCCGGGCTCCTTTGTTCTGTCGAGAACCTGAATTCTCTTAACAGAATCAGGAATAGTTGCAACAAGAGCCTTTGCTGAGAAAGGTCTGTAGAGACGAACCTTAACAACACCGACCTTCTTGCCCTGTTTCTCAAGGTAATCGATAGTCTCTTCGATTGTATCGTTTACAGAACCCATAGCTACGATAACTACCTCAGCGTTAGGATCTCCGTAGTAGTTGAAGAGCTTGTAGTCTGTACCGATCTTGGCATTTACCTTGTCCATGTACTTCTGAACGATCTCAGGAAGCTCGTTGTAACCTGTGTTGCAAGCCTCTCTGGTCTGGAAGAAGATGTCAGGGTTCTGAGCTGAGCCCATCTGACAAGGATGATTAGGATTGAGAGCACCTGCCTTGAAAGCGTCGATGGCGTCATGGTTAACCATCTCGTCAAGGTCCTTGTAGTCCCAAACCTCGATCTTCTGGATCTCGTGTGATGTACGGAATCCATCAAAGAAATTGATAAAAGGAATTCTGCCTTCGATTGCTGCGCAGTAAGCAACAGGTGTTAAGTCCATAACCTCCTGTACACTTGAATCGCAAAGCATTGCAGCACCAGTCTGGCGGCAAGCATATACGTCAGAGTGATCTCCGAAGATGTTCAGAGCGTGTGAAGCTACACAACGAGCTGATACGTTGAACACACCGGGAAGTCTCTCGCCGGCTACCTTGTAGATATCAGGGATCATAAGAAGAAGTCCCTGAGAAGCTGTGTAAGTAGATGTAAGAGCACCTACTACCAGTGATCCGTGTACAGCACCGGCTGCACCGGCCTCAGACTGCATCTCTGTGATCTGAACTGTACGTCCGAAAATGTTCTTCTTTCCGGCTGTTGCCCATTCATCTACATGCTCAGGCATAACAGATGATGGTGTGATTGGGTACATAGCGGCAACTTCAGTGAATGCATATGAAGCATATGCAGCAGCTTCGTTACCGTCCATGGTTTTCATGTTTCTTGCCATTTTCATTCCTCCTACCTTTAATATTGTGAGTTTATTTTTTTGGCTTTTACACAAAAAATATCAAAAAACAAGCATAAAACAACCTTCACAACCGATCTCCCCGATAATTGCCGATGAAAATGAGTTGTGACGGTAGATTTCCGCTCGTATTCTGCCGAATACAATAGTATCATTTTAGCCCGTTAATGTCACGCAATTTATAGTATTTTTATCATTAAAACAGATAAAACTTTTCAATTATTGTATTGATAATTAATTTTTCTTATATTATGATAATTAAGTAACAAAGACAGGAACGGCTAGCCTGTCTGCATTATGTTGCAATTTCATTAATTTTCAAATTACGGAAGGAGATATTATTATGGCATACGTTATTAGTGATGGTTGCATCAGCTGCGGTTCTTGCGCTGCTCAGTGCCCTGTTTCAGCTATTTCTCAGGGAGATACACAGTTCGTTATCGATGCTGGCACATGCATTGACTGCGGATCATGCGCAGCTCAGTGCCCCGTTTCAGCAATCGCTCAGGGCTGATCACAAACATAACAAAAAGAGCTTCCCGAATGGGAAGCTCTTTTTTTGTGCTTTTATTCTCAGTGGCCTCTTTCCTGATTGGCAAACTTGGTAAACTGAGGAAGCCATACCAGTTCTACGGTTCCGATAGGGCCGTTTCTTTGTTTGGCAATGATGATCTCGGAAATTCCTTTCTTTTCCGTATCCTTGTTGTAATAATCATCTCTGTAGATGAACATTACCATATCCGCATCCTGCTCGATGGCTCCGGACTCACGCAGGTCAGAAAGCATGGGCCTGTGGTCAGGTCTTTGCTCAACCGCACGGGAGAGCTGTGAAAGAGCTACAACAGGAACGTTCAGCTCTCTGGCAAGGGCCTTCAGGGATCTTGAAATCTCGGAGATCTCCTGCTGTCTGGATTCTGAGCTTTTACCGGTTCCGCCTGTCATAAGCTGCAGGTAGTCGATCATGATGATCTGCAGGCCGTGTTCCATCTTGTACTTACGGCATTTGGACCTGAGCTCCTGAATGGAGATACCCGGTGTGTCGTCGATTATAAGCTTGGATCCGCCGATAACGCCGGCACTTTCAATGATGTTATCCCAGTCCATATCGGACATATTACCTGTTCTGATGTGCTGCGAATCCACGTGGGATTCCATGGCAAGGAGTCTGTTTACCAGCTGCTCCTTGGACATTTCCAGCGAGAATATTGCAACGCACTTGTCATCATGAAAAGCCATGTGCTCTGCGATATTCAGAACAAACGCCGTCTTTCCCATTGAAGGACGTGCTGCGATAAGGATAAGGTCAGATGGCTGGAATCCTGCTGTTCTGTAATCCAGATCCAAAAATCCCGTGGCAAGACCGGTAACATTACCCTTCATCTTGCTGGCCATCTCGATCTTGTTAAGGGCGTTCATGACGATCTGATCGATGCCAACGAACTCGCCCGTATTTCTCTTTTGTGTTATCTGGAAAACTCTCTTTTCCACGTCATTTAAAATAGCTTCCATTCCGTCGCTGCCGGTGTAGCAGTTATTGATGGTCTCCTCACTGACATGGATGAGCTTTCTCAAAGTAGACTTTTCAGCCACTATCTGTGCATAGTATTTTACGTTCGCCGATGTGGGAACTGCCGAAACAAGCTCAGCGATAAACTCTACGCTGCTGACCTGAGGCGGCACATTCTTTTCCCTGAGTCTGTTCTGAAGAGTGACCTGGTCCACGGCACTGCCCTCGCGGTCCAGTTCCACCATGGTCTCGAACAGAGTCCCCAGCTGCCTGTTGTAGAAATCATCCGGATTCACGATCTCGGCCGCTATCTCAATGGCTGTTCTGTCAATGAGCATGGCGCCTACAACGGACTGCTCAGCCTCAAGGCTGTTTGGCGCAACCCTTTTTAAAATCGTTTCATCCGCCATATTACTGCTCCTTTACGTTTACCTTCAGCATTGCGGTTACCTGGGGATGAAGTTTTACCGGAATCTCATAGGTTCCGAAAGATTTGATGGGCTCAGCGATCTGGAGCTTTTTCTTGTCGATATCGAATCCGAACTGCTCCTTGGCGGCGCTTACAATCTCTTTTGAAGAAACCGATCCGAATACCCTTCCGCCTTCTCCGGCCTTCATGGTTACTCTGATGGTCTCCTTTTCTATCTTTTCGGCATAAGCCTTAGCCTCGTCCAGCTGCTGCTTGGCAACAATAGAATCGCGCTTTTGCTGGTTCTTGAGCTCGTTTAAATTTTTCTGGGTTGCTTCTACTCCAAGTTTCTTGGGGAAAATAAAGTTCTTGGCATAGCCATCGGAAACTTTAACAACCTCGCCCTTCTTTCCAAGGGTCTTTACATCTTCCAACAATATTACCTGCATTGATTACAACTCCCCTTCTTCTATCATTTGATCAAGTGTTCTCTTAAGTGTAGCTATAGCCTCGGCCACCGACACACCTTCCATCTGACAGCCTGCGCTGCTCATGTGTCCTCCTCCGCCGAGTCTTTCCATTACCACCTGAACATTTACTTCGTCGATTGATCTTGCACTTACATATACCTGATTCTGGTACTCGGTACATACAAAGCTGGCTCTGACTCCCTTGATGTTAAGAAGCTCATTGGCAGCCTGCGCTCCCACTATGGTAGGGCTTTGTATCTCCTCGTTGGCAAGAACCGATATTGCATATCTGCCGCGATATATCTCAGCCTGGCTGACTGCATCCGCCTTGGCCTTGTATTCGCCTGCATCCTCTCTAAAGAGCTTTCTGACTCTGGTGACATCCGCGCCGTTTCTCCTAAGGAACGCCGCAGCCTCAAAGGTTCTGACACCGGTCTTGTTCATAAAGTTGTTGGTATCAACCATCATTCCCGAATAGAGACTGTCTGCCTCTTCGTTATGGATCTTTACGTTTTCTCCGATGTACTGAAGTATCTCGGAAACCATCTCACAGGCACTTGATGCATAGGGCTCTACATAGGAAAGAGTGGCGTTCTCTATAACCTCGGTGCCCTGTCTGTGGTGATCAAGCACCACTATGGTCTTGCAGAATTTCAAAAGCTCAGGACACTCGGTAATGCTGGGCTTATTAACATCCACAACCACCAGAACAGTATTGCTGCCTGCGATATCAATGGCCTGCTGATTGGAAATGATCATGTCATCTTCATAATCAGGATTGTTCTTGAAAAGATCCACCAGCGGCTGCATGGAAGTGGTCACGTCGTTAAGAACAATGTGACACTTTCTGTCCAGAGTCTTGGCAATCCTGTAAATACCAACGGATGAGCCGAAACTGTCAACATCTCCGATCCTGTGTCCCATAACGATAACGGTATCTTTACCGGAAATGATCTCTCGAAGAGCATGAGCCTTAACTCTGGCCTTAACCCTTGTGTTCTTTTCGATCTGCTGACTCTTTCCTCCGTAGTAGGAGATGTTGTCGGCGCTCTTAACAACCGCCTGATCACCGCCTCGTCCGAGAGCCACGTCGATGGCGTTTCTGGCAAATTCGTAGTTCTGGGCATAGGACAGACCGTTGAGTCCGATGCCGATACTAAGAGTAACCGCCATTTCATTACCGATATTAACGGTCTTAACATCCTCAAGGATATCAAAGCGCTGCTCTTTAAGCATCTCACAGGACTTCTTGGGCATTACCACAAAGTACTTGTCTTTTTCAAGCTTCTTGGCGATACCGTTGCAGGATGCAATGTACTTGTTTACCTTTCTGTCGATGAGGGCTATCAAAAGAGATCTTCTGACTTCTTCCACGCTGTCAAGAGCCTCTTCGTAGTTGTCCAGATAGATAAGTCCTGCTGCAAGCGACTGGTTGTCAACTTCCTGCAAAGCAAGCTTAAGAGCTGTCTCATCAAAAAGATAAATGGCGATAAGACTGCCCTCGTATCCTTCCGCGTCGATGATATCACTGTTAACAGCCATCTCTTTTAAAGAGATCCTCTTCATCTTCATGGTGAAGTAGTTGTCTTCATATTCCAGATCGTAGGAGACTTCCTCGTATCCTTCAGGGAACTTCTCCATTGTTATGGAAGGAAACAGTGAAAAGATAGTCTTATGGAAGCCCCTCTCCTGATGTGTCACCTTTTCAAAAGCGGCGTTGGTCCAAACCACCTTGCCGGAGTCATCCAGGATCGCATGGGGAAGATCCAGCTCTCTAAGGAGCTTTTTCTGGATCTGCCCGTACTCCGTTGCGAAGCTCACCAGTTCATTCATGATAATGGGCTTGTTGTAGAAATTCAGATACAGGACTGCGATAAAGTAAAGTCCCGTAAACGCAAGAAGTATAAGCCCTGCCGTAAAGCTGACAGTGAACACCGCTGCGTTCACAAAAATAAGCAGGATACCAAGATATGTAAATATCCGAAGATATGTCTTTAGTCTTCCCTTTAGTTTTACTCTGTTTTTGTTTGCCATACTGCGGTTCCTTTACCCCCAATCCCAATTGGACATTTCACACTATAGTATAACACGAATCGATTTTGTTGGGCAAAAAAGGAACCGGCACAGGTTTTTAACCGGCCGGTTCCTACATATATCAATGTATATCCAGTTCAGGTGGCTCGTCCAGATTCTGCGAAACGTACTTGCCATCCTTTTTACGCTGTTTGACACACTCGGTCAAAAGATATTCTATCTGACCGTTGATCGATCGGAAGTCATCCTCCGCCCAGGCAGCTATCGCGTCGTACAACTTCGCATTAAGTCGCAGGGGAACCTGCTTTTTCTCTGCCATGATCAGTAAAGACTTCCTGAATTAACTATAGGCTGGGCATCGTGATTTCCGCACAGTACTACGAGGAGGTTTGAAACCATCGCTGCCTTGCGCTCCTCATCAAGCTGCACCAGCTCTTTTTCATTGAGTCTGCCAAGAGCCATCTCAACCATTCCAACAGCACCATCAACAATAAGTTTTCTTGCATCAACCACTGCAGAAGCCTGCTGCCTCTGAAGCATTGCAGCTGCGATCTCCGGAGCATATGCAAGATATGTGATCCTTGCATCCACGATCTCAAGGCCTGCGCCCTCAACCTTGGACTGGATCTCTTCCTTGATCCTGCAGGCAACAAGCTCTGTGGAGCCGCGAAGGCTTCCGTCATCAGCCTGTCCGTCGCCTGTGGTATCAACATTTTCTGTAATATCGTAGGGATACAGCTTAACTACGTTACGTACAGCAGAGTCACACTGAAGTGACAGGTACTCTTTGTAGTTGTCTACAGTAAATACAGCCCTGGCAGTATCTGTAACCTTCCACATAACCGCAACAGCGATCTCTACGGGGTTACCAAGGATATCATTGACCTTCTGCTTGGAGTTGCTGAGGGTCATGACCTTAAGAGATATCTTTTTGCCGGGGCCTGCCTTTAACTCACCGGTTGTTCCTATCTGAGAGGAACTGATAACCAGACCTGAAAGACCGCTCTTTTTATTGTCGGAAATGTCGCCGCTCTGTCCAAGCTTGGTATCTGCAGCGGGATTGAAGGCTGTGCAGAAAGGATTCACAAAGAAGAATCCGTCGCCCTTGAGCGTTCCAACATATTTTCCAAAGAGTGTAAGCACCAGAGCCTCACCGGGTTTAAGGACCTTAAGTCCAAGGAATAATATCCATCCAAAGCAAAGATAGATGATGCTGAGGAAGAATATCAATCCGCCGGCAGCGTCACTGCTCGAGCTGTCCATCTTCACTCCTCCGTATATCACTCCTATTGCAGCCAGTATATACAATGTGCAGGTAAGAAGCAGCATTGCGATACCGTTCTTGTGTCCGTTTATTACTTTTTCTTTAATGTTCTCATTCATGTTCTTTTCCTCCGTTTATGACTTTACATGATGTCGAAAGGTGTTGTTAAATTGTTTTGATATCATTATGATATCATTTAAAATCATTTTGTCAATACCCCCTCTTCGAAAATAAAAAAATTTACTTTATTACTTTATTTTTTTAGTGCATTAGTAGACTAAAGTATGTATAATTGTTTTTATCACTGACAACAAAACAACGCATAAACAGGAGGACAACTATTATGAAAAAAAGACTGTTAGCCATCATGTCAGCAATGATCATGATCCTTTCACTTTCAGCCTGCGGCAGCGCCAAGGCAGGTACTTCAGATGTGGAATATATAAAGGATAAAGGAACTCTCCTTGTGGGCATAACCGATTTTGCTCCCATGGATTACAAGGATGATTCCGGCGAATGGATCGGCTTTGATGCTGACCTTGCAAAAAAGGTTGCCGATTCTCTTGGTGTAAAGGTTGAATTCGTTGAGATCGATTGGGACAACAAGGTTCTTGAGCTCAACAACAAATCCATCGATGTGGTATGGAACGGAATGACTCTCACTCCCGAGGTTACAAACGCCATGGAATGCACCAAGCCCTACCTCAACAACGCACAGGTAGTTGTTGTTCCCGCAGACAAGGCAGGCCAGGTTCAGACCGTGGACGAGGCAAAAGCCCTCAGCTTTGCCGTTGAAGCAGGCTCTGCAGGAGAACAGGCTGCAACAGACAACGAGTTTGATTACACAGGCGTTACTTCTCAGGCAGATGCTGTTATGGAAGTTCAGGCAGGAACCTCAGGAGCCTGCATCATCGACCTTCTTATGGCAGGTGCCATGATCGGCGAAGGAACAAGCTATCCCGATCTTACACACACCGTTGAGCTTACAACCGAGGAGTACGGCATCGGCTGCAGAAAAGGTTCCGACCTTGCAGCATACATCAACGACCAGCTCAAGGCTTACTATTCCGACAACAGCCTTCAGGACACCGCGGTTATCTACGGAGTTCAGGACGCAGTTATCCCACAGTAAAAGAGGAATCTATCTATGTTTTGGACTGTTACCCTATCACTCCTTTCGGGGTTTCTGGCAACAATTAAATTATTCATACTGACTTTGGTATTCTCGCTCCCCCTGGGACTTCTGATATGTCTGGGATCTGTGGGACGGCTTCGCATACTTAGGGCAGTTCTGAGATTCATCATCTGGATCGTCAGAGGAACTCCCCTTATGCTGCAGCTTCTTGTCATATACTACGGCCCCGGTATTTTCCTTGGTGCCAACGTATGGGGCACCTCGGGAAACGGCAGATTCATGGCGGCTCTCATAGCCTTTGTCATCAATTATGCCTGCTACTTTTCCGAGATCTACAGAGGCGGCATCCAGTCAATCCCCGTGGGACAGTACGAAGCAGGTCAGGTTCTTGGAATGACCAGAAAACAGATCTTTTTCAAAGTCATTCTCCTGCAGCTTGTAAAGCGCATAGTTCCGCCCATTTCAAACGAAGTGATCACTCTTGTAAAAGACACTTCTCTTGCCAGAGTCATCGCAGTCTACGAGATCATATGGAACGGCCAGTCCTTTATAAAGAGTAGCGGCATTATCTGGCCTTTATTCTACACAGGCGCTTTCTACCTGCTCTTTAGCGGGCTTCTGACCCTGCTGTTCAGATACATAGAAGATAAACTGTCATATTTCAGATAAAAGGAAAAGCTATGCCGATACTGGAAGTTAATAATCTAAAAAAGACATTTGAAAATACGCAGATCCTTAAGGGAATCTCTTTTACCATGGAAGAGGGCCAGACCATATCCGTCATCGGCTCCTCCGGAAGCGGCAAGACCACTATGCTGCGCTGCCTCAATCTCCTTGAGACTGCAGATGAGGGCACCATAACCGTCAGGGGACAGAAGCTTTTTGACGCATCGCAAAAGCCTGACAGCCCTGATGTTCTCAGGGAAAAGAGACTTCACTTCGGAATGGTGTTTCAGCAGTTCAATCTCTTCCCGCAGTACACTGCCCTCGAGAATGTGACTCTGGCTCCGGGGCTTCTCTGCAGTGACAGAACCCCCGCCGAGATAGAGACCATGGGAAAAGAGCTGCTGGATCAGATGGGTCTGTCCGACAGAATGGGCAACTACCCGCACCAGCTCTCAGGCGGTCAGCAGCAGCGAGTTGCCATAGCAAGAGCCCTTGCGCTCAAGCCTGATATCTTGTGCTTTGACGAGCCCACATCGGCTCTTGATCCCGAGCTTACGGGAGAGGTGCTCCGCGTTATCAGAGAGCTGGCAAAAAAGAACATGACCATGATAATCGTCACTCACGAAATGGCATTTGCAAGAGATGTTGCCGACGAAGTGATATTCATGGACGAGGGCATTATCCTTGAAAGAGGCCCTGCAAAAGAAGTCATAACAAATCCCAGAGAGGAAAGAACAAGACAGTTCCTCTCAAGTCTGGACAGATAAAAAAGTTTCAAAAGGCATAAAAAAGACAGCCCTAAAGGCTGTCTTTTTACTATCTATGAATCTTATACCTCTTCCACGTAGTTTACGTATTCAAGGTTGTTAAACAAAGAGATGATCTCACGGTGTGAGCCCTTCCTGTTCAGGTTGATATCGATGATAAGACCTGTGTCCGAGCTTTGAAGAGTTTTTTCCTTGCTCTTTGTCATGCTCATGATGATGAATCCCTGCTCGCCGATAAAGTTAGCAAGCTTGTTCACGCCGCGGTTTTTGTTTACCTCGATATAGATACTCATGTATCTGCTGTTGTTCTCAACTCTGTCACTGAGACGAAGAAGGATAACATTGGCAAATACAATGAGAAGGAATGCGCAGATACCTGCCACCAGATATCCTCCTCCGATGGCCATTCCCATACAGGAGGTAACCCAGAGGGTTGCGGCAGTGGACAGACCTTTGATCTGTTTTTTGCCTGTTACCAGAATGGTACCTGCTCCCAGGAAACCGATTCCGCTTACCACACCGGCAGGGATACGGCTTACATCCGCAGCAAGGTTTGGAAGAAGCGCCAGATAAATATTCAGCACAGTTGCCACCGCAGAGCCAAGGCTCACAAGAGCAAAGGTCTTTATGCCTGCGTTGTGATGAGTCACTATTCTCTCCCAGCCCACAAGACCTCCGAAGATAGTTGCCATCACAAGCCTTATGGCAACAGCCACATCGCTTGTTCCCTGAAGGAATGTAATAGTATCGTTAAATGTCATACAGTACACCTCTTCTTTTAAAGTGCGTACAGAGTGTTGTCCTCAAAGTTCAGATACACTGTGTCGCCCACTTTGTAGATCTTTTTATTCTTGGGATTATAATCCTGGATCTTGATGAGGCTGTCACCGATCCTGATGTGATAATCCTGATAAGCACCCATAAAGCATGAGTAGTCGATAACTCCCTTGATCGCACCAACATCCGAAAGGGTTGCTCCCTCGGGACGAAGAACCACGTCGCAGTCTGCACCTGCAGCAAGAGAACCTGTAGCGCACTTAACTGCTGTGCCGCCGATCTCAACCATATCCTGGCCTGTAACCTTGGCCTTGAGGAAGTTACACTCACCGATAAAGTCAGCAACGAACTTGTTGTTGGGATAGTAGTAAGCTTCCTGAGGTGTTGCCACCTGCTCAACGATTCCCTTGTTCATGATGATGACCTTATCAGAAATAGCCATAGCCTCTGACTGATCGTGTGTTACATAAACCGCTGTGATGCCGGCTTCCTGCTGGATCCTTCTGATCTCGGTTCTCATGGAGACTCTGAGCTTGGCATCAAGGTTTGACAAAGGCTCGTCGAACAAAAGAACACCGGGCTCGATGACAAGAGCTCTTGCAAGGGCAACTCTCTGCTGCTGTCCGCCGGAGAGCTGGTTGGTCATACGGTTTTCCATTCCCTCAAGTCCCACAAGAGCAAGGATATCAGTTACCTTTCTCTTTATTGTCTCGGCATCCATCTTGCGAAGCTTAAGTCCGTAAGCCACATTATCGAAAATATTGTAGTGAGGAAGAAGCGCATAGCTCTGGAATACCATAGCGGTATCACGTTTGTTGGGAGTAAGAGCGTTGATGGGCTCTCCTCCGAGGTAGATCTCACCTTCATCGGGAGACTCAAAACCTGCGATCATCCTAAGTGTAGTTGTTTTTCCGCAGCCTGAAGGTCCAAGAAGTGTAACAAAGCTTCCGGGCTCGATCTCCAGGTTCTGATCCTTTACGGCGTAGAAATCCTTGCCGGTCTTGGGATCTTTATAAATCTTTGAAATATGTTCAAGGCGTACGCCCTTTTTTTCTTTAGCCATTTTTCCACCTATCCCGCATTTTTCATGCGTTTAATCTTAATTGACAGTTACTTCCCTTCCAGGTTTACCTTGCGGCTGGTTCCGAAGTACTTCATCACAAGGTTCATAAGAATAACTGAACTGTATGTGATGATGATAAGGATCGTCGCAAAGGCACAGGCGATACCAAAGGATCCTTTCTCCGCAAACTCATTGATCTGAACGGTAATGAGCAGGTAAGAAGGAGTAACCAGAAGGATGATCGCACTGATAGCAGTGATACTGCGGACGAAGGATGTAACAAAGCCGCTAAGGAAGCTGTCCTTGATAAGCGGAAGAGTTACCGTCATAAATACCTTAAAGCTGTCCGCGCCCATGTCATAAGCAGATTCCTCAATGCTCTTATCGATCTGGCGAAGAGCTGAGATTCCGCTTCGTGTACCTGTGGGAAGTGACCTTACGATGAATACGATTACAAGGATCGCACCTGTTCCGTAAAGGCCCTGCAAAATTCCTGTTCCGAAGATTCCCCCTGAGAAACCTCTGATGTATCCGATACCAAGAACAGTTCCGGGAACTGCCATGGCCAGCATAGAAACCGCTTCAATAAATCCCTTGGTCTTGAAATTTCTTTTAACCACAAGGTACGAAATGATCATGGACAAAAGAGCTGTGATAGGCGCTGAGATAAGTGACAGGATAAAACTGTCCTTAAAGGCCTTAAGTCCTTTGTACTTTTTAAATACCTGACCGAACCACTTGAAGGTCAGATGGAAATCATAGCCCCAGGTCTTGAACATCGCGCCGAAAGGAACGCAGATGTACATAAGTATTACGAATACCGCAAGGGCTGAACACATGATGGTGAGCGGGATTGTAACGCTCTTATCCGTAATGAGCATACGCTCTCTGGATGCCTTACCTGAGAGTGTAGCTGTACTCTTGGCTTCAAGGTAGTATTTCTGCACGATGAACATCAAAAGGGTAATACCCAAAAGAACTACCGCCATGGCAGCTGCACCCTGTTTGTCGTAGGCACCCGTTATCTGAAGGTAGATGGTTGTTGCCAATGTGTCGTAGGATCCGCCGATGATCATGGGGTTTGCAAAGTCCGCGATGGACTCGATAAAGGTTACAAGGAAGGCATTGCCAAGACCCGGAAGGATCAGAGGCAGTGTAACCGTCATGAATACCTTGAACCTTGATGCACCCATATCTCTTGCTGCTTCCTCAAGAGACGGATCGATATTTTTCAAAAGACCTTTCAGCATCATGTAGCAGACAGGGAAGAATGTAAGTGTCTGTACAATCGCAATTCCCCAGAAACCGTAGACGCTGTTGTCATAAATTTTCAGCAAAAATCTTGTGATGATGCCCGCTTTTCCAAAGAGCATGATCATTGAAAGTGAAAGCACGAAGGGCGGTGATACTACGGGAAGCATTGATACCGCCTTAAAAAGCACTTCCATAAATCCGGTACGGAGCTTTACATATACCTCAACATAGGCAAACAAAAGACCTATGAGGGCAGATGCGATTCCTACCAGAAAACCTACTTTTAAAGTATTGGTGATGGCCCTTCTGAAATTGGAAAGGCCCATGATCCTCTTAAAAACATCCAGTGTGAACCCATTTTCCGAAATGAAGCTGTCCGTCAGCAATATAGCCAGCGGATACAAGATGAACAGTGTAAGAAATGCTACCAAAAGCACGATGGTGGTTATCATTATGGGATCCGCCATGAGCTTTTTCCTGTCAAGGCTGGCACTTTGACTCTTTGCCATTGTTATTCCTCCTAGTATATCTTAAAGAAAAGGGCGGAAGAACTTCCGCCCTTATATGAAGCATACAAATCGAGTGTGCGTTTTCGCCAGAATAAGCAAAGCTTATTCTGTCTGGAAACGATCGTCTGCTGCACTTCCGAGTGCGCTCATAACCTCTTCAACATAAGTTGCAGTGTTTTCTTTTGCATCAGCGAAGTCATAATCCATTACGTTGTCGGGATCAAGACCGAACTCTGTAGCAACCTCAGGCTGCTTTGCATTGTCGATAACAAGGAACTGGTAAGAACCGTTCTGTGCTGCAAGCTCTACGCAGTCAGGTGTAAGAGCATACTCGATCCAAAGCTTAGCTGCATTGGGATGAGCACATCCCTTGAAGATAGCTGTTGCACCAACTTCGAATGATGTTCCTGTTGAAGGAATAACAAGTCCGATGTTGCCATAGCCGTTGTCAACGATCTGTGCGATTGCATCATGAAGGAATCCGATACCAACTACGCACTCTCCTGTTCCAACGTTCTTGGAAGGGCCTGAGCCTGACTTTGTGTAAACTTCGATGTTCTTGTCAAGGTCAACAAGGTACTGGATACCTTCGTCGTGACCATACTTCTGGATCATTGTGTTGATAACGAGCTTCGCTGTTCCTGCTGTGTTGTAGTTTGAAAGCCATACAAGTCCCTGATACTTGGAATCAAGAAGGTCTTTCCAATCAGCGGGAGCCTCAAGTCCCATACGATCAAGCTCATCCTTGTTTACCATGAATCCGAGGATTCCTTTGTAGATACCATACCAGTATCCGTCGGGATCGCGGTACATGTCGCCAATAAGGTGGCTTGCATTCTCTGCCTCATAAGCCTCTAAAAGTCCCTCGCCTGCTGCTACGTTGTAGGGATCGGTTGTGCCGCCGAACCAAACGTCGCCTGAAGGATTTCCGTTCTCTTCTTCGATCTTGCTCTGAACTTCACCGGTTGAAAGTCTCTGATACTGAACCTTGATTCCGTAAAGCTCTTCGAAATGCTCACATGCTGCTGCAAGATATTCTTCTTCGCAGGATCCGTAAACAACCAGCTCACCCTCAGCCTTTGCTGCCTCGATGAGAGCATCCATTCCTGATGCTTCTGCCTCTGTAGCCTCTGCTGTCTCAGCGGGCTCAGCTGCAGGTGCCTCTGCTGTCTCAGCTGCAGGAGTCTCTGCTGCAGGTGCCTCTGTTGTGCTTCCGCAACCAACAACACCAAGTGTCATAAGTCCTGCCAATACCAACGCTAATTTCTTTTTCATATTCCTCTCCTTTCAATATCGGGTCATTGGATAGTAATATGATAAAAAAACGAGCATTTTTAAAATACCTAATTTTCTGTTTAATTATCCAAAAAAATGAACTTCACTTCACAAAATCGGATGGTGAACTTCCGGAGTACTTTTTAAAGACCGTGCTGAAGTACTTGTAATCACTAAATCCCGTCATATCAGACACTTCATAGATCTTGTATTTCCCTGTCTCCAGGAGCTTCACAGCCTGCTGAACCCTGTATTTATTAAGGAAATCCAGATACTTAAGTCCCGTTGCCTCTTTGAATTTCCTGGACAGGTAGCTGGCCGAAACTCCAAACTCCTCAGCAAAGCCCTCTATGCTGATCTTTTCTGCGTAAAGCTCTTTTGTCTTATCAAGGACCTGCTGTACGTAGTCGTTTTCCTTTTCGCTTTTGAAAAAAATAGGCTCTGATTCAAAGGCATCGATCATGCGGTCATCGATCTGCCTAAGGCGCTTGTCTCTTTCGATGTCATCAATGACCTTCTTTATGTTTTCTTTCAGCTCCTCTTCATCAACGGGCTTCATAAGGTAAGCCGAAACCCCAAGCTCAATTGCCTTTTTTGCATACTCAAACTCACCATAGCTGGTCATGATGATAGCCTTGAAATCAGCTATTTCCCTGCCCTGACGGATCATCTCTATTCCGTCTGTTATGGGCATCATAATGTCCGCAAGAACTATATCCGGCTGAAGTTCTCTTATCTTTTGAACTCCCTCCTGACCGTTTGCGGCTTCTCCCACTATGGTGCAGCCCATGGAAACCCAGTCCATTGTATATGCTATTCCTTTGCGGATGATGTCCTCATCCTCTGCTATCAAAACTCTGTACATTAACTCTGTATCCTCTTTGGCAGGGTCAGCCTTACCATGGTTCCCTCACCCTTTTTACTGTTTAGCTCAAGACCGTAGTCCTCTTTATACATCAGCTGGATCCTTCGGTGTATGTTATAAAGTCCGAAATGTCCGGAGGTGTTATCGCTGTTTTCCAGCTGTGCCTTTAGGCCGCCAAGTACGTCCTCATCTATTCCGACGCCGTCATCCTCGCATACAAATATCAGACTTTCTTTTATCTGATAACCGCTGATGTTCACCGTAAGTTTTTCCTTTTCTCCGAAACCGTATTTTACAGCATTTTCCAAAAGCGGCTGTAATAACAATTTGGGGATCAGGCATTCACGTATATCCTCAGCCACATTGATATTGTAGGCAAAGCGCTTGTTGAATCTGATCTGAAGGATGTTCAGGTAATACTGCAGGTTATCAAGATCCTCCCTGACAGTTACCTCCTCCCTCATGTCCTTTATGCTGTAGCGCAAAAGACCTGACAATGACACGATCATCTTGTCAGCAGCCGCTGCATCGATCCTTGCCATAAACCTGATATTGTCCAGGGTATTGAACAAAAAGTGAGGATTAAACTGGCTTTCGAGCTGTTTGACCTGAGAAAAAGCAGCATTCTCCGCAAGCTCTTTGTTTCTCTCAATCTGCTCCTTAAGACCGTCAAGCATCTCGTTAAAGTCATTGCCTATGGTCTGGAACTCCCTGTTACTGTCAATATTAAGGCTTACATCAAGATCTCCCTGCTGAACCGCCTCAAAAGCATCCTCTATCTTTTTTACATCCCTCGTGTATTTCTCAGAGCTGGTGGCTGTACTTCTGTAGGTGATAAAAATGATGGCAATGAAGATGACAAGGATTATTGCCATCAAAAGAAGTATCATCCTAAGGCTTCTGTTGATGTCATAAAAAGTATAGACTCTGAGTCCCTTGGCCAGGCTTGATTCGTAGCAGATATATTTTTGTCCGCCGCTTCTGACATAGCCCGAATGTCTCTCAAAGACTCCTCGTATCTGGCCAAGTTCATCCTTTAGTCCCTGAGTGTTGTTCAGATAGATCCAGCCGTTTTCATCTGTCACAATGCAGTATCTGCTGCGTTTATTGATGATGTCCGCAATGACCTGGGAGGGCACAGCGTACACAATGGCAAAGTCAAGGCTTCCGTTTTTATACTCCCCGAAGGTCACATACAAAGTCCCTTCAAAGAGTATGGTATTGGTAAGTCCGGGTTTTGCCTTTATCCTGTTCCACACTCCCCAGTCCATAAGCTCGGGATCTGTCAGCGCCGAGGGAACTTCCTGCCTGCTGCCGCTGGTAAAAAGAACCTCTCCCTCACCTGACAGTATCATCAAAGTTCCAAGCTCGTCGTAAGCAGAAGTAGAATCATAGAGCTTGGCATAGATACGGTTTTTTACATTCTCCGCATCACTGCCGCTCTTATCCATGATGTTTTTAACATCCACAACCATGCTGTAATAGCCCGAAAGAACCGCATTTGCCTCACTTGCTATCTCTTCGTTGTCACGCCTGTTGGACTCACCCATGTAGGCACTCCAGGATACAACAAAAACTATCATAACGGCAAACACGATACCGATGACAGGTGCAAGAGAAAAGACTATGAATGTACGTCTTATACTTTCCTGAAAGGATTCAATCTCTTTATTCATTGTCCCCTCCCATGATAAGCGCAAATTTATCCGTCCACTCTTTCTTACTCTTTATAACAAGGTCTCTGTCAACTTCTATTATGTCAAGGCTCCCTTTTTCGCTGACAAGATTTGATGCCTCCACGTCAGTTCGAACAGAACGCCTTCCGAGATTTTTGGATATATATTTTTGAACGTGGGCGTCCGTCATAAAGTCCACAAAAGCCTTGGCGCTGTCCACATTTTTTGCGTTTTTGTTTATGTAAAGGCCGTCGGGTGTTGAAACCACGCCCTCCTTCATATAGACGATCTTTATATGCTTGCCGGCTTTTAACATTGTGATGGCAGCCTCTTCAAAGGTAAGACCCACAACATACTTGCCGCTTGAAACGCCCTCATAAACCGCGGAGGATCCTGAGACCAGTCCGCCGGTGAGCTGCCCTGCAAAAGAGCTGACATAGTCCCAGCCTTTTTCGGGATCGCCGCCACCCATGGCATAGAGCATCTTCACAAGCTGCTCAACAGAAGATGCTGATCTGCCGGGATCAGCGTAAGCGATCTTGCCCCTAAGAGCGGGATTAAGAAGATCCTCGTAGCCTTCTATCTTTGTATCTCCGATAAGATCAGTATTTATCATAAGGACACTAGGCACATCAGTAAAACCTGTGATGCCTGATCCAAGGTCTTTAAACTCCGGGAGAAAACTGTCGTGATTTGCACATGTATACGGAAGAAAATAATCACTGTAAGCACCAACGGACAATACGGATCCTCCCCATAAAAGATCCACATCTTTTCCCTCAACCATCATATCTATGGCCTCGGTGGTACCACACTTTATGATTTCTACGGTAATGCCTGTCTCTGACTCAAATTCATTGATAAGAGGTCTCATAAAATCTATGGGATGAGGCGATGCCACCACAATCTTTTTATCCTCTTTATCGATCTGCGCATGACCTGCCAGGGCAAGATAAAGCCCCACAGCGGCCAGGATCAGGATTATAGCCGTTCCTGTTAAGATGTAAAACCTCTTCATAGATCCCCTCACTGGAAAAATAATAATTTATTATAGCATAGATAAAAAATGTTCTAAGATGCATGTCACCTAAAGAATTTCATATTGTAAAATAAACGGCAAAACGATATAATATTTATTGGGTTACGTTATTTTTTTAACAATATTTTTCAAGGAGGTATTACTTATGTCACGTTTTACACTGCCCAGAGACATCTACCACGGAAAGGGCGCTCTTGAAGCGCTGAAGACATTTGAGGGCAAGCGCGCCATCATCTGCACAGGTGGCGGGTCCATGAAAAGGGGAGGTTTCCTTCAGAAGGTAGAAGATTACCTGAAGGAAGCAGGAATGGAAGTTGAATTGTTTGAAGGAATCGAGCCCGATCCTTCAGTCGAGACTGTTATGAAGGGTGCTGAAGCAATGCAGAAATTCCAGCCTGACTGGATCGTTGCAATCGGCGGCGGTTCACCCATCGATGCAGCCAAGGCTATGTGGATCAAGTACGAGTATCCTGAGACAACATTTGAAGATATGTGCAAGGTCTTTGGTCTTCCCAAGCTCCGCACAAAAGCTAAATTCTGTGCTATTTCATCCACATCAGGAACAGCTACGGAGGTTACAGCTTTCTCAATCATCACTGATTACCAGAAGGGTATCAAGTATCCTATCGCAGACTTCGAGATCACACCCGATGTTGCTATCGTAGATCCCGAGCTTGCACACACAATGCCTAAAAAGCTTGTTGCTCACACAGGTATGGATGCTATGACCCACGCTGTTGAGGCTTATGTTTCCACAGCTAACTGCGAGTACACAGATCCTCTTGCAATCCATGCAATTGAGATGATCATGGAGCACCTTGTTAAGTCCTACAACGAAGATATGGCTTCAAGAGATGCTATGCACGATGCTCAGTGTCTTGCAGGAATGGCATTCTCCAATGCTCTTCTTGGTATCGTTCACTCAATGGCTCACAAGACCGGTGCTGTTTTTGCAGACCTTGGCGCTCACATCATCCACGGTGCAGCTAACGCTATGTACCTTCCCAAGGTTATCGCATTCAACGCAAAGGACCCTGTAGCTAAAAAGCGCTACGGCGTTATCGCTGATTACATGCACCTTGGCGGATCAAACGACGATGAGAAGGTTAAGCTCCTTATCGATTACCTGCGCAAGATGAATGATGACCTCAACATTCCTCACAGCATCAACCACTACGGTGCTGACGGACTTCCTGCAGAACAGGGCTTCGTACCTGAGGATGTATTCCTTGAGAGACTCCATGACATCGCAGCTAATGCTATTCTGGATGCCTGCACAGGATCAAATCCCCGTCAGCCCAGCCAGGAAGAAATGGAAAAGCTGCTTAAGTGCTGCTACTACGACACAGAGGTTGATTTCTGATCTTCCGATAAATCCACATGATAATAAAGCGGCACAGGTCATTGACCTGTGCCGCTTTTTATATGTCTGTTAACTTTTTATTTCAGAAAGTCTATGCCTGACAGTCCTTCACTCCCTGACTTCTCCTGCTGCCTTGCATATGATATCAACGCAAGCATCTATACCAAGTGAAGAGCTCTTTACCGAAAGGTCGTAATATGAAGCATCTCCGAAGGTGGTATGGGTATAGTACTTGCAGTACTTAGCTCTTGCCTTGTCAACGGATTTCATATGCTCAAGTATCTTTTCATCGGATACTCCGGGCATCTTGCCGCGCATCCTCTCAAGGCGCGCCCTCTGCTCAGCAGCGATAAACACATGAAGTGTTTTATCAAATTCCTTGAGAACGATATTTGCATTTCTGCCTACTATCAGGCAGTTGCCTTTTTCAGCCACCTTTCTGATGGCCTCTTTTTGTGCATTGAAAAGCCTCTCGTCCAAAGGCTTGTTGTAGAAATCAAAAAGGCTCTGTCCAAAACCAAACTGCCTTGGAACGCGCTCATCGTAGTAGCGCACTTCCTCGGGAGAAAGGCTTCCGCTCTCCATTGCTGCCTTTAAGATCATATCCTTGTCACAATAATATAAACCCAGTCTGTCAGCCACAGCCTTACCGATGGTGCTTCCGCCGGCTCCAAACTGTCTGCTGATGGTAATGATATTTTTCATAGAATGCCCCGTCATAATACTTTATTTAAGAAATCAATGGTCCTTTCCTCTTTTGGATTAAGAAGAACTTCCTGAGGAGTTCCTTCCTCCACAATAAAGCCTCCATCCATAAAGATAACTCTGTCTGCAACTTCTCTTGCAAAGCCCATCTCATGAGTAACAATGACCATTGTCATGCCGTCTGCCGCAAGGTTTTTCATAACCTGCAAAACTTCTCCCACCATCTCAGGATCAAGAGCTGATGTAGGCTCGTCAAAGAGCATGATATCAGGCTCCATACAAAGAGCTCTTGCTATGGCAACACGCTGCTTCTGACCGCCGGAAAGCTGGCTTGGAAAGCTTCCTTCTTTGTCAGCAAGGCCTACCTTTGCAAGCATCTTCTTTGCTCTCTCCACAGCTTCTGCCTTGGAGCACTTTTTAAGCTCTATGGGAGCAAGGGTGAGGTTGTCCAGAATGTTCAGGTTGTTGAAAAGATTGAAGTGCTGGAAAACCATTCCGATGTTCTCACGGATATGATTTATATTCACTTTCTTTTGGGTGATGTCCTGACCGTCGATGACAACCTTGCCGGAGGTAACCTCCTCAAGCCTGTTAAGACAGCGAAGGAATGTGGATTTACCGGAACCTGAAGGTCCGATGACACATACAACTTCACCCTTTTTTATCTCTGCTGAAATATCGGATAAAACCTCAAGGTTTCCGTAACATTTCTTGAGATTATCAACTTTGATCTTGATCTCGTTATTATCTGCCAATGCTGAGCCTCCTTTCAACCATCTTTGCACTTCGTGAAAGGATAGTTATAACAATAAGATACATGGCTCCGACAATAGCCCATGTCTGGAAAGACATGAAGGTATTTGCCTGAACATTCTTTGCGGTATTTACCAGCTCCGGGAAACCGATAACTGACAAAATGGATGTGTCCTTAAGGGTGATAATGAACTGGTTGATGAAGGTAGGGATCATGGTGCGGATAGCCTGAGGAAGCACAACTCTTCTCA
>JAILOW010000137.1 GCA_024690635.1 Butyrivibrio sp.
CTTGAAAGAAGCGGCTTTACTGTGGAAGAAGCCGGCGACGGAAACAGGGCGGTTGGCATGATAGAACAGGCACCGCCGGGATACTATGACGTGGTCCTTATGGATATACAGATGCCTGTAATGGACGGATATGAGGCTACCGCGGCAATAAGAAAACTTGTGGACAGGAGAAAGGCAGAGGTTCCCGTTATCGCCATGACAGCCAATGCATTCTCTGAGGATATAAAGAAGGCTTCGCAAGCGGGAATGAACGGGCATATTGCAAAACCGATTGACGTAAAAGTAATGCTTCAGGTCCTCTCAGATACCCTGAATGTTCACAGTATCTGAACATGAGCTCTTTTTAATCAAACAGAAACATAAGGGAAACAAAACAAAAATATTCTTTTCCTAAAATGTGAAACATCATAAGAAAACGTAAAAATGCTTAAGAGCATAATTCACAGGAAAGGAAAAGATATCATGTCAGAGAGAATATATTTAGTAACAGGAGCGGCAGGATTTTTAGGAGGAACAATTTGCAGAAAACTGGTGGAGAGAGGCGATAAGGTAAGAGCTTTCGTGCTTCCAAGCGACCCGGCTATGAGGTTTGTACCAAAAGAAGCAGAAATAGTAGAGGGGGATCTCACAGATAAGGAGTCACTGGAAAGATTATTTGCAGTAGACAAAGGTGATGAGACCATAGTGCTTCATATCGCCAGCATTGTATCAGTAAATCCTGAATACAATCAGAAGGTAATGGATGTAAATGTCGGAGGCACGAAGAATATCATAGACCTTTGCCTTGAACACCCTGAGTGCAAAAAGCTGGTTTACTGCAGCTCAACCGGGGCAATTCCCGAACAGCCGAAGGGAACAAGAATAAGGGAAGTTAAAAGATTTGACGAGACAGAAGTGCTTGGCTGTTACAGCCAGTCCAAAGCCCTTGCAACACAGGAGGTTCTGGATGCAGTTAAGGAAAGAGGCTTAAATGCCTGCGTCGTTCATCCCAGTGGAATCCTGGGCCCTGAAGATTTTGCTGTAGGAGAGACTACAGGAACACTTATCAAGATCATTAACGGAGAGATGCCGGCGGGTATCGACGGCTCTTTTAACCTCTGCGACGTAAGGGATCTTGCGGACGGAACAATTGCAGCCATAGATAAGGGCAGACAGGGTGAGTGCTACATCCTTGGCAACGAACCCGTATCCTTCAGAGATTTCAGCAAAATGATCAGTGATGAGTCCGGATGTAAGCCGGTTAAGATGTTCCTTCCGATCTGGGCTGCTAACCTTATGGGAAGGATCATGGAGACCATGGGCAAGATCCGCGGAACGAAGCCGCTCATGACAACCTTCTCTGTATATAACCTGGCAAGAAATAACGCTTTTGACTCTTCAAAAGCAAGGAGGGAGCTTGGTTATCATACAAGATCATACCGCGAGACGATCCGTGATGAGGTCGAGTGGCTTAAAGCCTCAGGAAAGATCGCATAAAAGTATATCGAAATCAATTTCAGCAACAAAACTCTAACATTTCTATGATACGATATTATCGTAAAAACATATCAGGAGGTGTTAGAGTTTGTTTAATTTACTGATAGTTGAAGATGATAACGATCTTAATAAGACAGTTTGCGAATATCTTAAAGCAAAAGGGTATGAGACAGAAGGGTGCCTGAATGCCAATGACGCCTATGACAGGATGTATGGAAAGACATTTGACCTTATCATCTCTGACATAATGATGCCGGGAATTGATGGCTTTGAATTCGCGGAAACAGTCAGAAAGCTTAATGAAAATATTCCAATATTGTTCATGACTGCAAGAGAAGATTTTGAAGCAAAGCAAAAGGGTTTTATGGCGGGAATTGATGATTATATGGTAAAGCCGATAAACCTTGAGGAGCTGACTCTTCATGTGGGAGCGCTCCTTCGCCGGGCGGGAATTGCCAACACCAAAAGACTTGAGATAGGGAGTCTTGTCATGGACACAGATGAGCATGTGGTTACCGTTAAAGGCGAGGAGATTCCACTCACCCAGAGGGAGTTTAACATAATATTCAAGCTCCTTTCTTTTCCCAAAAAGACCTTTACAAGAGGTCAGCTCATGGATGAGTTCTGGGATGTTGACTCTGATGCGACGCCAAGAGCAGTTGATGTCTATATGACCAAGCTCAGGGAGAAGTTTGCGGAATGCGATGATTTTGAGATCGTCACAGTGCGGGGGTTGGGCTACAAGGCTGTACCTAAGGAGTGAGAAATAATGGAAAAGAAGACCACCAGTATTTTTTCGTTGAAGAGATATGTGATCATTTTTGTGCTGATAGCATTTGTCGTGACCTGCAGTTTTTACCTGTTTCTCAGCTCTTTTGATTTCACAAGGGAGCAGATTCAGGAAAATGCGATCCTGACATTCCTCAATATTCTTTTTTTGAGCTTCATCTTTTGCGTAATAGACGGAGTGCAGAGAAAGCTTATGATAGAACGTCCCGTAAAAAAGATCCTGGCAGCTACTGAGGAACTTGCAAAGGGTAATTTTAATGCGAGGGCAGAGGATGTATCTGTCATTCCCGGAAGGAATGAGTTTGACATAATCGCAGAGAATATCAACAAGATGGCCCAGGAGCTGCCAGGATCTTTTTTACGGGACGTTCTATCATAAGCTTTCTCTGCACTCCGTCTATTACG
>JAILOW010000015.1 GCA_024690635.1 Butyrivibrio sp.
ATATATCGAAATGGCAAAAGAAAATCCAGCCTCCGCAATAAGTACCATAAGAGAGCTTTTGAAATACAGCGGGGGAAAAGAGCTCTTTTCAGATAGCATTATTGATGCGGCAATTTCATGCTCCGTAGAGCTTGGACTTACGCAGGTAACGGCGGTTCTCATGGAAGAAGGTGGCAGCAATGATAATGACTCTGCCAATGTTATGAAGTTTGAGTTCTGATTACTTGTTGGCTTCCAGTACCAAGGGGGCTGTTCACATCTATGAATCAGCATTTTGATAATTGAATATTTGACGATAGATGTTATAATCTTCGTTAGCTGTCATTGCAGCTAGAATTTAAAGTGCTTAAGGATTTTGATATGAGTGAGAACAACAGAGGAGGATTCGGGTCAAGGCTCGGATTCATTCTGGTCAGCGCAGGTTGTGCTATCGGAATTGGAAATGTTTGGAAGTTTCCTTATGTGGCAGGGCAGAATGGTGGCTCTGTCTTTGTTTTGTTTTACCTTTTATTTTTGATCATCATGGGTGTTCCCGTTATGACAATGGAACTGGCTGTGGGCAGAAAGAGCAGGCTCACACTGGTAAACGGATACAAGGCCCTTGAAAAGAAGGGCTCATTCTGGCACCTTCACGGATGGGTATCAATGATAGGAAACTATCTTCTTATGATGTATTACACCACAGTGGCAGGCTGGATGTTTGACTATTTCTATAAATTTGCCACAGGAGAATTTGAGCATCTTGAAAATGGCAGTGCCAAGGCCGCATTTGACGGACTTATGGCAGACCCTGTCGAGATGGGGATCTTTACAATAATCACTGTACTTATAGGATTTTTGGTGCTCAGCTTTGGAGTTCAGAATGGCCTTGAGAGGGTCAACAAGTTTATGATGCTTGGGCTTCTTGGGCTTATAACAGTTCTGGCTGTCCACAGCCTTATGCTTCCTGGAGCAAAAGAGGGATTGACATTCTTTCTCTGGCCAGATTTCTCAAAAGCTGCGCAGATAGGAATCCACAAGGTACTGGCAGCAGCCATGAACCAGGCGTTCTTTACATTAAGTATCGGAATGGGCTCAATTGAAGTCTTCGGAAGCTACATGTCCAAGGAAAGGGATCTTAGCGGCGAAGCCATGAGGATCAGCGCGCTGGATACCATGGTTGCTATCCTTTCCGGTATCATCATTTTTCCAGCATGCTTTTCCTTTGGAGTTGAACCTGAACAGGGACCATCACTTATTTTCGTGACTCTCCCTGAGCTGTTTATCAACATGCCCCTTGGAAGGATCTGGGGAACACTGTTTTTCGTATTCATGAGCTTTGCAAGCTTTTCAACTGTGACTGCAGTTTTCGAAAACCTCATTGTCTGCCTTGTGGACAACTTCAAGCTCACAAGGACAGCGTCTATCGTGATAAACTGCATCTTCATGATCTTTGCGTCTCTTCCCTGTGTTCTTGGCTTTAACAAATGGAGCGGCATTACATTCATGGGAGGCAAGAACATTCTGGACTTTGAGGACTTTCTGGTAAGTAACCTTATCCTTCCGATCGGAGCGCTGGTGATCCTCCTGTTTTGCGTAACAGGTCTTGGCTGGGGCTTTGATAACTACCTTGAGGAAGTAAATACAGGAGAGGGCACAAAAATGCCCCGCTGGATACGAAACTACCTTCGCTTCGTCCTGCCGGTGCTGATACTTATAATCATTATCAACGGACTTGTATGATGAAAAACATTAAGACTATCGCTTTTTATCTTGCGATAGTCTTTTTTAATAGCCATAATAGGGTGTATGAGAGAAAAACTGAACGACCTTGGGCTTAAGGTGCTTAATGCAGCAAGGACTGAACTATATATGGATATGAGATTCATGGGAGCTGCGCTTTCTAGCCTCTCCTATGAGATGGATCTTTCTACCACCAGGGTTGGCACGGATGCAGTCAGCATTCGCTTCAACCCTTCGTATATATTGCGGCTTTTTGTTGAGGAGCCAGGAAAGCTGAACCGCACATATATCCACATGCTCCTTCACTGCATTTTCAGGCACATGTACACCTCGGAGAGGTATGAGGACACGAGACTTTTTGACCTGTGCGCGGACATTGTGGTGGAGTCTATCCTTGATGACATGGACTATCAGTGCATCTACCGGGTCAGCAGCGACTTTCGGGACCGCTGGTATGCGCTTTTGACAAAAGAGCTAAAGGTACTTACGGTTGAGCAAATCTACCGTTTCTTTTCTGATGAGGCAAATATGCCAGATGAGAGGGAATATGAAAAGCTTGAGAGGGAGTTCTTTTTAGATGACCATGGATTTTGGCTGAGGATGGAAGATGGGCAAAGTGATGATAAGTCAGATGATGACAGGGAAAAGCCTGATCTTCCAGATGATATGGATATACCAAACGGGCCAGATAGTGATGGGAAGAAAAGTGAGAAGTACATAAATCCCCGCCGGCTTCAGAAGATAAGAAACAGGCAGAAGGACTGGGACAAAGAGGCAAAGCGCCTTGAAACTGAGATAGAGACCATTGGAAAAAATCAGAGCGACAAGATGGGAAAGCTCTCCTGGATACTTAAGTTTGAGAATACAAACAGGCGCTCCTACAAGGAGTTTCTTGACCGGTTTAAGGTACTAAGAGAAGAGGGCGGAATAGACCTTGACTCCTTTGACTACGGGATGTACGCCTTTGGGCTTGATACCTACGGGGATATGCCGCTTATCGAGGAGAATGAGTTTCGCGAGGTAAAAAAGGTCCAGGAGCTGGTGATCGCAATAGACACCTCTGCTTCCTGTCAGGACGAGATGGTGCAGAAATTCCTTAACGAAACGGGATCAATGCTGCTGTCTGGAGAAAACTTTTTTCAAAAGATAAAGATCGTGGTGGTTCAGTGCGACGACCAGGTCCAGAAGGTGGATGTGATCACATCGCCGGAAGACATGGAAAAATACTCTGAGGGTATCCACGTGGAAGGCGGCTACGGCACAGATTTTCGGCCGGTGTTTGAAAAGGTTGAAGAGCTGCGAAGGGGTAGCTATTTTGAAAACTTAAAGGGTCTTATCTATTTTACCGATGGCTACGGGACGTTCCCTGATAAGCCCACGGACTACGACACAGCCTTTGTTTTTATAGAGGATTCGGATTACGAGGATGACAAGGTGCCTGACTGGGCACTTAAGCTATACATGTAGGATTGGAGATAACATGAATATTGATCAGGCAAAAGAGGAAGTTAA